>CALJZN010000103.1 GCA_937983405.1 uncultured Paracoccaceae bacterium
CGACATCTTCGCGGACGAGCTGTTCCTGCGCCGCCCGCACGGGATGGAGCCCACCGCGACCGCGCTGGCGCTGGAGGCCCCGGTCGCCGCGGCGGTCGAGGCGCTGCGCGGCGCGCTCGGCGCGGCGCGGGCCTTCGACCCTGCCACCGCGACCGGACTTCTGCGCATCGCGGCGCTCGATGCCGAACAGGCCGTGCTGATCCCGCCGCTGGCGGCGCGCCTGCGGGCGCTGGCGCCGGGCCTGACCCTGTCGGTCCTGCCGCAGGGCCGGGGCGCCGCGATGGAGGCGCTGACCGAGGGACGCGCCGACCTCGCGCTCGGCTATGTCTGGGACCTGCCCGAGGCGATCCTGGGCGAACGGCTTTATCAGGAGTCCTTCCTCGTGGCGGGCCGTCCCGAAGCGCTGCCTGGGGCGCCCTTGCTCGACCTTGACGCCTATTGCGCCGCCGATCACGTCCTCATCGCGCCCGGGGGAGACCTGCGCGGCATCGTCGATGACCAGCTCGGGATGATCGGACGGGCGCGCCGGGTGGTTCTTGCCCTGCCCGCCTTCCTGCCGGCGCTGGCTGCCGTTGCGGCCTCGGGCGCGCTGGTCACGTTGCCGGCACGGGTGGCCCTGGCCTTCGCGCCCGGCTTCGGCCTCGTGACGGCACGGCCTCCGCTCGCGGTGCGCAGCTTTCCCGTCTCGGTGTTCTGGCATCGTCGCAACGCGACGGATCCGAGGACCAGCTGGGTCCGACGGCAGGTCGCCGGTCTCTGCTAGCCCCGGCCGCCCGCGCGTCGCAGGGAGATGCAGATGCCCGCCCGCACCGGACCGAGGCCGCGCTGCCGGCGCAGAAGCCGCCCCCGGGGCCGCCGCCGCCGATGTCCGGCACGCCCGTCGCGCGCCGGGTCGGGCCCGCAGCCCGGCGCGCGCCCCCTCAGGCCCTGTAGGCCCCCGTGGCCCCCCCTGGCCCCCCTGGCCCTCTTCCCCCCGCGGGGCCCCCCGCAGCGCCGCGCGCGGCTCAGGCCTCGGCCGCCGGGCGTCGCCGCCCGGGGGCCGCGCGCAGGACGGCGGCGCTGCGCGCGCCCGGGGTGCGGGCCAGCGCCGCGGCCTGTGCCGCAATCCGCGGGCCCAGCCCCCAGTCGCCCAGCTGCTCGGCCGCCGCATCCAGGGCGGCCGCCAGCGTCGCGTCGGCGGCGTCGGCGATCCGGGCGGCGGCAAGGCGGTCTGCCGTCACCTGCCGGCGGCAGAGGAAGGTCACCGAATCGGGCGGGCAATGCGCCACCGGCTCGAACGCATCGCCCAGAAGCGCCATCTGCGCCGGCAGCCACGGCTGGGCGTGGTGCAGGAAGTCCTGTTGCACCACCACCGACCGCCCCGGCAGCAGCGCGGGAAAGAAGGCGGCCGCCAGGGCATCGGCCGCCGCCGCCGACTTGGCGATGTCCACCACCAGCACCTCGACCGGCCCGTCGCCCCAGGCAAGGCCCGGCCCCAGCTCGCCCCGCACCGTCCGCAGCCGATCGGCCCAGGGGGCAAGCAACCGGGTGACGAGGGGCAGCGAGTCGTTCCCCTCGAGCCGCGGCAGCCCCGCGGGGTCGAGGAAGCGGCGCTGCTGGGTCGTCGCGATGCGAAAGCGGTCGAAGGCGATCACCGGCGCGCGGCGCCCGGCGACAGCAAGACCTTCGGCCAGTCGCGCGGTCGAGCCGCCGAGGAAACAGCCGAGGTCGACCACCGCGCCCGCGTCCTGCACCCAGACGGCGCCGAGCCACCAGTACAGCCGTTCCTCGGCCGGCGAGAGCATCGTCGGCACGCCGCTGCAGGGCGCAAGCACGCTGCCGGGCAGATCGAGCCATGGCGCGGCGTCGAAGGCCGAGCGGTCCGGCGGGGCGGGGCTGTCGGGCCCGGAGCGGGGCAGCGCGGTGCGGGTCATGGCGCGGGTCATGGTGCGGGTCACGGCCGCAGCCTAGCGCGGATCACGGGGGAACGGAATCGCGGCTTGCCCGCGACGGCGGCGCGAAGGCCCGGGGGTCCGGCGGCGGGGGTCCGGCGGCGGGCGCCCCCCCGCGGCGGACGGGCCGGAGTAACCGCCGCCCCCTCTTGATTTCGCGCCCCCGCTGCCGTAGGTCCACCGTGCGGCACAGGGGTATAGCTCAGTCGGTAGAGCATCGGTCTCCAAAACCGAGGGTCGCGGGTTCGAGTCCTGCTGCCCCTGCCACCCCGGATCGCCGGGTCGCGCCGTGGTCGGCCCGACGCCGGGCCTTGGTTCGGCTCTCTGCGGCGCCCGTCGGTCGAGGGCGTGCCCTTCCTGACCCCGGTCTTCCACCCTGACCCTGGTCTTCCGCCGGGCTGCACGAACCGACTGATCCCCCTGGCCGTGCAGGACCACGCACCAGTCGGCCGACAGCGGTGCGCTCAAGCGCCGCGCTCAAGCCGGTTTGACCCCTTCAGGACCCGAAGAACCGCGCTGTCCGGCACGCGCGGGCGTCGGCCCGACCCTGGGGGCGGGGAGGATCGGAACCCATCCCGAACGGGTGGCTTGCCCGACGCAGGCGCAGCCAGGCCGGCGCGAAGCGCCCCGTCCGGTGCCGGCGCACCATTCGGGGCCGACGGGAAATTGGCGCCGACCTGTCGCAACACCTCTCACCGAACGGGCAGGTCAAGCCCCGTGCGGGGATGGGGGAACCCCTGCCCGTCCGTCGATCCGCGCACCCCAGCCGTCCGGCACCCGCGCGAAGTGCGCCGCAGATGCGGCGCCCGGCCCGTGGCACCCGCCCGGCGCCGCGGCGCCGTTCCGGGCGGAGGCATCACGTCGTCGCAAGGGCTGGCGCACCCGACAGGATTCGAACCTGTGACCTCTGCCTTCGGAGGGCAGCACTCTATCCAGCTGAGCTACGGGTGCCCGCGGCGCTGTATAGCGGCCGGGCGCGGCGCCCGCAACGGCCTTCGGCGCCCGCGGCGCCGGCGTTCAGGCAAAGAGCTCGTGGCAGAGTTCCAGCGCCTCGACCAACGCATCGACCTCGGCCTCGGTGTTGTAAAGGCCGAAGGAGGCGCGGCAGGTCGCGCTCAGGCCCAGATGCTGCATCAGGGGCATCGCGCAATGGCTGCCCGCGCGCACCGCCACCCCCTTGCGGTCGAGCACCGTCGAGAGGTCGTGCGCATGGGCCGGCCCGTCGAGGATGAAGGAAAAGATCGCGCCGCGGTGGCGCGGGCGGCCCTGAAGCCGCAGCCAGTTCAGGCCCGACAGCCGGGTCAGCGCATAGTCGCGCACACGCGCCTCATGCGCCGCGATCGCATCCATGCCGAGGCCCATGAGATAGTCGAGCGCCACGCCCAGCCCGATCTGGTTGACGATGCTCGGCGTCCCGGCCTCGAACTTCATCGGCGGGTCGTTGTAGAGGACCGTCTCGCGCCCGACCTCGCGGATCATGTCGCCGCCGCCCATGAAGGGGCGCATCTCGGCCAGCCGCTCGGCGCGGATGAAGATCGCCCCCGACCCCGACGGACCGTACAGCTTGTGCCCCGTGACGGGGTAGAAGTCGCAGCCGATCGCCTGCACATCGACCGGCATGTGCACCGCCGCCTGGCTGCCGTCGACCAGCACCGGCACGCCGCGCGCCCGCGCGCCGGCGCAGATCGCGGCCACGTCCACCACCGTGCCCAGCACGTTCGACATGTGCGTGACGGCGACGAGCCGGGTGCGCGGGCTAATGGCGTCGAGCACCGCCTGGGGGTCGAGGTTGCCGTCGGCATCCGTCTCGACCCAGCGCAGCACCACCCCCTGACGCTCGCGCAGGAAATGCCACGGCACGATGTTGGCGTGATGCTCGAGGATCGACAGCACGATCTCGTCGCCCGGCCCCAGCCGCGGCATCGCCCAGCCATAGGCGACAAGGTTGATCCCCTCGGTCGTGCCCGAGGTGAACACGATCTCGGCCTCGCTGCCCGCGTTGAGGAACCGCCGCAGGGTGCCGCGCACCGCCTCGTAACGCTCGGTCGCCACCGTCGAGAGGTGGTGCAGGCCGCGGTGGACATTGGCGTAGTCCATCGCATAGGCCTGCGCCACGGCGTCGATCACCGCCCTCGGCTTCTGCGCCGAGGCACCGTTGTCGAGATAGACCAGCTGGCGGCCGTTGACGCGGCGCGACAGGATCGGGAAATCGCGGCGCACCGCCTCGACGTCGTACATCGCTCAGCCCTCGACCAGATCGACGCCCAACAGGTTCACCAGCAGCGCCATGGCGAAGGATAGCGCGAACAGCGACGCGAGGATGCCGGCGAACACCTGCCTGCGGCTCCGGAACCCGTGCAGCTCGGCCACGAGCCCGGTCAACACCCAGAAGAACACAGCGAAGCTGCCCAGCGTGATCAGCCCCGCCAGCGGCGGCAGGACGATCAGCGCCACCAGCTGGGCAACCTGCAGGCAGATCATCACCACCTGCAGCCAGGTCACCAGCAGAAGCGCATCGTCGAACCGCCCGCGGCCGCCGAACATCCGCCCGATGCGGTCCACCGCGACCACGACGATCACCAGCGCGGCGGCCTGGATGCCCCCCGACAGGAACGGGCTGACGGCGGCGGGCCCCATGACGGCCTCGGTGGCCCCGAAGAGCTGCAGCGCCGCCTGCGTCAGCAGCACGCTGAGGACGACCACGAGGAGCAGCGCCATCCAGCGCGCCTCGTGCGGCACCGGCAGGGCCAGGACCCGCCGGGCGCCCGCCCGGGGGTCGGCGATGGTGTCGCGCACCAGCGAGGCCAGCGAGGCGAGGGAAAACTCCATGACGCCTTTCTATGCGTTCGGGCCCGGGGGCTCAACCCTCGCCGCGGCCAGCGCGGCCGCCCAGATCGCGAGGAACGCGGCCGCCACGCCGGCCCCGACCAGGCTTGGCACCAGGCCCTCGCCCAGGGCGGCCGCCAGCAGCCCGTGGCCAAGCACCAGCGGGCCGACCGCGAGCATCGCCCAGAACAGCGCCAGCCGCGCCCCATGCCACGGCACGGCCACCCCGAAAGCGCGCAGCACCAGCCGGCTGGCCGCCGCCACGCCATAGGCCAGCAGCGGGACGAGGAACATCGTGCCCATCAGCGCGCCGCCGAGCCGCGCCTCGAAGGGCACCGCGGGGTCGGCGGCCGCCGCGCGCACCAGCCCGGGCCATTGCGCCACGAAGGCGAACAGGCAGGCCAGCAGCAGGATGCCCGCCGCGCGGTCCTCGCGCGGGCCCTCGGCAAGCCGCCGGCGGATCACCGCGCCCGGCGCGCGCCAGCTTTCGACGATGTCGCCGCTGACCGACATCGTCCCCCCTCAGCCGCTGTGCCGTGCGACCCAGGCCTCCAGCCGGGCGCGGATGTCCTCGGCGAGGGTCGGGTCGGCGATCTCGTCCACCGCCTCGGCCAGGAAGGCCTGCACCAGAAGCGCCTCGGCCCGGGCCCGCGGCACCCCGCGCGAGCGCAGGTAGTAGAGCGCGACGGGGTCGATCGCGCCCACGGTCGAGCCGTGCGAGCATTTCACGTCGTCGGCGTAGATCTCGAGCTCGGGCTTGGCGAGGAACTGGCTCGCCTCGTCAAGCAGCAGCGCCTGGGCGATCTGGTAGCCGTCGGTCTTCTGCGCCTGCGCCAGGACGTGGATCTTGCCCTGGAACACGCCCGCAGCGCCGTTCTTCAGCACCTTCTTGAACACCTGCCGGCTTTCGCAGCCCGGCGCTATGTGGCGCAGGACCACCGTGTCGTCGTGGTGGAAGGCCCCGTCGCCCAGCGCCGCCCCGGCCAGATGCGCCAGCCCGCCCGCCCCTGCCAGCTCGACATAGGCCTCGTTGCGCGTCAGCGGGCCGTCCGCCGTCAGCGTGAACGCGCGCAGCTGGGCCGCCGCCCCGACGCGGGCGAACAGATGCGCAGCCACGCGGCCGCCATGGTCGCGCCCCTGAAGCCGCACATGGTGGAACCGCCCGCCGTCGCCGACATCGACCTCGAGCACATCGGTCGTCCGGGCGCCCCCCGGGCCGCTCTCGAGCAGGGTCAGCTCGGCCCCCGGCTCGATGCGGATGCAATGGTGCAGCATCACGTCCGAGCCCTCTGCCGCCTGCCGGCGAACCAGCGCGACCGGCCGTTCCGCCCGCCCCGAGACGCGAAGGAGCAGGCCATCGGCCGCAAGCGCGGTGTTCAGCGCCGCAAGCGGCCGCGGCACCGGCGTCTGGCCCCGCGCCTCGATGGCGCCGAAGAGGTCCCGCGCCCAGTGCAGATCGCGCGGGGCGGCCTCGGCCAGCCGCTCGATCTGCACGCCGGCAAGCTCGGGCGGGTCCGAAGCGGCGGGGTCGAACAGCCCGTCGACGAACACCAGCCGCAGCGGCTCCGCAGCGGCGAAGGGCTCGGCCCCATCGGCCGCGCGCGGGGGCGCCGCGGCGGGGGCCTCGGCCGAGGTCAGATCGGCAGGATCGGTGTAGCGCCAGTATTCATCGCGCCGGCCGGGCAGACCCATGGCCAGAAGCCGCTCGCGCGCGGCCTCGCGCGCGGCCCGGAGCCAGGCGCCGCCGCCGGCCGGTGCCGCCGCCAGCCGCGACTCCGCGGCGTGCCTCGCGTCGGGCCTTGCGTCGGGCCGGGCCATCACGCCACCTCGGCCAGGATGCCGGCGTAGCCGTTCGACTCGACCTCGAGCGCCAGCTCGGGCCCGCCGGTCCGGACGATGCGGCCGTCGGCCATGATGTGCACGATGTCGGGGCGGATGTGATCGAGCAGGCGCTGGTAGTGCGTGATGACCACAAAGCCGCGCCCGGCGTCGCGCAGGGCGTTCACCCCGTCCGCCACCAGCTTCATCGCGTCCACGTCGAGGCCCGAGTCGGTCTCGTCCAGGATGCACAGCTTCGGCTCCAGCACCGCCATCTGCAGGATCTCGTTGCGCTTCTTCTCGCCGCCCGAGAAGCCCACGTTGACCGGGCGGCGAAGCATCTCGGCGTCGATCGCCAGCGCCTTGGCCTTGGCGCGCACGAGCTTGAGGAAGTCCGCCGCGCTCACCTCGGCCTCGCCGCGCGCCTTGCGCTGCGCGTTCAGCGCCGTGCGCAGGAAGGTCATGTTGCCCACGCCCGGAATCTCGACCGGATACTGGAAGGCCAGGAACAGCCCCGCCGCCGCCCGCTCCTCGGGCGCCATCGCCAGCAGGTCGGCCCCGTCGAGCGTCGCGCTGCCTTGGGTCACGACATAGCCGTCGCGGCCCGACAGCACGTAGGAGAGGGTGGACTTGCCCGAGCCGTTCGGCCCCATGATGGCATGCACCTCGCCGCCCTTCACGGCCAGGTTCACGCCCTTGAGGATGGGCGTGCCGCCGTCCTCGAGCTCGACGTGCAGGTTGCGGATCTCAAGCATGGCAATCCTCGGACGATGGGCCGGCACGGTCCGGCAGCGGTGGCATGAAGGCTCGGGACGACGGGGCAACGGCTAGCCGACGCTCCCCTCCAGGCTGATCGCGACCAGGCTCTGCGCCTCCATCGCGAACTCCATCGGCAGGGCCTGCAGCACCTCGCGGCAGAAACCGTTGACGACCAGCGCCACCGCCTCCTCCTCGCTCATGCCCCGCGAGCGGCAGTAGAACAGCTGATCCTCGTCCACCTTCGAGGTCGTCGCCTCGTGCTCGACCCGGCTCGAGCTGTTGCGCACCTCGATGTAGGGCACGGTGTGCGCGCCGCAGCGGTTGCCGATGAGCAGGCTGTCGCACTGGGTGTAGTTGCGGCTGCCCGCAGCCCGGGGATGAACCGAGACCAGCCCGCGATAAGTGTTCTGCGCCCGCCCCGCGCTGATGCCCTTCGAGACGATGCGCGACCGCGTGTTCCGGCCGAGATGGATCATCTTGGTGCCGGTGTCGGCCTGCTGGGCGTTGTTGGCGATGGCGATGGAATAGAACTCGCCCTGCGAGTCGTCGCCGCGCAGGATGCAGGAGGGGTATTTCCAGGTGATCGCGCTGCCGGTCTCGACCTGCGTCCACATCACCTTCGAGCGCGCGCCGCGGCAGTCGGCGCGCTTGGTGACGAAGTTGTAGATGCCGCCGCGGCCCTCCTCGTCGCCCGGATACCAGTTCTGCACGGTGGCATACTTCACCTCGGCATCGTCGAGCGCGACGATCTCGACCACCGCGGCGTGCAGCTGGTGCGTGTCGCGCCGCGGCGCCGTGCAGCCCTCGAGGTAGCTGACGTAGGCCCCCCTGTCGGCGACAATGAGGGTGCGCTCGAACTGGCCGGTATTCTCGGCGTTGATGCGGAAATAGGTGGACAGCTCCATCGGGCAGCGCACCCCGGGGGGCACATAGACGAACGAGCCGTCCGAGAACACCGCCGAATTGAGCGTGGCGAAGAAGTTGTCGGTGGGCGGCACGACCGAGCCCAGATACTTCCGCACCAGCTCGGGGTGCTCGCGCACCGCCTCCGAGATCGCGCAGAAGATCACGCCGGCCCGGCGCAGCTCTTCCTTGAAGGTCGTGCCGACGCTGACCGAATCGAACACGGCATCGACCGCGACCTTGCGCGCGGCGGCCGGCGCCCCCTCGGCCCCCTCGACCCCGGCGAGGATCATCTGCTCCCGCAGCGGGATGCCGAGCTTGGCGTAGGTCGCCAGCAGCCTGGGGTCCACCTCGTCCAGCGACCTGGGCTTGCGGCTCAGCGCCTTGGGGCGCGCGTAGTAGTACTGGTCCTGATAGTCGATGGCCGGGTAGTGCACCATCGCCCAGGTCGGTTCCTCCATCTGCTGCCACCGCCGGAAGGCGGCGAGGCGCCAGTCGAGCAGCCAGGCGGGCTCGCCGTTCTTCTCCGAGATCAGCCGCACGATGTCCTCGTTCAGGCCCTTCGGCGCGAACTCAGTCTCGATGTCGGTTTCCCAGCCGTGCTTGTACTTGCCCGCCATCGCCTCGACGGTGCGCAGCGTCTGCGCGTCCACGCCGTCCCGCGTCCGCGTCGCATCCAGTGCCGCCATGGGCCAGCCTCCTCCTGCGTTCCGATCCATCATGCCGCGCGGTCGCGCCGGCGGCGCAGCGCTGCCGTCCAGGCCGCGGCGAAGCGCTCGACCTCGTCGCGGGTCGTCTGCGGGCCGAGCGAGATGCGGATCGCGCCCGACGCGGTGGCCGCATCGAACCCCATCGCCCGCAGCACCCGGCTTTCGCGGACCTTGCCCGATGAGCAAGCCGATCCGGCCGACACCGCAAACCCCGCAAGGTCCATCTGCATCACCTGCGTCTCGCCCTTCCAGCCCGGCACCGCGACGCAGGACGTGTTGGGCAGGCGCCGCACCGCATGCCCGACAAAAATAGTCGCATCCCCGGCCGCGGCCAGAGCCGCTTCTAGACTATTTCTAAGTTCCGCCACCCGCTCCCACACCCCCGCGGCGAGGTCGCGCACCGCGGCCTCGGCGGCGGCGGCCATCCCGACGATGCCAATCACGTTTTCGGTCCCCGCCCGGCGCCCGCGCTCCTGCCCGCCGCCGCGCAGCGCGGGCGCCACGTCAAGGCCCCGCCGCAGAAGCAGCGCCCCCACCCCCTTCGGCCCGCCGAACTTGTGCGCCGAGACGATGCCCATGCCCGCGCCCAGCCAGTCGAAGGCCAGCGGCACCCGGCCCACCGCCTGCGTCAGGTCGCTGACGGCCAGCCCCGCCGGCAGGTCCTGCAGCACGCCGGTCTCGCCGTTGGCCAGTTGCAGCGTCGCGCCCGCCGGGTCGTCCACCGCCACCCGGCCCGCGCGGTCCACGGGCAGCCGCGCCTCGGTCCAGGCCGCGACCGCGTCATGCTCGACCCCCGCGCCGGCCAGCCCCCGCCCCGCCAGCGCCAGCGCCGCCGCTTCGGTCGCGCCCGAGGTGAACACGACCTCGGACGCCTGCGCGCCCAGCGCCACCGCCAGCCGCTCGCGCGACCGCTCGACCAGCGCGCGCGCCGCCCGCCCCTCGGCATGCACCGACGATGGGTTGCCCGCCACGTCCATCGCCGCGATCATGGCCGCCCGCGCCTCGGGCAGCAGCGGGGCAGAGGCGTTCCAGTCGAGATAGACGCGCGGCGTCATGCGCGCGCATCCTCGCGCTCGGCCGCCTCGTCCACCACCTGGAACAGCATCGGCACCGCCGGGCAGGGCGTAAGCGCGTTACCCACCACGTCCGACAGCCGGGTCTGGTGCAGAAAGACGTAGACATGCGCCGACAGGCTTTGCCACAGACGGTTGGTGAGGGATTGCGCCTTCGAGCCCGACAAGGCGCCCGAGGCCCCGGCCCCGGTGTGGGTGGCGCTGACGGTCTCCTCCACCGCGGCGAGGATCTCCGACACGCGGATCGCATCGGCCGACCGCGCGAGGCGATAGCCCCCGCCGGGCCCCCGCACCGATTCGACCAGCCCGGCACGCCGCAGCTTGACGAACAGCTGTTCGAGATAGGGCAGCGAGATGTCCTGGCGCCGCGAGATCTCGGCCAGCGACACCGGTTCGTCCCGCGGCGCGGCGGCAAGGTCGGTCAAGGCGACCATCGCATAGCGGCCCTTGGTCGAAAGTTTCATCCCACGGCACCCTTCCTCGCAACGGGTTACAGGGTCAGGACGATTGACGGCAGGCGGAAGCCTGCTTAAGTGCCTGACAGCCTCCGCGCCGCCCCTCCCCCGTCCCGGCGGCACGGTTTAGAATGGTTCTAGTTTGCCCGAGCGATTTCGTCAAGTTTGGCGATCGCCCGGGCCTTGGCACCGGAGAACCCCGACCGCGATGCCCGAAGTGATCTTTCCCGGCCCCGAAGGCCGCCTTGAAGGCCGCTACCACCCCCAGAAGGACAAGGACGCACCCATCGCCATCGTGCTGCACCCGCATCCGCAGTTCGGCGGCACGATGAACAACAAGGTTGTCTACAACCTGCACTATGCCTTCTATCACCTCGGCTTCACCGTGCTGCGCTTCAACTTCCGCGGCGTCGGACGCAGCCAGGGCGAGTTCGACCATGGCATCGGCGAGCTGTCGGACGCCGCCGCGGCGCTCGACTACCTGCAGTCGCTGAACCAGAACTCCAAGCATTGCTGGGTCGCGGGGTTCTCCTTCGGCGCCTGGATCGGCATGCAGCTTCTGATGCGCCGGCCCGAGGTGACGGGCTTCATCTCGGTCGCGCCGCCGGCCAACCTCTACGACTTCACCTTCCTCGCCCCCTGCCCCGCGTCGGGCCTGATCATCCACGGCACCGCCGACCGCGTCGCCCCGCCCAAGGATACGGCCGCGCTGGTGGCCCGGCTGCACGAGCAGAAGGGCATCACCATCACGCACCGCCAGATCGAGGGCGCGGGCCATTTCTTCGAGGACGAGGACGCGCACATGAAGCCGATGATCGAGGCGGTCACCGACTATGTCCGCCGCCGCCTCGGCGAGGCCTCGCGGTAGGCGCATGCAGTTCGTTCAGGATCTCGGCGACGCGCTGGCCCGCGATGTCCTGGCGGTCCAGGACGAGCTTGGCGACGACCGCCTCTTCGAGAAGGTCGCGCGCGTGATCGGCACCTCCTCGCCCACGCTGCAGGAGGCCTTCATGACCTCGGTCCGCATCCGCCTGGCCGAACGGCGCGGCCGGGCGTTCCTGGCCGAGGCGATCGCGGCCAAGCGCGCGGGGCGCAGCGCGCCCGAGGCACCCCGCCCGCCCGACAGCGGGCACTGACCGGTCGCCGGAACCGTCGGCAAGCCGGGCGGGTATCCCTCGGGCAAAAAGCGCGGCCCGGTCGAGGGGTCGGCCCTCGGGCCCTGCGCCCGCAAGGGCCGATGCCGTGTCAGGCGGTTGGCCAACTGGGCAGTCGGCCGCCGTGTCGGTGGCCAACGTCGGGGTAAACGCGATCGCACCCGTTCGACGCCGCAGGCGGCGCTCTGGCCCATGCCGCCTGCAGTCCTGGCCCGGTCGAAGGCGAGACGGATAAGGGGCGATCCGGAGGATCGCAGTCGCGGCGCGCCTCGATCCGCTTGCGGTGGCTGATGGCCTGACCCCGCCGCTCATCCGGCGGCGACCGGGGTCAGATCGCAACCCGCACGGCGTTCGACGCCAGTTTCCTGCGGCATGGCCACCACCGTCGCAACGGCACCGCATGCGCTGTTTCTGAAACTCGTGCTTTATCAGAGGATTCGTCGGCTTGCCCAGGGCCGCACGCGGCAAGCGGGTCCGCGTCCGCAGATTGTCGGCCCGGAGACAACGCAGGATCGCGTTTCGGCGCCTGGGCCGGTACCCCGCCCCGCCCGCATAACCCCTGAAGATATCGCAGAAACCCTGCCGCAGCCGGATCGGGAGAACGCTTTTGCGAGGGCAGGTGGCGGAGCGGGAGTCCGCCATGGGCGCTTCCGGCAGCTTCCGGCAGCTTCCGCAGCGCCATTGAAATCGCACGTTTTTCTTGCTTCCCTTGTCCGTTGCCTTCCGGCATATTCCGGGGCAATCCTCGTTTTGGTGGGGGATAGGCCGGGGGATGCTGACATGGCGACACGGGGCATACGG
>CALJZN010000104.1 GCA_937983405.1 uncultured Paracoccaceae bacterium
GAAGCGGGCAAGCCCCTGCGCCACCGCCGCCGCGGTCTGCGCCTGCCCCGCCGGGTCGAGCACCAGCACCACCGGCCAGCCCATCGCCTGCGCCACCTCGGCGCTTGCCCCCGTGCCCCACGCCCCCGGCTGCGCCACCCCGTCGAACAGGCCCATCGAGCCCTCGGCCAGCGCCAGATCCGCACCGCGCGCGGCCTCTGCGATGCGCGCGATCAGGCCCTGCGACATCGCCCAGCTGTCGAGGTTGAACGAAGCCCGTCCCGTCGCCGCGCGGTGAAAGCCCGGATCGATGTAGTCGGGGCCGGACTTGAAGCCCTGGACGACCAGCCCGCGCTCCACCAGCGCGCGCGCAAGGCCCAGCATCAGCGTGGTCTTGCCCGTGCCCGAGGCCGGGGCGGCCAGCATCAGGCCGGGGGGCAGGGGCGGGGTCATCGGCGGTCCGGCGCGCCCGGCGCCGCCGCGCCGGGGCGGAAGCGGCGGTCGTAGTCGGCGGCGTAGAGGCGCGAGACAGCGAAGTCCTCGGCCCCGAGCGTGCGCCCGACAAGGATGAGGGCCGTGCGCTCCATCTCGGACCCGAGCGCGGGATCGAGCGTGGCGAGCGTGGCGCGCACCACCCGTTCGTCCGGCCAGCTCGCGCGCCAGACCACCGCCACCGGGCAATCGGGGCCGTAATGGGGCAGAAGCTCGGCCACCACCCGGTCGAGCACATGCACCGACAGGTGAATTGCAAGCACCGCGCCGGTGGCGGCGAAGGCGGCTAGCCGCTCGCCCTCGGGCATCGCCGAAGCTCGGCCCGGCGTGCGCGTCAGCACCACCGATTGCGCCAGCCCCGGCAGCGTCAGTTCGGCGCCGAGGCTTGCTGCGGCGGCGGCGAAGGCGGGCACGCCGGGCGTGACGGTGCAGGGTATGCCGAGGGCGCGCAGGCGGCGCAGCTGCTCGCCCATGGCCGACCAGATCGAGAGATCGCCCGAATGCAGCCGCGCGACGTCAAGCCCTGCGGCATGGGCGGCCGCGATCTCGGCGATGATCTGCTCGAGGTCGAGGGGCGCGGTATTCACGATCCGCGCGCCCGGTGGGCAATGGGCCAGCACGCCTTCGGGCACGAGCGAGCCGGCAAAGAGGCAGACGGGGCAGGCCGCGATCAGGTCGCGACCGCGCAAGGTGAGAAGGTCGGGCGCGCCGGGCCCGGCGCCGATGAAATGCACGGTCATCGCGGGTCTCCTTCGGCGATGGCGCAGGTCGCCAGCCCGCAGGGCGACATCCGACGCCCTGCGACCAGCCGCGCGCCCGGCCCGGCCGCAGCAAGGGCGGCGGCCTCGGCAAGGCTCTGCCCGCCGTAGCGGGCCGGAACCCGCGCCGAAGGCGTGGCGTTGGCGGCGCGCAAGGCGGCGAGCGGAACGGCGCGCGCAGGCAGGCCGAGCTGCGCGGCAAGCCCGGCAAAGGCCGGGTGGGCGGCCCTGTCGGCGGCGGTGGCCAGCGCCAGCACGCCCTCCGCCCCCCCGGCCGCCGCGAGTGCGGCGAACAGCGCCTGGGGCGTCGCCGACGCGCGGAAACCGAAGCCTGCCACCCTCATCGCGTCACGCTCCACTGCACCACCGGCCGCTGCGGCACCCAGCCGGTCAGCCGCCCGAGCGGCGCCGCCTCGGCCAGATCGAGCCGCAGGAGCCGCCCGCCCCGGGCGCCCTGCCAGCGCGACAGCAGCGCCTCGGTCTCAAGCGTCACCGCGTTGGCCACGAGACGCCCGCCCGCGGGCAGCGCGGCCCAGACGGCGGCCAGCACCGCCTCGCTCGCGCCGCCGCCGAGGAACACCGCCGCCGGCGCAGTCAGGGCCGCGATCGCCTCCGGCGCGTGCCCCGCGATGGCGGTCAGCCGATGATCGACGCCGAAGGCTTCGGCGTTGCGGCGGACATGCGCCAGCCGGTCGGGGCGCGGCTCGAGGGCCAGCGCCCGCCCGCCGGCGAGGCACCACTCGACCGAGATCGAGCCCGACCCCGCGCCGATGTCCCACAGCAGCGCGCCGGGACGCGGGGCGAGCGCGCCGAGTGTCACTGCCCGGATCGCGGCGCGGGTGATCTGACCGTCATGGACGAAAAGATCGTCGTCAAGCCCAAAGCCGCGTGGCAAGCCGGGCGCGCCGGCAACCTCGAGCGCCACCGCCACCGGGGCGGCGATGTCCGCAGGCAGCGCATCGGCGCGACCGTGGCGGATCCGCTCGGCCGGCCCGCCGAGGCGCTCGAGCACTGCGACGGGGCTGGCGCCGAAACCGAGGCCGCCGAGATAGGCGGCGAAGTCCGCCACCGCCGCCCCGTCGCGCATGAGGCAGATCAGCCGCGCCCCGCGCGTCAGGTGCGGGCGAGCGCGGGCAAAGGGCTGGGCGTGCAGGCCGAGGCACAGCGTCTCCTCAAGCCGCCAGCCCAGGCGGTTTGCCGCCAGCGCGAAGGTCGAGGGCGCGGGCAGGCTGATCCACTCGCCGGGGTCGAGCAGCGCGGCAAGGCTGCCGCCCGCCCCGTGCCAGAACGGATCGCCCGAGGCGAGCACCGCCACCGGCCGCCCGCGCAGCGCAAGGACCGGGGCGGGGTCGAAGGGCACGGGCCAGGGGCGCGCACGCGCCGCCCCGACCCCCGCGAGGGCCAGATGACGCGCCCCGCCGAAGACGACTTCGGCCGCCCCGAGCCGCGCGCGGCTTGCCTCGGGCAGGCCGGCAAGGCCATCCTCGCCGATGCCGATCACCGTGAGCCAGGGCGCCGCCATGACCTCCGCCACGATCCCCGCCACGACCTCAGCCATGCCCCGCGTCCTTCTTCTCGGCGGCACGACCGAGGGGGCACAGCTTGCCCGGGCGCTGGCCGCGGCGGGCGTCGACGCGACCTATTCGCTCGCCGGGCGCACGGCCGCGCCGACGGCGCAGCCGCTTCCAACGCGTATCGGCGGCTTCGGGGGCGCGGCGGGGCTGGCCGCGCATCTGCGCGCCCAGGCGATCAGCCATGTGATCGACGCAACCCATCCCTTTGCCGCGCAGATGCGGCAGCACGCCATCGCCGCCTGCGCCGAGGCCGGGGTTCCCCTGCTGCGGTTCGACCGGCCGGGCTGGCAGGCGCAGCCGGGCGACCGCTGGCAGCGCGTGCCCGACCTTGCGGCCGCCGCCGCCGCCCTTCCCGAACCGCCGGCGCGCGTGTTCCTTGCCATCGGCCGGCAGGGGCTGGCCGCCTTCGCCGCACGGCCGCAGCACCATTATCTGCTGCGCCTTGTCGATCCGCCGCCGACCCCGCCGCTGCCCGCCTGCACGGTGATCGTCGCGCGCGGGCCCTTCGATGCGGCGGCCGACCTTGCGCTGATGCGCAGCCATCGCATCACCCATGTCGTGGCCAAGGACGCCGGCGGCGACGGTGCGCGCGCCAAGCTCGACGCTGCGCGGGCGCTCGGCCTGCCGGTGATCCTGATCGACCGGCCCGCCGTTGCGCTGCCCCCGACGGTCGCCCGGGCCGGATCGGTCGCCGAGGCGATGGACTGGATCGGTCATCGCGCCGCCCTCGGCGTGTAGACGAACCGCCCGACCCGCCGCGTCGCGCTCGACCCGACGATGACCAGCGTGCGCATGTCGGCCATGTCCGCGCGCGCATCGGCAAGGGGAACGGTCTCCACCTGTTCGTCCGGGGTGCCGACGGCGCGGGCGAAGATCACCGGCCGCCCGGGCTCGGCGCCCTCGCGCAGAATCGCAAGCGCGCGGGCAAAGCCCTCGGGGCGGCTCGGGGACCGCGGGTTGTAGAGGGCCATGACGAAATCGCCCGCGAGCGCGGCGCGGATGCGCCGCGCGATCAGGGCAAAGGGCTTGAGGTTGTCCGAAAGGTTGATCGCGCAGAAGTCATGCCCGAGCGGTGCGCCGGCGCGGGCGGCGGCGGCGAGCATCGCGGTGATGCCCGGCAGCACGCGGATGTCGAGCGCCTGCCAGTCGGGCCGGCCCTCGAGCGCCTCGAAGACTGCTGCGGCCATGGCGAACACCCCCGGATCGCCGGACGATAC
>CALJZN010000105.1 GCA_937983405.1 uncultured Paracoccaceae bacterium
CCATGCGCACCCGTGACAGCTCGGCCTTCAGCCGGGCGATCTCCATCTGTTCAGCGGTCACGGCTTTGCCACAGACATCACGAAGGCGACCGACAGCCTCCGCCTTGACCCAGTTATCCAGCGATTGCGCTGACACGCCCAGCGTCCGGGCTACCGCCGATACCTTCTCCCCGCCATGCACAAGCCGCACCGCTTCCTGCTTGAACTCAAGCGTATAGCGTGCCTTCACTCCGTCCTTCATCCTGATACCCCTTCGCTGATCTGTTCCTATCAGCCAAGGGAGACGTCAGGCAGGGGCAAGCTCACCACCTCGGCTTGCGGCAACGCCAGCCTGCTGTCGATCGCGGATTGAGGGCCGTCAGCCGGCCTTGCGCAGGAACACGGTCAGCTGCATGCCGGTGCCGGTTGCAGCCATGATGCGGCCGAAGAGCGGCCGGGTGAAGGCCGGGACATGGCGGATCGAGCAGACGTCGACCCAATGGGCGGCGACGCCATAGCCGACGCGGGCGCCGTGGCAGGCGAAGCTGTCGAGCGTGAATTCATAGAGATGATAGGGGGCGTGCATCGGCGAGATCTGGGTGACGAAGGAGGTGCCGATCAGCCGGAACCAGCCGTTGATGAGGCGCGCCATCAGGTGGCGGGCATTGGGCACCTCGGCATGGATGATGCCGCCCGGCCGCAGCCAGCCGAGCGCGCGTTCGATCACCATGGCCGGGTCGCGCAGATGCTCGAGCACTGCACCGAAGGTGACGAAATCGGCCGCGGCTGCGGGAAACTCCGCCTCCTCGGCGGTGGCGAGCTGGATGCTGTCGGGGTCGTCGCCCAGGATCTCCAGGGCCCTGGCGCGGAAGGGGGGCGGACGGTTCCACTCCGCGCACGGAAAAGCCGGCGTCGCGCATCACCCGGCTGGCACGGCCGAGGCCGACGCCGATGTAGATGGCGCTGAGCGCCCGGTCGGGGCCGAGCAGCGCCTTGGCGGTTTCGATCTGGCGCGAGAAATAGCCGGGCGGCACGCTGAAATCGGCCTGCCGCCAATATTCCTCGGGCGGCACGTCATAATGGTCGGTCAGGCGCTCGGGCCAGGGCTGCGGATCGGCAAAGACCAGCCCGCAGGTCCGGCAGCGGCAGACGGTGACTGCAACGCGACGCTTGCCGCGCGGCCGAAGGCCCTGCGAAGTGCTGAGCCTCAGGCCGAGCACGCGGGCCTCGGCTGCCGGAGTGCCGCACATGATGCAGGCCGCCGGGGTGCGGAACTCGTAACGCCGGACGGCCCGGGGATCCTCGGCGGTCATGCCGCATCTAGGTCGGCGATCGCAGCCAGGGCAAGTGGCGCGGCGCTCAGAAGGGATAGGTGATGTTCTCGGGGAAGCCGGCGATCCAGCTCTGATAGGGGTCATAGCAGATCTGGAACATGATCGAATTGGCGGTCTAGTACCACAGCACGATCCCGAGCCCCAGATAGGGGGCGATGGCAAAGATCGGCATCAGCCGGCTTGTCATGACGGCCGGAATGCGCGCCAGCACCATCGCCTGCACGGGGATCAGATAATAGCTGGCGCGGTCGGCGATGACCGAGGAGACGAAGACCAGCGGAGTGAAGAGGAGCATCAGCCACGAGCCGATGAGGGCGAGCCGGTAGTCGGCGGGAAACCGCGCCTGCCAGCCGCGGCGCATGGCGGCCACGAAGAACAGGCCGGTGATCGACAGAAGCCCGGTGCGGAAGATCCCGCCGGCGGCCTCGACCGCGGTCCGCGCCGCGAGCGCGAGCCGGACGGCGACAATGTGGGCCTGCGGGCCTTCCTGACCGGCGACGATTGAGGCACATTATGGCCGGCGCTTGCGCCTCGCGCAGACGCCGGGCACTTTCGGCCGCGTGAAGCCGCTTCCGCAATATCGCCTCATCCGCGACCATCTCGTCGCCCGAATACGGGCCGGCGAGCTGAAGCCCGGCGACCGGGTCGAGTCGGAAAATGAGCTGGGTGCGCGGTTCGGCGTGTCGCGCCTGACGGTGCAGCGCGCCATCCGCGAGCTGGTCTCGGAAGGCATGCTGCGGCGGGTGCAGGGCTCGGGCACGTTCGTGACCTCGGCCGCGCAGGGCTTTCCGCTGATCGAGGTGCGCGACCTGCTGGAAGAAATCCGCACCCGCGGCGGCGTGCCGCGCACCGAGGTGCTGGTGCAGCGCCGGCACCTGCCCGACGCGACCGACTGCGCGCTGATGGAGCTGGCACCGGGCACGAGCCTGTTCCAGGCCGTGCTGCTGATCCTGTCGGACGGCGTGCCCGTCGCGCTGGAGGACCGGCAGGCGCTGCCGGAGATCTACCCCGACTTCCTGGAGCAGGATTTCGCGACGACGAGCATCTTCAGCTATTTCGCGCGGCATTCGGCGCTGGAGGACATCGAGAATGTGGTGCGCGCCGTGCTGCCGGACCGGCGCGTGGCGCAGCTTCTCGATGTGGGCGAGCAGGAGCCCTGCCTGACGGTGCAGCGGCGCAACTGGTACCGCGGGCGCTGCGTGACGCTGACGCGGGTGATCTACGCCGGCCGGCGCCAGTCGCTTGGCAGCCGCTACCGGCCGCCCAACTTGTAAATACAAATCTTCTGCCCTATCGTCACGCCATGCAGCTGACGGATGCGGAGAAGCGGATCCTCGACGGCGCCGAAGGGCCGGCACGGGCGGCCGCGATGCGTCTCCTGGTGCGCTATGGCACCGTGCTGGGGGCCGAGCGGCTGGTGGAGACCAACAATGTGTGCGGCGGCGCGGTGGGAACGCTGCCCAACCGGCGCAACGTGCTGCCGCCGGATGCCGACATGGATGCCGTCTATTCGCTGATGAACCTCGACTCCGACGAGCGCTTCGAGATTCCGCCGGTGAAGGCCAACACCTGGAAGCTCATCGAGGCGATGGATCCCGAGCATTGGGCGGCGCAGGGCGTGTCGGCGGCGACGAAGGCGCTCGTCGAAAAGAATGCCGCCTTCTGCAACCGCGTGGGGATCAACCGCTGCAACACCTGCACGCCCTACCAGGTGGGCAATGTGCCGGTGTTCGGCGAGCATTGCGCCTGGATGGAAAGCTCGGCGGTCGTCTATGTGAATTCCATCCTGGGGGCGCGCACCAATGTGGAGGGCGCGCAATCGACGGCGGCCGCCTCGCTGGTGGGGCGGATCCCCTACTGGGGCCTGCACATTCCGGAGAACCGGCTGGCGACGCACCATGTCGAGGTGGAGATCGAGATCGACGACATGATGGACTGGGGGCTGCTGGGCTATTGGGTGGGCGAGCAGGTGCAGGAGGCGATCCCTGTGCTGACGGGCCTGACGCACGCCGGCGAACTTCGCAAGTTCAAGCATTTCGGGGCAGCCGCCGCGACCTCGGGCGCGGTCGAGATGTACCATGTGCCGGGCATGACGCCCGAGGCGCCAACCCTCGAAGCGGCAACCGGCGGGCACCGCCCGGCCGTGACGCTGCGCTACGGCGCGGCGGAGCGGCGGGAGGCCTATCAGCATCTCAACAGCGCGACCGACCCCGACATCGACTTCATCATGCTGGGCTGCCCGCACAACAGCCTCGACCAGCTGCGGCTGATTGCCCGGCTGCTGGAGGGGAAACGCGTGAGCGCGAACACGGATCTCTGGATCTTCACGCCGAATGCGATCCGCACCGTCGCCCGATCGATGGGTTATGAGGCGATCATCGAGAAGGCCGGCGGCAAGCTGATGTCGGACAGCTGCCCGGCGCTGTCGCGCGTGAGCCCGGCCGATGTGAAGGTGGTGGCGACCGATTCCGCGAAGCAGGCGCATTATCTGCCCGCCACGCTCGGCTACCAGGTGTGGTTCGGCCGGGTCGAGGAGGTGATCGCATCGGCGGTTGCCGGCCGCTGGGTCGGGCGGCTCGACGCGTGAGCCTGCTGACCCTGCGCGGGCGCGGCGTGGTGGGTGGCGTCGTCGAGGGTGAGGCGCTGGTGACGCGCCAGACCATTTCCGGGTTCGGCGGGATTAACCCGCAGACGGGCACCATCACCGAGCGGCGGCACGAGCTGGTGGGGCAATCCTTTGCGGGCAAAGTGCTGGTCTTTCCGGGCGCCAAGGGCTCGTCCGGCTGGGCGAGCAACTTCCAGGCGGCGCGGCTGGCAGGCGCCGGGCCGATCGCCATCCTGTTCAACGTGATGACGACGAAGATCGCGCTGGGCGCCGTCGTGCTGCGCGTGCCGGCCGTGACCGACCTCGACCAGGACCCGACCGAGGTGCTGCGGACGGGCGACTGGGTGCGGGTGAACGGCGATACCGGGGTGGTGGAGGTGCTGCGGCGGGCCGCGGAGCCGCGCGCCGCCTAGACGCGGCGGCGCTTCACGTCGGCCAGGATCTCGCGCGCGGCATTGTGGCCGGGAACCCCCGAGACGGCGCCGCCCGGATGGGTGGAGGCGCCGCACTGGTAGAGGGCGTGCAAGGGCGAGCGATAGTCGCTGTAGCCGGGCGCCGGGCGCATGAAGAAGAGCTGGTCGAGCGTCATCTCGCCGTGGAGCGTGTTGCCGCCGGGCATGCCGAGATCGGCCTCGATGTCGGCAGGCAGGATGAGCTTGTGGGCCAGCACCGAGGCGGAGAAGCCGGGGGCATGCTCGTCCATGACGGCAAAGGCGTTGGCGACGAGATTGTCGCGTTCCCGGTCCCAGTGGCCGCCTTCGAGCGTGTGCGGGGTGACGCCGCCGTAGAGGGAGACGACGTGTCGGCCCTCCGGCGCGAGCGACGGATCGTAGAAGCTGGGGACGATGGGGGAAAGGAAGGGCTTCGAGGAATACCAGCCGTACTTTGCGTCGTCGAAGGCGCGCTCGAGATACTGGGGTGTCGGGCCGATGTGGGCGTAGGCCGGATAGTCGACATTGGTGCGCAGGCTGTCGAAGGCGGCATAGGTGGGCAGGCGGTCGACCGCGCAGAGCAGCTTGAAGGACTTGCCGCGCGTGCGATAGCGGCCGATCCGCTCGACCAGGTCGGCCGGAAGTTCGGCCGCCGGCACCAGATCGCCGAAGGTGGTCCGCGCGTTCAGGTTGGAGACGACGAGGCGCGCCTCGATCTCCTCGCCGTCGGCCAGCACCACGCCGGTGGCGCGGCCGGCCCGGCTCAGGATCCGGCGGACGTCGGCGCGGGTGCGGATGACGAGCCCCTTCTCTCGGCCGGCCGCGGCGAGCGCCTGGGTGATGGCGCCCATGCCGCCCATCGGGAAGGCCATGCCGCCCTGGCCGATGAGGTGGGCGACGAGATAGAAGGCGGTGCCCGGCGCATAGGGCCCGACGGTGCCGCCGATCGTTGCCCAGTACATGAGCTTCGCCTGCACGACCGGGGTTTCGAACCAGCGCGCGACATAGTCGTAGGCGCTCATGGACAGGGCCTCGACGAGGGTCGTGATCTCGTCCCGCAGATGGCGGTAGCGCCAGGCGAATCCGGCGAGCCGCACGAGCGAGGCGAGATCGCGGCGGGTAGGATCCACCGGCGTCTCGAGCTGCAGGCGGCGAAGCAGATCGACCGTCTTCGAGAGGTTGGCGAAGAACTTCGGGTAGTTTTCCGCGTCGCGGGCCGAGAAGCGGCGGATCTGGGCGAGCGTGACCGCCGCGTCCTTCGAAAAGACTATGCAGTCGCCATGCCCGTCCGGGCTGATCACATTGTCGACGACGACATGGCGCAGGCCGTGCCGCCGGAGCTCGAGGTCGGCCACCACCTTCGGGTGGAGGTGCCCCATGATGAAGCTGTAGGTGGAGGCGCGGAAGCCGGGCGCGAATTCCTCGGTGACGGCAGCGCCGCCGACGATCGCCTTGCGCTCGAGCAGCAGCACCCGGAGGCCGGCACGCGCCAGATAGGCGCCGCAGGCGAGACCGTTGTGCCCGCCGCCCACGATCACCGCATCCCAGCGCTCGGCCACTCAAGCTCTCCTCTGCATCCAACTTGTCAATACAAGTCGCGGCGCGATCCTCAAGCCCCTGCGGCGTCGCGCGCGGCCAGCAGCCGGTCGAGCCGCGGGAAGACGCGTCGCGCATTGCCTTCGAGGAGGGCGTGGCGTGCCTCGGGGGACAGGCCCGCCGCCTCGATGTAGCGAAGCGTGTCGTCGAAGGCGTGGCCGGTCTCCGGATCGATGCCGCGCACCGCGCCCACCATCTCGCTGCCGAACAGGATCGCTTCGTGCGGAATGACGCCGAGCAGCAGGTCGATACCGGGCTGGTGATAGACGCAGCTGTCGAAGACGATGTTGCCGGCCTCGACGAGGCGCTGGGCGGCGCCGGGCTTGCCGAGCATGTCGGCAAGCCCCCGGTAGCGTCCCCAGTGGTAGGGAACGGCGCCGCCACCGTGCGGGATGATGAAGGTGAGCGTCGGGAAATCGGCGAACAGGTCGCCTTCGAGCAGCTGCATGAAGGCGATGGTGTCGGCCGCGAGATAGTAGCCGCCGGTGGCATGGAGCGCCGGGTTGCAGGAGCCCGAGACGTGGATCATCGCCGGCACTTCGAGCGCGACCATCGCCTCATAGAGGGGGTACCAGCTTCGGTCGGTGAGCGGGGGCGCGGCGAAATGGCCGCCGCCGGGATCGGGGTTGAGGTTGATCCCGACGAAGCCGAGTTCGCCGACGAGGCGGCAGAGCTCGGGCACGCTGGCCGACGGCGGACTGCCGGGCGATTGCGGCAGCATACCGACCCCGACGAGCCGGTCGGGGTAGAGGGTGACGGCGCGGTGGACGAGATCGTTGCAGTGCCGCGCCCAGCGGGCGCTGACCTCTGCATCGCCCTGGTGGTGCGCCATGGCGGACGCACGCGGGCTGAACAGCGTGAGGTCAATCCCCCGCTCTGCTGCGAGGCGCAGCTGGTTGGGCTCGAGCGCGGCGCGGATCGCCTCGTCCGGGATGTCGGGATAGGCAGGTGGCCCGCTGCCGGCGGCGTGCGCCGCCAGCTGGGCCTTGCGCCAGGCATCGTGGGCGGGCGGCGCGGTGGTGAAATGGCCGTGACAGTCGATGACGCGGGTGCGCCGGCTCATCGGAGGCCGCCGTCCCTGAGCGCGGCGAGGCGCGCCGCCAGCCCTTCGGGCACGGGATCGAGAGCGAGCGCGCCGAGCGCCTGCTGGCGCGCGACCGTGCCATGGGTGAGCAGGGGATCGACGCCGAGATGCTCGAGCAGGCGCGCGGCCTCGGCCATTTCGGCAGCGCGGCGGCTTCCGTGCGCCAGCATGCGCTCGAGCCGGGCATCCGCCTCGGCCAGCCAGTGCGGCCCGAGCGAGGCGCCGACCTCGTCCAGCAGGCCGGCGCGGTCTGCTGCCAGCAGGGTTTCGGCCGTCAGGGCTTCGAGGCCCTTCACCCAGATGGAGCGCGCGAGCTTGATGGTGGCGGCGCGCCCGATCGTATCCCCGACGTGGCGGACGTTCAGGAAGCCGAGTGCGGCGAGCGTGGATGCCGCGGCGGCCGGGCCGGCGACGAGCAGGGGCACGGCGCGGCCGGCCGGGTGCACGGGCGCCATGATGGCGACATCGGCGTAGCGGGCGCCGCGGCCTCGATGGTGGTGGCAGCCTGCGCCTTGGTGTCGGGCGCGACCGAGTTCATGTCGAGGAAGAGGGCGCCGGGGGCGAGGTGCGGCGTGGCCTGCCGTGCGACCTCGAGCGCGGCATCGGCGGTGACGAGCGACAGGACGACCGCAGCGCCGTCGAGCGCCGCATCGAGCGCGCCGGCAAACGCGATGCCGGCTGCCTCGGCGGCGGCCCGCAGGCGGGCGCGACGTTCGGGACCTGTTTCGATGTCGAAGGCGCAGGCCCGCCAGCCGGCGCCGGATGCGAAGGCCTGGGCGGCCTCGCCGAAACCGAGGAGGGCAAGTTGTAAAGACATCTTGGCTTTCTGCCCCATCGGAGCCATGACATGCAAGGCGGTGCGCGGCAGGCGGGAGAGGCCGGTGTCAGGCATAGTGATGACAGCGATCGAGCGCGCGCCTCCCGGAGTGGTGGCCGGGCTTGCTGCAGCCGGGGCGGCGACGGTGCATGAGGCGATGGGCAGGCGCGGGCTGATGCGCCCGCACCTGCGCCCCGTGTGGCAGGTGCCGCCGGTGGCGGGCACGGCGGTGACCATTTCCGCCCCGCCCGGGGACAACTGGATGCTGCACGTCGCCATCGCCGAGGTGCGGCCCGGCGACATGCTGGTGCTGGCCCCGACCAGCCCCTCGACCGACGGCTATTTCGGGGACCTACTGGCCACCTCCGCGCGGGCGCGCGGTGCCGTGGGGCTGGTGATCGAGGCCGGGGTGCGCGACGTCGCGGAGCTGCGCCGCATGGCCTTTCCGGTGTGGGCGGCCGCCATCTCGGCGCAGGGGACGGTGAAGGCGACGCCCGGCTCGGTGAATGTGCCGATCGTGTGCGGTGGCGCGGTCGTGAATCCCGGCGATGTGGTCGTGGCCGACGAGGACGGGGTGTGCGTGGTGCCGCGCGACGAGGCCGCCGACGTGCTGGCGCGCGCCGAAGCCCGGCTGGCGAGCGAGGCCGCGCGCCGCGCGCGGCTGGCGGCCGGTGAACTGGGGCTCGACATCTATGACATGCGCGCGCGGCTGGAAGCCGCCGGCGTGCGATGGGTGTGAAGGCGCAAGCCGGAATCCCCTGCGCCTGGATGCGGGGCGGAACCTCGAAGGGGGGGCTGTTCCTTGCCCGTGACCTGCCGGCCGACCCGGCCGAGCGCGATGCGCTCTTGCTGCGCATCCTGGGCTCGCCGGATCCGCGGCAGATTGACGGCATGGGCGGCGGCGATCCGCTGACCTCGAAGGTGGCGATCGTCTCGCCCTCGGCCGATCCGGCCGCCGACGTGGACTATCTGTTCCTTCAGGTCTGGGTGGCGGAGCCGAGGGTGGGCGCCGACCAGGTCTGCGGCAACATGCTGGCGGCCGTTGCCCCCTTCGCGATCGAGCAGGGGCTGGTGCCGGCGGCGGCCGAGGAGACGCGCGTGCGGATCCGGCAGGTGAACGACGGCAGCATGGCGACCGCCACCGTGCAGACGCCGGGCGGGCGCGTGACCTATGCCGGCGGCACGGCGATCGACGGCGTGCCGGGGACGGCGGCTCCGGTTCTGCTGACGTTCGGGGGGGCGCCGCGCCTGCCGACGGGCCGCCCGGAGGACGAGGTGGCCGGGGAGGCCGTGACGCTGATCGATTCGGGCATGCCGCTGGTGATCGTGGCGGCGGCCGCCTTCGGGCTGACCGGCGAGGAGGCGCCGGTCGTGCTGGAGGCCGACGCCGGGCTGCGGGCGCGGGTCGAGGCGCTTCGGCAGGCCGCCGGGCTGCGGATGGGGCTGGGCGACGTGGCCGCCAGGACCGTCCCCAAGCTGGTGCTGGTGGGGCCGCCGGTATCGGGCGGCACCATTGCCACGCGCACCTTCATTCCGCACCGGGTGCATGCCGCGATCGGTGTGCTGGCGGCCGTGGGGGTGGCGGGGGCGTGCCTGCTGCCGGCCGGGCCGGCCGCCCGGGTGGCGCGCCGGACCGGGGGGGCGGTGCGGACGATCGGGATCGAGCATCCCGCCGGCCGGCTCGACTGCCGGGTCACCCTCGATGCGACCGGCGCGCCGGCCTCCGCTGCCGTGGTGCGGACGGCGCGCAAGCTGATGGCCGGCCTCGTCTTTCCCTGACGCTGGCCATCTGGGCGGCTGCGCGCTAGGCTTGCCTTCGAAGTCAGGATTAGCTGGCGGGCGGCCGAAGCAGCCCTGCCGGAAGCGGAAGGGGGCGCATGGAGCGGATCGCGGCCTTCGGCGCCCTCAACTGGGCCATTGTGCTCCTATTCCTGGTGGCCAATCTGCTGCTCGGCTGGCGGCTGTCGCGGCGGATCGGCAGCGCACGCGAATTCCACCTGGGAACCGGCGCCACGCCCTGGTGGGCGGTGGGGCTGTCGGTGATGGCGACCTATGTGAGCGCCCTGTCCTTCCTCGGCGCGCCGGCCTGGGCCTATGCCGACGGGCTGGCGGCGCTGGCCATCCACCTCAACTATCCGCTGGTGATCGTGATCGTGATCACCTTCTTCCTGCCCTTCTTCTACCTGTCGGGCGTGCCGTCGATCTACGACTATCAGGAGCGGCGCTTCGGGCCGGCGGCGCGGTCGGTCGCGTCG
Source organism: uncultured Paracoccaceae bacterium (assembly GCA_937983405.1). GTDB lineage: Bacteria > Pseudomonadota > Alphaproteobacteria > Rhodobacterales > Rhodobacteraceae > JAHDXW01. The sequence continues at coordinate 10,102 of CALJZN010000105.1, forward strand.
CTCATCTTCCTCGTCACCCAGGCGCTCTCGACGGCGGCGATCCTCTATGCGACCGCGCTGGTGCTGCGCTTCATGACCGGCATCGAGGTGGGCGCGGCGATCCTGCTGGTGACGGCAATGGCGCTGGCCTACACGACGCTGGGCGGGATGCTGGCGGTGATCTGGACGGACGTGTTCCAGGCGGTGGTGCTGCTGGCGGGCGCGCTCGTCATCCTGTGGGCGCTGCTGGCGGCCGCGCCCCGGCCGCCCGTCGAGACGCTGGCGGCGCTGAAGGCAGCCGGGCGGCTCGATGCCATCGACTGGTCGCTGGACCCGACGCGGGCAACCACCATCTGGGCCGGCCTCCTGGCGATGACGGTGTTCCACGTGACCGTCTATGGCGGCAACCAGATGCTGGTGCAGCGGACGCTCGGCGCGGCCTCGGTGGGGGCGGCCAAGAAGAGCTATGTGCTGATGGGCTATGCCGCCTTTCCCATCTACTTCCTGTTCTTCCTGATCGGCGTGCTGGCCTGGGGCCATTATGGCGGGCGGCCGTTCGACAACCCCAACGAGCTCATCCTGACCTTTGCGGGCGAGAGCGGCATCCCGGGCCTGCCCGGCCTGCTGGCAGCCGCCGTGCTGGCCGCCTCCATGTCCACCCTGTCCTCGGCGTTCAACTCGCTGGCAACCGCGACCACCATCGATTTCTGGCAGCGCTGGTGGCGCCCCGGGGCCGAGGATGCCGCCGTGCTGCGCGTGACGCGCTGGCTGACCCTGGGCTGGGGCGTTGCCGTGATCGTGCCGGCCTTCCTTTATGCCGGGGCGCAAGGCTCGATCCTCGAGACGCTCTCGAAGATCGGCAGCTTCTTCGTGGGCGCGAAGCTCGCGATGTTCGCGCTGGGCTTCTTCTCGCGCACGACGAGCGAGCGCGGGCTTCTGATCGGGGTGGCGGCGGGCTTTGCCGCCATCTGGTGGGTGGCGATCTTCACCGACATCGCCTGGCCCTGGTATGCGGTGATCGGATCGGCTGTGAACATCGCAGCGGCGCTGCTGGCGAGCCGGCTTCTGGACGGGCGCGCCGGCGATTGGCCACGCTGGACGGTGAAGGGCCTGCTGGCCGACGCACCGCCGGAGCGGCTGGTTGCCGAGCCGGGGGGCTGGCAGGCGCTGCCGGGGCGGATCGACCGGGCGGCGCGGCCGCTTCTGATCTATTTCGTCCTGACCGTCGCGGCGCTGTGGCTGTTCCACGCGCTGGTGCCGGCGGGGCGCTGACGGGCCGATCGACTTCAAATGCAAATTGACTTCGAATGCAAAGCGCGCGACGAGATTGTTCATGATGGTGGACGCCCCTTCCCGAGGTCTGTCGGCCGAGGCGCTGCGTGCCCGGCTGGTGCGCTACGGCGAGCTGGTGCCCGGGCTCAACGCCTTCGTGGATACCCGCAACCCGGGCTCGGAGGTGAAGGAGAATTTCACCATCATCGGGCCGGGCGTGGCCGAGAACCCGCGCGCGCATGTGCATATCCGCGAACGCCACGGCTTCAACATCGGCGGCGCACGGCAGCCACCGGGCTGCGTCAACTCCCAGCACAGCCACGAGACGGCCGAGGTGTTCGTGGTCTTCTCGGGCCGGTGGCGCTTCACCTTCGGTGCCAGCGGCGACGAAGGGGCGGTGGAGGCCGGGCCCGGCACCGTCGGCTCGGTTCCCACCAACCTGTTCCGGGGCTTCACCAACATCGGCGACACGCCCGGCTTCCTATGGGTGGCCCTGGGCGGCGACGACCCGGGCCGGGTGCTGTGGGCGCCGCAGGTCTTCGACATGGCCGAGCACCACGGGCTGAAGCTGCTGGCCGATGGCACGCTGGTGGATACGGTGGCCGGCGAGACTGTGCCGCCGGGCGCCGCCCTGATGCCGCGCACGACCGCCGAGCAGGTGGCAGCGCGGCCGACGCCCGAGGCCGAACGGCTGGCGGCCTATTTCGTGCCGCCGGCCGCGTTGCCGACAGACGACGGGCGCCTTTCTGCGGAGGGCGTCGCGCACCGGCTGCTGATAGGCCCCGGCGCGCCGCTCGACTGGCCGCACGGCTTCACGCTGGCGCGGATCGACCTCGCCGCCGGCGCGGTGACGCCCACTCACGCCCACGGCCGCCCGGAGGTGCTGTTCGCGCTGTCCGGCCGGCCCGAGGTGATGGTTGGCGACGTGCGGCTGGTGCTCGGGCCGGGCGACACCTTCTCCGTGCCGGCGGGCGCCCCGCGGCGCTTTGCCGGCTCGGGCGCGCTCATCCTCGTGCGCGGCGGCGACGACCTGCCGGATTTGCGCCCGGCATGAGCCGCGTTCCCGGCATCCGGGGGCGCGACATGGCAGCGCTGCTTGCCCCCCAGGGCCGGCGGCGGCAGCCGATGCCCGGTTTCGACCGCGAGTTCGCCGACATCGTCGACTATATCGTGAAGATCACCCACCGAATCTGGGACGAGCGGATGATCGGGCTGATCCGGCGCTACTATGCCGCGGACTGCCCGGTGTGGATGCTGGGCGGGCCGGTGGCCGGCGCGGAGACGATCATCGACGGCACGATCCGGACGCTTGCCGAGTTTCCGGACCGCACCATGGTGCCCGAGGCCGTGATCTGGTCGGGCAATGGCCGCGACGGCTATCTGTCGAGCCACCGGATCGCCTCGACCGCGACCCATCTGGGCCCTGGCGCCTTCGGGCCGCCGACCGGGCGGACCATCCGCTTTCGCACCATTGCCGACTGCCTGTGCCGGCAGAACCGGATCGTCGAGGAATGGCTGGTTCGCGACATGAGCGCGATGGCGGCGGGGCTCGGGCTGGAACCGGACGCACTGGCGGCCGCCACGCCGGCGAGTGACGCGACGCGGCGCTGGTGGGCGGCGATGCGGGCCGAGGTTTGGAGCGCGCCCCGGCTCGGCGCGCCGCGCGGCAGCGGCCCGCGGGCGCTGCCGGCCGCGCTGCTCAATGCGAAGCTGCTGGGCGACGGGCGGGGCTTCCACCGGCCGACCGCGCGCCTGTTCGCACCCGGTGGCCGGACGATCGCGGGCGCGGACGCCATCGACGGCTGGTGGGCGGCGCTCCGGGCGGCATTCGCCGACATCGCGATCCGGATCGACCATGTGGCCGTGAACCCCGCCTCCGGGGACCCGGCCGATGGCCACGACGTGGCCGCGCGCTGGTGGCTGGCCGGCCGCCATGCCGGTGGCTGGGGCACGGCCACCGGGCGCGACCTGCTGCTGCTGGCCATCTCGCACTGGCAGGTGGTGGATGGCGCCGTCACCGAGGAGGTGACCCTGTTCGACGAGGTCGCGCTGTGGCGGCAGATCCGGGGCGCCTGAGCGGGGTTGCCCCGCTGGTCGACGGGCATCACCACATCTGGGATCCGGCGGCCGTCCGCTACCCCTGGCTGGCGTCCGGGCAGCCGCGCTTCTTCGGCGACCCGGCGCCGATCGCCGGGCGGCACGGCCTTTCGGATTTCCGGGCGGCGCACGGCGGACGGCGGGTGGCCGCCTCGGTGCATGTGCAGGTGGGCGCGGCCGATCCGCTTGCCGAGACGCGGTGGCTTGCCGCCGAGGCCGCGGCTGCGGGCTGGCCGATGGCGATCGTCGCGGCTGCAGACCTGACATGGCCCGACCTCGGCGACGAACTGGACCGGCTTTCCGAGGCGGCCGGCGGCCGGCTGCGCGGGGTGCGCCAGATCGTGGCCCGCCATCCCGCCGAGGACGGACCCGCGCCGGGGGCCTTGCTGCGCGACCCGGCGTTTCGCCGCGGGCTCGCCCTGCTGGCCGACCGCGGCCTCAGCTTCGACCTGCAGCTGACCGCGCCGCTGCTGCGGGAAGCGGCCGGGCTGTTCGCGCGCCTTCCCGGGCTTCGCGTCGCGCTGTGCCACTGCGGCAGCCCCTGGGATGCCGGCACCGCCGCCATGGCGCGCTGGGCCGATGATCTTGCTGCCTTTGCCGCAGCCGTGCCCGCTTCGGTCGTGAAGCTTTCCGGGCTCGGCATGCTGCGCAGCACGGGGGATGGCGTGGCGGCGCTGGCGGCGGGCACGCTGGCGGCCTTCGGGCCGGCGCGGACCCTGTGGGGCAGCAACTGGCCGGTCGATGCGCTGCATCGGCCGGGCTGGGCAGCGATCCTGTGCGAGGCCGAGGCGCTGGTGCCGGAGGCCGACCGGGCGGCCGTCTTCGGCGGCACGGCGCGCGCCTTCTACCGGCTCAGCGCCTGATCGCCTCGGCGAGCGCCGCCGCGCCGGCGCGCAGGAACTGGTGATCGGATTCGAGGAGGAAGAGGGTGGCGCCTGCCGCGCGCCAGCGCGCCACATCGGCCGTGCGCGGCAGGAACATGCCGGTGGCAATGCCGGCGGCGCGGCCCGCCGCGACGATTCGGGCGACAGCCGCCTCGACCTCGGGCGCGTCGGGGCCTTCCGCATCGAGCGAGAGGGTGAGGTCGGCGCGGCCGACGACCAGGGCGTCGAGCCCCGGTGTGCGGGCGATGGCGTCCAGATCGTCGAGGGCGTCCGCATCCTCGATCTGGGCGATGGCGGCCAGCGCGTCGCCCGCGTGGCGGTGCGTGGCCATGGGCACCGTGCCATAGCCGGCCGCGCGGGTCGATCCGGCATAGCCGCGCCCGCCCGGGCCATAGCGGCAGGCCGCGACAAGGGCCTCGGCGTCGGCTCCGGTTCGGATGTGCGGGGCGACGACGCCGGCGGCGCCGCAATCGAGGGCGTTCAGGACATGGTGCGGTGCGGCGATCGGCGGGCGGACGAGCACGGCGGCCGGCTTCCCGCGCGCGGCGAGCAGGCCGAGGTCGATCGCGGCGCGATCGAAGGGCGCATGTTCGGCATCGAGCACGAGGCAGTCGAGCGGGCCGTCGGCCAGCACCTCGACGACATGGGGATGCGGGGTCTTGACCCAGGTGCCGGCCAGAAGCTCGCCGGCGCGAAGCCGTTGCCGGAAGCTCATGCCGCGCGCGGCCAGGGCTTGCCGGCGAGCGCCGCGCCTTCGGCCAGCGTGCTGAGCTTCGCCCAGACGATGTCGGGATCGACGGCGCCGAAACCGGCGAAGGTGGAAAAGCCGCAGTCGGTGCCGGCGATCACCCGGTCGCGGCCGACAAGGTCGATGAAGCGTTCGAGCCGCTGCGCCACCACGCGCGGATGCTCGATGAAGTTAGTGGTGGAATCGATGACGCCGGGGATCAGGATCCGGTCTTCGGGGAGGAGGTGGGCGAGCGCGCGGAACCATTCCCAGTCGTGCGCGTGGCGGGGGTTGGCCGTCTCGAACAGGAGGCCGACGGGCTTGGCCTGCATGAGCGTGGGGAGGATCACGCCCATTTCTACGTCGCAGTGGTGGGGGCCCTCGTAATTGCCCCAGCAGACGTGCATGCGCACCCGCTCGGCCGGGATGTTGCGCAGCGCGTGGTTCAGCACCTCGACGTGCCGGCCGATGCGGGCGAGATAGGCCTCGTCGGAGCGGCCCTTGAACATCATGTGCCGGCCGAGGCCGAGATCGGGGCTGTCGAGCTGGAGGATGAAGCCGGCTGCGACGATCGCCTCATATTCGGGGCGCATCGCCTCGGCGAGCGCCTCGAGATAGGCATCCTCGTCGTGGTAGTAATCATCCGGCTGGAACAGCGCGATGACGCCGGGCGAAGCGGCGTTCAGGAAGGCGCCATGGGCGGGCGGGTGGGCGCCAAGCGCGGCGCGGAAGCGGGCGATGTCGGCCTGGAGCGGCTGAAGTGTCTTGGGCCGGACGGGGCCGACGCAGCGCGGCCGGCGGTAGCTGGGCGTGCCGCCGCCCTTCGCCTGGCGGGCGAGGAAGGAAGGAAAGGCCTCGAGATCGGCGGGCGGGTTTCGCGGGCTGTCGCCGGCGAAGCCGGTGATCCGGTCCTTGATGTAGGTGGCGTAGCTGATCTTCGACATCTCGCCGTCGGAGACGAGGGTGATGCCGGCCTCCACCTGGCGGCGGACGACCTCGGTGACGGCCTCGGCAAGCGTCGCGTCGAACAGGCCCGGGTCGACAGGCTCGCCGCGCTCGGCCGCGAACAGGGCGTCGGCGACGGCGGCCGGGCGGGGCAGCGAGCCGACATGGGTGGTCGGGATCGGGGTAGGCATCCGAGGCTTGTCGGCCGGGCTGGTTTCGAATGCAAGTGGCCCCGGGGCGCCGGGCTTCAGGCGCGGACCGCGAAAATGCCCTCGATCTCGATCGTCTGCTGCCGGACCATGGCAGCGACGCCGAGCGTCGAGCGGCTGTGGATCCCGGCCTCGCCGAAGACCTCGACCATCAGATCGGACGCGCCGTTGATGACCGCGTTCATCGAATCGAAGCCGGGCGCGGAGAGCACATAGCCGGTGAGCTTCACCACCTCGGCGACCGCCTCGAGGCTGCCAAGCACCTGGGCGACGGTTGCCAGCATCTTGAGGGCGACGGCGCGGGCGAGCTTCTGCGCGGACTCGGGCGAGACCTCGTCGGGCACCCGGCCGTGGCGCGGCAGGCCCGGCGCCTCGACCAGATCGGACCCGTGGCCCGAGACGAAGAGCAGCTGGCCCGCGCGCTTGGCGGCCACGCGGTTGGGCGATGGCAGCACGAGCGGCGGCGGTAGCACCAGGCCGAGGGCGGCGAGGCGGGCTGCAGCGCTCATGCCGTGCCCCAGACGCGGTCGGCGACGGCAACGACGAGCGCCAGCTTGCGGGCCTGGTCGTCGGGGGTGATCACATTGCCCTCGACCACGCTGGCGAAGCCGCACTGCGGGGAGATGGCGAGATCGTCGTGGGGCACGAACCGCGCCGCCTCGTCGATGCGGCGGACGAGATCGTCCGGGTCCTCGAGCCGGCCGTGCTTGGTGGTGACGAGGCCGAGCACGACCCGCTTGCCTTCGGGGATCCGGGCGAGCGGCTCGAAGCCGCCCGAGCGCTCGTCATCATATTCGAGGAAGAAGCTGTCCGCATCGAGATGCGGATAGACGGCGTCCGCGATGCGGTCGTAGCTGCCCTCGGAAATCCAGGAGGAACGCGAATTGCCCCGGCAGATGTGGACGGCGACTGTCGTGTCCGCCCGGCGGTCGCGGACGCAGTCGTTGAACAAGCGGACGTAGCACGGCAGCAGCAACTCCGGATCGTCGCCCTGCCGCGCGAGGCTGGCGCGCAGCCGGTCGGAGAGGAAATAGGTGAGGAGCGGATCGTCGATCTGGATGTAGCGCGCGCCGGCCGCCTCGAGGGCGGCGATCTCGGCCCGCCAGTAGGCCGCGACATCGGCGAAGAAGGCTTCCATGTCGGGATAGGCATGCTCGCTCACGTTGAGGCGGCCGCCGTGGAAGTGCATGCGCGTGGGGCTCGGCAGCGTGATCTTGGGGCAGGCGCCCGGGCCGGCTGCGTCGCGGACGACGGCAAAGTCGGCGACGGTGACGGCGCCCGCGTGACGGATGGGCCGGGTGGTGAGAACATTCTTGGGCACGTAGGTCCAGGGGACGGCGCCGTCGTTCACAAAGGCATCGTTGCCGTCGCCGTCGCGGATCTCGACCCCGGGCACGCGCGCGATGAAGTCGACCCACCAGTTCTGGCGGCGGAACTCGCCATCGGTGACGGCCCGGAGGCCGAGATCTTGCTGCAGGGCGACGACAGCGCGGATCGCCTCGTCCTCGATGGCCCGGAGCGCTTCGGCCGGCAGGGTTCCGGCGGCGAACGCCTCGCGCGCGGCCAGCAGTTCCGGCGGGCGAAGCAGGCTGCCGACCTGGTCGGCGCGGAAGAAGGGTTTCATCGGGCGCTCCCCAAGATGTATTTACAACTTGTGTCTGGGCGGGAATGATGCAGTCGTCAAGCGGGCGGGAGGTGGCGTGCAGGCGGCTTACGGCCAGTTCATCGAGGGGCGGGCGATCAGCCCGGCGCCGGGCGACCTGCGCCTGCCGCTGATCGATCCGGCCTGCGGCAAGGCAGTGGCGGAGCTGGTGGAGTGCGCCGACCCGGCCGCGGCGGTCGAGGCGGCGGCGAAAGCGCATGCACAGGGCGACTGGCGGAAGGCCGCGCCGGCCGCGCGCGCGGCCGTGCTGCGGCGGATCGCGGCCGGACTTCGGGCCGAGGCGGCGGCGATCGCCGAGGCCGATACGCGGCTGACGGGGCTGCCGCTCCATCGCTCGACGCTCAGGCACGCGGCGGCAGCGGCGGGCTGGTTCGACCATTTCGCCGGGGCGCTGGATGAAGGGGAGGCGGCGCTTGCCGCGCCCGCTGGCCTGCGCGCGCGGGTGGTTCGCGCCCCGCATGGGGTGGTGGCGCTGTTCACGCCGTGGAACATCCCGGCGATGGCGGCCGCGCTGAAGGCCGCCGCAGCGCTGGCGGCGGGCAATGCGGTGGTGCTGAAGCCCTCGGAGCTGGCGCCTGCCTCGGCGCTGGCGCTGGCGCGCATCGGGACTGCGGCCGGTCTGCCGCCCGGGCAGCTGAACGTGGTGCAGGGGCGGGGTGCGACGGTGGGCGCGGCGCTGGCGGCCGAGCCCCGCGTGCGCGCCATCTCGTTCACGGGCGGCCATGCCGGCGGGCTCGCGGTGGCGGGCGCGGCGGCGCCGCGCCTGTGCCCGGTGACGCTGGAGCTTGGCGGGAAATCGGCCTTCATCCTCGATTCCTCGGCGGATGTGCCGGCCGCGCTCGACGCGCTGTTGGCAGCCGCCTTCGCCAACAATGGCGAGGCCTGCCTCGCCGCCTCGCGGCTGCTGCTGCACGAGAGCCTGATGGCCCGCGTGCTGCCCGAACTGGTCGCGCGGATCGAGGCCATCCGCCTCGCCGACCCGATGGACCCGGCCTGCGAGATGGGCCCGCTGGTGAGCGCGGCGCATCTCGAGGCGACGCTCGGGCGGATCAAGGCAGCGCGGCGACATGGCGACCGGCTGCTCGCGGGCGGCGTGCGGGCGGACGGGATGGGCCCGGGCAACTGGTTCCGCCCGGCGCTGATCGAGCCGGCCGACAATGACAGCCCGGCCGTGCAGCAGGAGTTCTTCGCGCCCGTGCTGACGATACAGCCCTTCGCGAGCCCCGAGGAGGCGCTGCGGCTGGCCGGCTCGACCGCCTATGGCCTTGCGCTCTACGTCTGGAGCCGGGACCCGGACATGCTCGAGGGCGCGCGGATGCAGGCGGCGGGCAGCATCTGCCTCAACACGCCCTTCCACCGCATCGCCGAGGCGCCGTTCGGGGGCTTCGGCCTGTCCGGGCTGGGGCGCGAGGGCGGGCGCGCCTCCATGGCCTTCTTCACGGCGGAGAAACTGGTGCTGGAGGCGGTGGATGGCTGAGGGCGACGTGCTGCTGGTGACCGGGGCCGCGCAGGGCATGGGGCGGGCCTTCGCGGAAGGCGCGGCGGCGCGGGGCTGGCGGGTGGCCGCTGCCGACATCGACAGCTGCGCGCCGACGGTTGCGGCGATCGAGGCGGCTGGCGGCGAGGGGCTGTCGATCGAGGCCGACATCACCGACCCGGCCGCGTGCCGGGCCATGGCCGAGGCCGTGGTCGCCCGGTTCGGGCGGCTGGATGCGCTGCTGTGCAACGCCGCGCTGTTCGGCCGAGAGCCGAACCGGCCGTTCGAGGCCATCGGCAGCGAGGATTTCGACCGGATGCTGGCCGTGAACGCGCGCGGCACCTTCGAGACGGTGCGCGCGGCGGTGCCGCAAATGCGCGAGGGCGGCGCGATCCTGCTGGTGGCCTCCAACCGGGTGTTCGCCGGCGCGACCAGCCTGCTGCACTATGATGCGTCCAAGGGGGCGGTGCTGGCCATGGGGCGGTCGCTGGCGCGCGAGCTGGGGCCGCGCGGCATCAGGGTGAACATCCTGGCGCCGGGACTCACGCTGACCGAGACGGTGCGAGAGCGGCCGGGCATCGCCGAACGGGCGCCGGCGATCGCCGCGGCCCGGGCGCTGGGCCGGGAGCTTGTCGCCGGCGACATGGTGGGGCCGGCCCTGTTCCTGCTGGGGCCGGACAGCGGCGCCATCACCGGCCAGAGCCTGGTGGTGGACGGCGGAGGCGTGTTCAACTGAGGAGGCGGGCATGGCGATCGTGAGCATCGTGATCCACGAGGGGCGGGACCAGCCGGTGAAGGACCGGCTGATGCAGGCACTGACGGATGCCGTGTGCGACAGCCTGGGGATCGAGCCGCGGCAGGTGCGGGTGGTGATCCAGGAGGTTCCGCGCGGCAATTACGCTGTTGCGGGCAAGACGGTGTGACGGCGCCCGGCAATGCCTGGCGGCTGCTGCAGCTGCACGTGGTGCGGCCGGGCCGGATCGTGACGCCCGACCTGCTGCTGACCCGCGTGAGCGTCAGCGGGCCCGACGGGCATTCGGCGCCGGTGGCCGTGCAGCGGCTGCTGACCCACCCCGCCATCCAGCTCGAGCCGGGCGACTGGGCCGTGGCGCCCGCGCTTGCGACCGTCGCGGCCATGGAGGCCTATGCCGTTCCGGCGCTGGCCCTGCTGGAGGGGGGCACGCTCGCCTGGCTGTTCCTCGCGCGGCAGGCGCTGGCGCTCGCCGACCTCGAGACGCCGCCGCTGCTCCGGCTCGATGGGGCGCCGGTGCCCGGGCTTGTGCCGGCTCCGCCGCCACCCCCGGCTGGTGCCGGTGCGGTTGCGGCCCGCATCCAGCTGGGCGCGCCGGCGCCGCTGGGGGCGCGAACCGCGTGCATGCTGTCGGCACAGGGCGGGGGGCTGGTGCTGGCGGACACGCAGGTCGTGCTGGAGCGGATCGGATGAGCGGCCTTCGCGCCTATGCGGCCTCGGTGGGCCATGGCGTCTGGTTCTCGGACGATCTGGGCGACAGCTGGCGGCGCGCCCACACCCACCGGGCCGGGCTCTACAACGAGAACCGCTGCTGGTCGCTCAACCTGCACCCGGATCGGCCCGACGAGCTTCTGGCCGGCACCGACCAGGGGCTCTACCGCTGGCGGCATTCGCAGCAGGCCTTCACCCACATTCCCTCGCCGATGGATGGCCTGCACATCCTGAAGGTCGCGCGTGCGCCGCACGACCCGGACTGGATCGTCTGCGGCACGCGGCCCTCCGCCCTGTTCGCCAGCCGCGACGACGGTGCCAGCTGGATCCGCCTGCCCTTTGCCGGCGACCCGGAGTGCGCCTTCATCAACACCCCGCGCGTCACCTCGCTGATGTTCGACCCGCGCGTGCGGGCGCGGATCTGGGCGACGGTCGAGATCGATGGCGTCTTCCGCTCGGACGACGGCGGGGCGAGCTGGCAGCGGCTGGCCGAGGGGCTGCTGACGCGCGACACCCACAATCTCCTCATCTTCGACGACTGCCCGGCGGCGGATGGCGGGCGACTGCTGCTGTGCTCGACGGAAGAAGGGCTGCACCGCTCGCTGGATGGGGGCGAGCGCTGGACCCCGGTGGCGGTGCCGGAGGCGCCCTACCGCTACTTCCGCTGCATGGCGGCGCGGCCGGACGGGTCGGGCACGATCTTCCTGTCGGTGGGCGACCGGCCCTCCGGCGACGACGGGCTGATGCTCAGAAGCCGCGACTTCGGGACCAGCTGGGAGCGGGTGGCGCTGCCGGGGCGCACCAACACCACCATCTGGTGGATCGCGACGGTGGCCGCGCGACCCGACGTGCTGATGGCTGCCTCGATGTTTGGCGAGATCTGGCGATCGGAGGACGGCGGCGAGAGCTGGACAAAGCCGGCGAAGTTCCTGGGCGAGGTGCGCGAGGTGGCGCTGGGGCCGACATGAGCGGGGCAAAGTTGTGAATACATTTTCTTGACAGCGGTTGGCGCGCGGGTGAAACTCGAGATCGAGGAGGACCCCCGATGTCGCGCGCCGAGGCCGTGCCGGACCTGCGATCGGAGCCGGCGTTTCCGGCGGCGGGCATCGCTGACCGGACGACCCCACTGATCCGCAACTGCTGGTATGTGGCGGCGCGCTCGGCCGAGCTGGGCGACGCGCCGCTGGGCGTCGCTGTGGCGGGCGTGCCGGTTGCGCTGTTCCGCACCCGAGACGGCCGGGCGGCCGCAGTCCACGACCGCTGCGCCCACCGGTCGTTCCCGCTGAGCCGCGGGCGGGTCGAGGGCGACCGGCTGGTGTGCGGCTATCATGGCATCGCCTATGGCGCCGACGGGCTCGCGGCCTGCATTCCCGCCGACGACCGGCCGGCGGCGCGTGCGGCGATGCGCGTGCGGGCCTTTCCGCTGGTCGAGCGGCCGCCCTTCCTGTGGCTGTGGCCGGGCGACCCCCACCAGGCCGACGAGGCCCTGGTGCCCGGGCATCCCTGGCTTTCGGACTCGGGCTGGGCGTTCGCGACGGGCTGCACCGACATCGAGGCCAACTATCTGGGTCTGCACGAGAATCTTCTGGACACCACGCATTTCAGCTTTCTCCATGCCGGCAATGTGGGCACGCCCGCCTATGCGACCGCGCCCATCGACCTGGAGGTGACGGGGGACCGGGTGCGGCAGGTGCGCGTGCTGGAGGGCGACGTGTTGCCCGCGCTCTATGACCGGCCGATGGACCTGGTGGGCAAGCCGGTCACGCGCACGACCGATTCGCGCTTCGTCTCGCCCGGCTGGCACGAGGCGCATGCCGAAGTGATCGACCCGGCGCCGGCGCCGGGACGCCCGGTCCGCTACGCCACCAAGATCCTGCACGCGATCACGCCGACCGCGCAGGACCGGACCCGCTACTGGTGGGCGATCGCACGCGACTATCGGGTGGACGAACCGGATGTGACCGAGATGATGCGGGTGGCCATCGTCGAGGCCTTCGAGGAAGATCGCCTCGCGCTGGAGTGGATCCGCGAAGTGCAGGACAGGGACGGGCTGGGCCCGGTTCCCGAGCGGAGCGTGAAGCCGGACCGGGGCGGGCTCGCCATGCGGCAGATCGTGGCGCGGCTGGCCGCGCGCGAGCGGGAGGCTGGCTGATGCAGATGCCCAACTATGTGATCGAGCGGGTGCTGAAGAAGCGCGGGCGGCTGCACGTGTTCGAGGCGCTGGCCCCCGCCGAGACGGCCTTCGTGGTGACGGACATGCAGAACGCCTTCGTGAAGGGCGCGGTGAAGGCGGAGGCGGCCATCGCCATCCTGCCGGCCATCAATCGCCTGGCCTCCGAGGTGCGGGCGCGCGGCGGCGTCGTCGCCTGGGTGCAGCTGCAGGCCGGGACACCCGATGGCGGAAGCCTTGCCGAACTTTACCACCGCTATTTCTTCACGCCCGAGGGGGCCGAGGCGCATCGCAGCGGCCTCACGCCGGGTGCGTGGGGGTTCGAGCTGTGCGACGAACTGGACGTGCAGCCGGGCGACATCCGGTCGGTCAAGACCCGGCACTCGGCCTTCGTGGAAGGTGCCAGCGACCTCCACGCCCAGCTGCAGGCGCGCGGGATCCGCAACCTGCTGATCGGCGGCACGGTCACCAACTTCTGCTGCGAGACGACGGCGCGCGACGCGATGATGCTGGACTATCGGGTGGTGATGGTGTCGGACTGCAATGCGGCCCGCTACCCCGAGGATCATCTGGCCGGGCTGACGACGGTGTTCCAGAGCTTCGGCGACGTGCGCGACACGGCCGGCACCCTGGCCCTGCTGGACCGCGGCGCGCGCGACGGAAACCGGCCCTGAACGCGCGAAAGCGTGACATTTTCGTATCAGTCCTGCGGAAAATGTGCCGCTTGATGACTTCGGATGCAATCATCGTCTCGCCAAGCGCGGGCGGCTGGCTAAAGATGTCATCACAATTTTGTCAGAAAGGGGCGCCGAGCCGCCCGGTTTCGCTGGTAGGTTGAGAAGGACCAAGATGAGGGCGACCATTCTTCTGTCCGTGAGCCTTGCCGCCGTCGCGGCGCTTCCGGCCGCTGCGCAGGCGCCGGCCGACGCCAGCGCTCCGGGTGACGACATCATCGTGACGGCGACCCGGCGCGAGCAGGGCCTGCAGGACGTGCCGCTGGCCATCACCGCGCTGAGCGGCGGCGAGCTAGCGAACCGTGGCATCAACGATGTGACGACGCTTGCGTCCTCGGTGCCGGGCCTGAGCTTCGGCAAGTCGGGCGCGGATGCCCGCCCGGCGATCCGCGGCGTGCGCACCGAGGAAGTGGATGCCGCCAACGATCCCACCATCGGCTTCTTTGTGGATGGGGTCTACAAGCCGCGCACCAGCCAGGCGCTTGCCGCCTTCGTCGACCTCGAGCGGGTGGAAGTGCTGCGCGGCCCGCAGGGCACGCTGTTCGGCCGCAACACCTATGGCGGCAGCATCAACCTCGTCTCGAAGCTGCCCGGGCCGGACTTCGGCGCCGAAGGCTCGGTGCGCTACGCGAGCTTCAACGACATCCGCCTCGACGGCGTGCTGAACCTGCCGCTGACACCGGCCGTCGGCCTCCGGCTGGTGGGCATGTGGCAGCAGAGCGACGGCTGGGTGAAGGTGGAGGCGCCGCGCGTGGCGGGCGGCGGCCGCGCCAAGGACTTCAACGACAACGACCAGTGGTATGTGCGCGGCACGCTGAACTTCGACGTGTCGGACAACAGCTCGGTGATCCTGCGCGCGAGCCACTGGAACCAGGGCGGATTCGGGGCCGGGGGCTTCGGCTACACGACGGTCGGCACGCTGCGCGCCAACCCGGGCGCCGGGCCCGGCCAGGCAACTGGCACCCAGGACCTGGGCGGCTTCCTCGATCGCAAAAACCCGCGGACCGGCGCGACGCCGCTGCCCTCGGACCGCAACCCCTATCGCGTCTTCCGCAACACCGACCTCACCCGCAAGACCGAGGAGACGACCGCCAACTTCGAGTTCCGCTCGTCGCTCGATGGCGTGGGCATCAAGCTGCTGGCGAGCCACGCCGACTTCCGCTCCTTCCGGGTGGGGGATGAGGATTTCTCGGAGAGCTTCGGCTCGCTCCTGGAGCTGGACACGCGCTCGAAGAGCAGCAGCGCCGAATTCCAGCTGACCTCGGAATATGAGAGCCCGCTGCAATGGGTGCTGGGCGCCTATTACTTCCACGAGAGCGTGGTGGAGGACTTCTTCTTCCGCACGCCGGCCAACCCCAATGCCTTCACCTTCCGGCAGGACGTGAAGACAGACAGCCTTGCCGCCTATGGCCAGTTCGACTTCCGGGTGGCGGAGAATGTGACGCTGGTGGCCGGTGGCCGCTACACCTGGGA
>CALJZN010000106.1 GCA_937983405.1 uncultured Paracoccaceae bacterium
ACCCCGCTTGCGAAGCGCCGCAGTGTAGCCGGACCAGGTCGCGGTGCGGTAGCGGGCGGGTGACGGCTTGCTCGTGCGGCCTGTCTAACCGCTTGGAGTCAGGATGCGAATCCTCCGATGTCAGAGTTGTGCAACAACGCCCAGCAGGATTACCACGGGCAGGCGGGGCGCTCAGCCCTTGACCGCCCCGGCGGTCATGCCGCTGACGATGTAGCGGTTGGCGGTCAGCGCGAACAGGATCACCGGCGCGATCACCAGCACCGCATAGGCGGCAATGACCCCATATTCCGCCCCCGCCTCGGCCCCGCCCAGGAACCGGGTGATGCCCACGGTCAGGGGCTGGGCATCGTTGCCGGCCAGGAACAGCGCAAAGAGGTATTCGTTCCACGAGATGATGAACACCAGGATCGCCAGCGCGATCACGCCCGAGCGCACGACCGGCAGCGAGACGTTCCAGAACAGGTGCCAGGGGCCGCAGCCGTCGACGATGCCCGCCTCCTCCAGCTCGTGCGGGACGGTGTCGAAAAAGCCGACCAGCATCCAGGTGGCAAAGGGAATGTGGATCGACAGATGCGCCAGCAGAAGACCCGTGCGCGAGCCCGAAAGGCCGAGATTGACGAAGATCAGGAACAGCGGCAGCGCCAGAACCACATAGGGGATGAAGCGCATCGCCAGCACCCCGAACGACACCGCCGACCGCGCGCGTCCCGAGATCTTCGTCAGCCCGTAGGCCAGCGGCACGCAGACCACCAGCGTGATGACAACGGCCGAGGCCGAGATGATCACCGAGTTGGTGAAGAAGAACCAGAAGTTCCCCCGGCTGAAGGCCTGGGCAAAGTTGTCCAGCGTAAAGTCGCGGAAGGTCAGCAGGTCGAGCGGGCGGCGAAACAGCGCGGTGCGGTTCAGGCTGGCCGCGACCAGCATCACCGGTGGCAGAAGCGAGATCACCAGCCACAGGCCCAGCAGGGCGTGAACCACCCAGAAGGCACCGCGCTTCTTCGCCCGGGGCGAGAGGAACCGGCTCATGCCTTGTCCCCCACGGTCTTGCGATAGAGGGTGATGTAGATCCAGGCCGCGACCGCCATGATCAGGAACATCGTGAAGGCGATGGTATTGGCCATGCCCATGTCCTGGTTGGCGATGCCGCGGTTGTAGGCAAAGATCGACAGCACCGTGGTCGCCCGCCCCGGGCCGCCGCCGGTCAGTGCCCAGATCATGTCGAACTCGCGGAAGGCGCTGGTGATGACGATGATCGACACGAACAGGATATGCGGGCGCAGCATCGGCAGGACAATGTACCACAGCGCCTGGAACGGACCCGCGCCGTCGATACGCCCGGCTTCGTGCAACTCATCGGGGATCGTGGTCAGCGCGGCGTAGAAGACCAGCACGGCCAGCGGGATCAGGTGCCAGGAATTGGTGATGATGGTCGCCATCAGCGCGGTTTCGCGGTCAAGCAGCCAATACGGCATCGGCCCGCCGAAAAAGGACGAGATCGAATTGATGACCCCGCTTTCCTGCTGCCAGATGAAGAATTTCCAGGCGATGCCGCCCACCACCGGGGTCATCACGAAGGGGATCAGGAACAGCGCCATCCACATGGGCCGCAGCCGGACCTGCCGGGCGTTCAGAAGGAACGCGATCAGGATGCCGAGGCCCACCGACAGTACCAAGCAGCCCAGCGTGAAGATCGCGGTCAGGCGCAAAGCGTTCAGATACAGCGGGTCGGCAAAGGCACGGCGGTAGTTGTCGAGACCGACATACCGCTGGTTGTTGAAGGCATAGAGGAACACATCGTGCAGGCTGTAGCGCAAACCCATCGCCAGCGGCGTGCCGACCACGGCTGCCATCAGGATCAGGCCCGGCAGGATGAACCACCAGCCGCGCGTGAATTGATCGCGCCGTGCCGCCATGATCTGCCCCCTCCGGTGTGGCCCGGGCGGGGTGCCGCCCGGGCCGGTCAGGTTACTGAATGTAACCGGCGCGGCGGAAGGCGTCGGTCATCGCCTGAACCCAGCGGGTCTGCGCCTCGGCCGGGCTCAGGTCGCCCGAGAAGACATCGGTGATGAACTCGGTCGCGCCGTTCCACATCACCGAACCGTATTCGGGGATGCCCTGGCGGATGAAGACCGATTGCAGAACCTGCTCGTAGGCCGGCAGGAAATCGGCGTAGTAGGGGCGCAGCGCCCGCAGCTCGGGGTCGCGGAAATGCGCCACGCGCGAGAACTGCTGCGACTGGCGGGCCCATTCGACCTCGTTGTCCTGCAACATCCATTTCAAGAACTGGAACGCGGCCTCGGCGTTCGGGGTGTCGAAAACGAACACGCCCCCGCCGCCCAGGAACGGCGTGCCCTGGGTATAGCCGGCCAGGTTGCCTTCCCACAGCGGCAGCGGGCTGTAGCCAGTGTTTCCAGCGGCCGAACCGCCCTCGGCCTCGACCGTGCCGACGCCTTGCGGCCACATCGTGGCCATCGCCAGGCGACCGTCGCGGAACATTTCCAGCCCCTCCAGGAAGCCCCAGTTCTGGGCCTCGCGCGGGGCGGTGTTGCGGGCCAGATCGACGAAGTATTCGGCCGCCTGCAGCACGATCGGGTGGTCGATGTCGGGGGTGAAGGTCTCGTCCCAGCCACGCACGCCGGTCGAATAGAGGACGACGATGAAGCTGCGGGTGATCCCCGCTCCGGCCCCCAGCGCATCGGCCCAGCCATAGACCGGCTGGGTCAGGGTCTGGCCGGCCAGCATGGCACCGGCTGGCCGGGTGAAGAAGCCCGCGACTTCGCGCAGTTCGGCCCAGGTGGCGGGAACCGTCAGGTCGCGCCCGAACCGGGCGCGGAAGGCGGCCTGCTCGTCGGGGTGGGCGAACCAGTCGCGGCGCACGATCAGCATCGGCGCGGCGGGGGTGGTCGGCAGGGCGATGATCTCGCCCGGCCGGGCGTCCGAGCGCATGTGGCTGTTGACCACCAGTTCGGGGTAGGCCGAGATGTCGAAGTCGTAGCGCTCGATCAGTGGCGTGAGGTCGATCACATGGTCCTTGAAGGTGCCGAACCAGCCGGGGCTGTGATAGCCCAGATCCCAGCGGCCGGTGCGGCCGATCGCCTCGATCGACATCTGGTCGCGCAGCTGGTTGGGGGGCAGGATCTCGCCGATCACGCGGATGCCGGTCTGCTGTTCGTAGAGCGGCGCGAAGTAGTTGATCACCGCGTCGGCCTCGGCGCCGGGGTGCAGGGCCCAGCGGATCGTCGTCTGCTGGGCCGTCGCGGCACTGGTCAGCGCCAGCGCAAGGCCGGCGGCCGCCAGGGCCAGGTGGGTCGGTCTCATGGTCTTTGTCCTCCCGTTTGCAAGACTGGTCGTCGGCCTCAGGTGCCGGGGCCTGCGCCCCGGCGGCGGGCGCGGCCTCAGTTGAGCCGCGCCTCGGTTTTCGGATCGAAGAGGTGCAGCCGCCCCGGCACCGGGGCGACGGTGATCGCCTGCCCGGCGGCCAGAGCGTGCCGGTCGCGCAGAACCACGGTCAGGGGCTGGTCGCCCAGCCGGGCGCCGACATGGATCTCGGCGCCCGTGGGCTCGACAATCGTCACGGTGGCGGCCAACCCGTCCGGGGCGATGGTCAGCTCCTCGGGGCGCAGGCCCAGGCGAACCACCCGCCCCTCGGCCAGCCGGGTGCCCTCGGGCATCGGCAGCGACTGGCCGTCGGCCAGCACCAGCCGCCCGGCGCGCACGGTGGCGTCCAGAAAGTTCATCGACGGCGAGCCGATGAAGCCCGCCACGAACAGGTTCGCGGGCCGGTCGTACAGCTCCAGCGGTGCGCCAGCCTGTTTCACCACCCCTTCGTGCATCACCACGATCAGGTCGGCCATGGTCATCGCCTCGATCTGGTCGTGGGTGACATAGACGGTCGTCACTTTCAGCCGCTCGTGCAACTGCTTGATTTCGGCCCGCATCTGGACGCGCAACTTTGCGTCCAGGTTCGACAGTGGCTCGTCGAACAGGAACACTTGCGGGTTGCGCACGATGGCGCGGCCCATGGCCACGCGCTGGCGTTGCCCGCCCGAAAGCTGGCGCGGATATCGGTCCAGCAGCGGGGACAGGTTCAGGATGTCGGCCGCCCGCGCCACACGCTGCGCGATCTCGGCTTTCGCAACACCCGCCAGTTTCAGCGCGAAGCCCATGTTCGCGGCAACCGTCATGTGCGGGTAGAGGCCGTAGTTCTGGAACACCATGGCGATGTCCCGGTCCTTCGGCGGCATGTCGTTGACCTCGCGCCCGCCGATCAGGATCTGCCCCGCGGTCACGTCCTCGAGCCCGGCGATGATCCGCAGCAATGTGGACTTGCCGCAGCCCGAGGGGCCGACGAGCACCACAAAGCTGCCGTCGCCGATCTCGAGGTCGATCCCGTGGATCACCCGGACCTTGCCGAACGCCTTCTCGACGTTGCGGATCGTGACTGCCGCCACGCGCGTTCCTCCTCCGCGATTCCCTCGCGCCCCCTGCCGCGACCATGCCCAAAGCCGGAACGGTGTGTCAATTTAAATCCATTACTGTGACGTACTGCCCAAAATATCGCCGGGAAATCGCGGCCGGAGTCCCTGTTGTCCGCTCGGGTCTCGTGTATAAATGCGAAAGATGGATTTAACGCGCCAGCAACGACGGGATCGTGGATCAATCCAACACCATCTTGGGTGCCGATCCGCGCGGTCGCAGGGGGGCCGCGCATCGGCAGATGCGTCGGCACAATAGCGGGCTTGTGCTGGATCTGCTGCGCCGACACCGGGCGCTGTCGGGGGCCGAGATCGCGCGGCTGACCGGGCTTTCGGCGCAGGCGGTGTCGGTGCTGATGCGCGGACTCGAGGCGCGCCAGCTGGTGCGCCGCGGCGAACCGCTGCGCGGGCGGGTCGGTCAGCCCTCGGTGCCCTTTTCGCTCGACCCAGAGGGCGCGATCTATCTGGGCGCCAAGATCGGGCGGCGCGGCGCCGAACTGGTCGCGCTCGACTTCGTGGGCGCCCGCCGCCTGCACCGCGAGGTCGCGTATCGCTGGCCCGATCCAGCCGCCGTGCCGGACTGGCTGCGGTTGGCCGTGGCCGGAATGCGCGCCGACCTTGGCCCGCTGTCGGCCCGGGTGCAGGCGTTGGGGATCGCAATGCCCTTCCGCCTGTGGGAATGGCAGGACAAAGCCGGGGCACCGCCGGGCGCACTCGAGGGCTGGCGCGGCTTCGTCGCGCCGCTGGCGCTGGCCGGGCTGGCGCTGCCGGTCGAAGTGATCAACGACGCCACCGCCGCCTGCGCCGGCGAGCTGGCCTTCGGCACCGGGCTCGAGGGCGCGGGCGACGTGCTGCACCTCTTCGTCGGCACTTTCATCGGCGGCGGCCTGGTGCAGGGCGGCGTCCTGGTCGAGGGGCCGACGGGCAATGCCGCCGCCCTAGGCTCGGTGCTGGTCTCCGATGGGCGGGGCCGGCCGGTACAACTGATCGAGCAGGCCTCGCTGATCCTGCTGGACAGGGCGGCAGCGGGGGGCGGGCCAACCCGCGCCGACCCTGCCTTCTGGACCGCGCGCGACGACCTGGTGCAGCCTTGGCTGGACCGCGCCGGGCGGGCGATCGCACAGGCCGTCATCTCGACCGTGGCGCTGACCGACTGCCGCGCGGTGATCGTGGACGGCGCCTTCCCGCGCCATGTGCAAGACCTTCTGATCGACAAGATCGGCCGCTACCTCGACACCTACGACCATGCCGGCATCGACCTGCCGCACCTCTTTCGCGGCTCGCTGGGCCCCGCCGCCCGGGCACTGGGTGCCGCGGCACGCGCCATGGCGCTGCACCCGCCCCTGACGGGAGACGAGACATGAGCGGCCTCGTCCTGTGCGCCGGCGAGGCGCTGATCGACATGCTGCCGCGCATCAGCGACCGGGGCGAGCCGGCCTTTGCCCCGCACCCGGGCGGGGCGGTGTTCAACACCGCCATCGCGCTGGGCCGGCTGGGGGGCAGGGCCGGGTTCCTCTGCGGCCTGTCGCGCGATCTCTTCGGCGACAGGCTGGCATCGGCGCTGGCCGGATCGGGCGTCGCAATCGACCTCTGCCCGCGCAGCAACCGCCCGACCACGCTGGCCTTCGTCACCCTGGTGAACGGACAGGCGCGCTATGCCTTCTATGACGAGGGCACGGCGATGCGGATGATGGCGCCCGCCGACCTGCCCGACCTGCCGGGCCCGGTGGCGGCGGTGTTCCTCGGCGGCATCAGCCTGGTGTCCGAGCCCTGCGGCGCGGCCTTCGATGCGCTGGCCGTTCGCGCCGGGGATCGGGTGGTGATGCTGGACCCCAACATCCGCCCCGGGTTCATCCGCGACGAGGGGGCCTATCGCGCCCGCCTGCGGCGCCTGATCGCCCGGGCCGACATCCTGAAGGTGTCGGACGAGGACCTGGCCTGGCTCGCCCCCGGCCAGACCGAACCCGAAGCGCTTTCCGATCTGCGCGCTGCCGGTCCGGCGCTGGTGCTGGTCACGCGCGGGGCCGAGGGGGCCGAGGCGCATCATGCCGGGGGGGTGCTGCGGGTGCCGGCGGTGCCGGTGCAGGTGATCGACACGGTCGGGGCGGGCGACACCTTCAACGCCGGCATCCTCGCCGCCCTGGCACGGGCCGGCATGCTGACCCGGCCGGCGCTGCGCGCCTTGCCCGAGGCGGCGCTTCGCGACGCCCTCGACCTCGCCACCCGCGCCGCCGCCCTCACCGCCGGTCGCGCCGGCGCCGATCCGCCCTGGGCGTCCGATCTCGGGGTCTAGCCCTTGCGGTCCTGCACGCCGTAGCTGGCAAAGCCCCGGGCGGCGTCGGCGATCTGCTCGGGCGTCAGGATATGCCCGCCGCCGATCAGCAGGGTATGAAAATGCTGATGGGCCAGCGCCTCCGTCTCGTGCGCCAGCCAGAAGGCGCGGGTCAGCGTGTCGGCAGCGGTCAGCATGCCGTGGTTGGCCATCGGGCATCCGGCGCGCCCCTCCATCGCCCTGACCACATGCGCCGACAGCTCGGCGGTGCCGTAGGTGGCATAGTCGCAGACCGGAATCTCGGTGCCCCCGAAGGCCGCCATCATGTAGTGCACCGCCGGAATCGGCCGCCGGGCGATGGCCAGCACCGTGCACCAGGGTGCGTGGGTGTGGACCACGGCGCCGATGTCGGGCCGGGCGCGCATCAGGTCGAGGTGAAAGCGCCACTCGGTCGAGGGCTTCAGCGGCCCGTCCCAGGCGCCATACCCGCCCTCCAGCGGCATCGACGCCACCATGTCGGGGGTCAGCCTTGTGTAGGGCACGGCCGAGGGCGTGATCAGCATCCGCGCCCCGCAGCGCACCGACAGGTTCCCCGATACGCCTCGGTTCAACCCCGAGGCGTCCAGCTCTTTCGCCCGGGCCACCAGGTCGGCGCGCAGGTCGGATTCGGTCATGGATCGGTCCTTTCGTCGCGGGCCATGGCGGCCCAGAGGGGGGTCAGGCGGCGGCGCGCCTTGGTGTGGTGGGCAAAGCGCCGGGCCTGGCGGGCGGCGGCGGCGGGGTCGGGGGCCTCGGGGGCCTCGACTCGGGGATCGACCCAGGCGCGGATCGCCGCGCCCATGTCGGGAAATACCCCGGTTGCGACCGCCGCGATCATCGCCGCCCCCGCCGCCCCGGCCTCGTCGCGCGCCGCGCGGGCGACGGGGACGCCCAGTGCAGCCGCCATCGCCCGCCGGATCGCGGGCGACCGCGCCGCTCCGCCGGTCAGACGCACGGCCTCGGGCACCCCGCCCATCGCGCCGTAGCAGTCGCGCGCGGCCAGCCCCAGCCCCTGCACCACCGCCGCCACCAGTTCGGCCCAGCCGTGCGCGGTGGTCAGGCCGATGAGGCCGGCGCGCGCGTTCGGGTCCACGAAGGGCCCGCGCTCGCCGGCCGGCGAGATGTAGGGCTGCCAGAGGGGGGCCGGCCCGGCGCGGTCGAGCCAGCCATCGAGGCGGGCGAAAAGATCGGGTGTGGCCAGGTCGAGGTCGGCCACAAGCCCCCGCGCCGACCCCAGCAGCCAGTCGAGGTCCAGCGTCCCGGCCATGTTGGTCTGCATCCGCGCCACCATCCCGAGCATCGGCAGCACCATCACATAGCCGGTGGGCCGGTCAGGCAGCACGACATCCCCGGCCGCCATGCCGCGCATGTGCACGCCGGTCGAGCCCAGGACCGTGCAGCCGTGGCCCCGGCCCTGCCCATCCAGCGCCCCGGCGCCAGGGCCCGTGCAGGCGGCGTCAAGGTAGCCCAGGCTGACCGGCGTGCCCGCCCTCAGCCTTGTCGCGGCCGCTGCCGCGGGCGTCAACGGCAGGGCGGTGGCCGCACCGTCCAGGATCGGCGGCAGCAGGTGGCGCAGGGGGGCGAGGCCCAGGGCCTCGATCACCCCCTCGTCATAGGCGCGGGTGCGGAAGTCGCCGAAACTGAAGCAGGCCTCGCAGGGATCGGTCGCC
>CALJZN010000107.1 GCA_937983405.1 uncultured Paracoccaceae bacterium
CCCCGCGGCGCCGCCCGCCGCGCCCGAGGCCCCTGCGGCGCCGCCCGCCGCAGCCGCGGCCGCCGACGCCCCGCGCGCCGACCCGCTGGGCCGGCCGCAGGCGCTCGAGGGGCACACCTACAAGCTGAAATGGCCCGCCAGCGAGCATGCGATCTACATCACGATCAACGACATCCTGCACGAGGGGCGGCGGCGACCCTTCGAGATCTTCATCAACTCGAAGAACATGGAGCACTACGCCTGGACCGTGGCGCTGACGCGGATGATCTCGGCGGTGTTCCGGAGGGGCGGCGACGTGTCTTTCGTGGTCGAGGAGCTCAAGGCGGTGTTCGACCCCCGCGGCGGGGCGTGGATGGAGGGGCGCTATGTCCCCTCGATCCTTGCGGCCATCGGCGGGGTGATCGAGGAGCATCTGGTCGCCATCGGCTTCATCCCCGCCGGCGGCCGGGCTCTGGCGGCCGACCCCGAGGCCCGCCCGCGCGGGACACCGCCCGCCACCCCCCCCCGCGCCTGCCCGGCCTGCGGCGCCCTCGAGCTGGTGATGATCGAGGGCTGCATGACCTGCCGCGCCTGCGGCCATTCCAATTGCAGCTAGGGGCCGGCGCGGGCAACGGGCGCCCCCGGGCGCGATCGGGAGGCCCGCAGCGGTGACGGGTGCGCGGCCCCCCCCGGTCGCGGCGCCCGCCCGGGCCGCGACGGCCGTGGCGGGCAACCCCCGGTCAGGTCGCGGGCAATCCGGCGCCGTCCGCCGGCGGCGCCCCATCCCCCTGCCCCGGCGGCATCCCCGCCAGCCCCATCCGCCCCAGAAGACCCGCCAGCGCCGCCCGCTCCGGCCCGCCCCAGCGCGCCCCGCGCGACAGGAACAGCGTCGCCTGGCTGGCGTGGATCAGCCCGTCCTCGAGCAGCCGAAGGTGGTTGGCCCGCAGCGTCTCGCCGGTCGAGGTGATGTCGGCGACCGCCTCGGCGGTCAGGTTCTTCACCGTGCCCTCGGTGGCGCCCTGGCTGTCCACCAGCTGGTAGTCGGCGATGTCGCGGGCGCGCAGGAACTCGCGCACCAGCCGGTGATACTTGGTTGCGATGCGCAGGCGGCGGCCGTGGACGGCGCGAAAGGCGGCGGCGGCGGCATCGAGGTCCTCGAGGGTCGCCACGTCGATCCAGGCCGCGGGCACCGCGATGACAAGGTCGGCATGGCCGAAGCCCATCGGCGCCAGTTCCGCCGCCTGTGCCTGCCAGTCGGGCAGCGTTTCGCGCACAAGGTCCGAGCCGGTGACGCCCAGATGGATCCGCCCCGCGCCCAGCTCGCGCGGGATCTCGCCGGCCGAAAGCAGCACCAGCGCCACGCCCTCGGCGCCCTCGACCGCGCCGGCATATTCGCGCTCGGCCCCGCTGCGGCGCAGCTGCACGCCGCGGGCGGCGAACCAGGCGAAGGTCTGCTCCATCAGCCGGCCCTTCGAGGGCACGCCCAGCCGCAGCGTCATACCGCCCCCCCCGGTTGCGAACCGCGGAGGGCCGCGGTCAGCGCCGGCCGGATCACGCCGCCTACCGCCGGGATCGACCGGCCGCGCCCCAGCACCGCGGTCAGCGCATCGTAGCGCCCGCCCGAGGCCACGGGCGGCCAGCCCTCGCGCCCCGGCGCGGTGAAGGCGAACACGAAGCCGTCGTAGTATTCCAGCGTCGTGCGGCCGTGGCTGGCCTCGAACGGCAGCGCGGCGGGGTCGATGCCGCGGCGCGCCAGCGCGGCAAGCCGCGCCGCCAGCCGGTCGGCGGCCGGGGAAAGGGCGGGAAGGCGGCCGGCCATCCGCCGCACCTCGTCCAGCGCGCGGTCCGAAGGGCCGGCCAGGGCCATCAGCGCCTCGAGCGTCGCGACCTCGGCCCCGGGAATGGGCGGGGCCGCCGCATCCTCGAGCAGCGCCGCCGCGCGGGCGGCGATCTCGTCCTCGGACCGCAGGCCGACCAGCGGGCCGGCCGCCGCGATCAGCGCCCGCGCCGGGGCGGCGGCCAGCGCCTCGACCAGCGCCCGCCGCGCGGGCGGGGGCGGCACGCGCCCGGCAAAGCGGTCGAGCAGCGCCCGGAAGCGGCGCGGCCGCCAGATGTGCCGCAGCAGCGCGGCCCGCCGCGGCTCGGTCGTGGTCAGCCCCCGCACCGCGGCGGTCAGAAGCCCGATGTCCCCCGTCACCGGCTGCACGGCAAGGGGCGCGAGCATCCCGGCGAAGGCCGCGAACACCTCGGCATCGGCCTCGGCCGGCGCGGCGCGCGCGAAAAGCTCGAAGCCCACCTGCAGATATTCCGACGGCCGGCCGCCGCGATGCTCCTGCTTGCGGAAGACCGGCCCCATGTAGGCATAGCGCGCGGGCTCGGCCCCGCCGGCCATGTGCATCTGCACCACCGGCAGGGTGAAGTCGGGCCGCAGCATCAGCTCGCCCCGCAGCGGGTCGGCGGTGACATAGGCGCGGCCGCGGATATCCTCGCCGTAGAGGTCGAGCAGGGTTTCGGCCGGCTGCAGGATGTCGGCCTCGACCGGCGTCGCGCCCAAGGCGAGGAGGGCGGCGAACAGCCGCTCGGCCTCGGCGCGCTCGGCAGCGGCATCGCGCATGGGGCTATCCCCGGTCGAGAATCGCGCGCACCGCGGCGACAAGGCCCGCGCGCGGCACCTCGGCCTGGGCGGGGCGGGCCTTCCACGCCTCAAGGCTCGCCCCGGCCGCGATCTGCGCGCCGAGGCGCAGGTCCTTCACCTGCACCACGCCGCGGGCGGCCTCGTCGCTGCCCTCGATGATCGCCGCGGGGGCGCCGCGCCGGTCGGCATATTTCAGCTGGTTGCCGAAGTTCCTCGGGTTGCCCAGATACACTTCGGCGCGGATGCCGGCCGCGCGCAGCTCGGCCGCCATGGCAAAGCAGTCGGCCATGCGGTCGCGGTCCATCACCGTCACCACCACCGGGCCCATGGTGCCGGCGGCGGGGGCCCGCCCCCGGGCCGCCAGCGCCGCCAGCAGCCGGTCCACCCCGATCGAGACGCCGGTCGCCGGCACCGACTGCCCGGTGAAGCGCTTGACAAGGTCGTCATAGCGCCCGCCGCCGGCGACCGAGCCGAACTGGCGCGGGCGTCCCTGCTCGTCGGCGATCTCGAAGGTCAGCGCGGCCTCGTAGACCGGCCCGGTGTAATAGCCGAGCCCGCGGACCACCGCGGGGTCGATCTCGGCCCGGTCGGGGCCCACCCCCTGCGCATCGAGCAGCGCGGCGACGGTCTCGAGCTCGGCCACCCCCTCGGCCCCGATGGCCGAGCCGCCCACGACCTCGGCCAGCCGCGCAAGCGTGGCGGGGCCGTCGGCGCGCTTGGCGGCAAGGAAGGCCAGGACGACATCGGCCTGCGCCGCGCTCAGCCCGGCCCCCTTCGTGAAGTCGCCCGACTCGTCGCGCCGCCCCTCGCCCAAGAGCGCGCGCACGCCCTCCTCGCCCAGCCGGTCGAGCTTGTCGATGGCGCGCAGCACGATCCCGCGCTCGGGGGCCAGGCGGTCGGGCTCGGCGGGGTCGAAAAGACCGGCGGCCTCCATCGCCCCGTTCAGAACCTTGCGGTTGTTGACCCGCACGCGGTAGTCGCCACGCGCGATTCCCGCCGCCTCGAGCGCCTCGGCCAGCATGGCGCAGATCTCGGCGTCGGCGGCGACCGAGGGCGCGCCCACCGTGTCGGCATCGCACTGGTAGAACTGGCGGAACCGCCCAGGCCCGGGTTTCTCGTTGCGCCAGACCGGGCCCATGGCATAGCGGCGGTAGGGGCTGGGCAGGTCGGCGCGATACTGCGCCGCCACCCGGGCGAGCGGCGCGGTCAGGTCGTAGCGCAGGGCGAGCCAGTCCCTGTCGTCGTCCTGCCAGGCAAAGACACCTTCGTTGGGGCGGTCCACGTCGGGCAGGAACTTGCCCAGCGCCTCGACCGTCTCGACCGCGGGGGTTTCCAGCGGCTCGAACCCGTGGCGATGGTAGACGGCCGCGATGGCATCGAGCATGGCCTTGCGCGCGGCGACCTCGGCGCCGAAATAGTCGCGAAAGCCCCGGGGCGTCTCTGCCCTGGGCCGCCGCGCCGCCGCTGCCTTCCCGTCGTCGCGTGCCACCGCCGGCCTCGTCTGCCTGTCCAGTCGGGCGGTGGCTTAGCGGAAGGGGGGCGGCGGGGCAAGGCGAAGGGGGAGCGGATGGAGATCTTCGAGGTGGCGGTCACCTGCCCCGACGCCGCGACGGCCGCCGCCATCGGCCGCGCCGCGGTCGAGGCGCGGCTGGCGGCCTGCGCCAACATCGGCGGCGCGCTGCGCAGCCTCTACCACTGGGAGGGGGCGGTTGCCGAGGACGGCGAGGTTCTGCTGATGCTCAAGACGCGGGCGGCGCTGTTCGACGGGCTCGCGGCCTTCGTCGCCGCCCGACACCCCTACCGGCTGCCGGCGATCACCGGCTGGGCGGTGCGCTGCACGCCCGCCCTCGCCGCATGGGTCGCGGCCGAGACGCAGGGGGCGCCGCCCCCGGCCTGAGGCCCGGCGCGCAGGGCGGGCGCGCGGCGCATGCGGCGCGGGTCCGGCCGGGCAGGGCCTAGGCGTGCGCCGCCGCGGCAGCCAGCCTGTCCAGCAGCTCGCGGTTGCGGCAGAACTGCGGCGCGCGACCCGCGCCCTGCGGGTGGTCGTTCAGCCAGTCCTCGCAGGCGCCCACCTCGTCGCAGGCGGTGCAGCGCAGCAGCGCGCTGCGCAGGTCGGGGGCCGTCAGACGCCCCGCGGCCAGCGCATCGCCGAGGTCGGCGCCGACGGTCGCGGCCATGTCGCTTGCAAGCCGCGCGTGCAGGTCGAGTTTCCTGATGCCGAACATGGTTGTCTCCCCGGGCCAGCGGTTTTGCGGGCAGTGTGGGCCCCGCCGGCGCGGCCGTCCATGACCCAGATCAAGCCGGGGGGCGGTCCGGCGGCGGGGCGGTTGGCAGGTTTCGGGAAGCCCGCTATCCTGCGGCCCATGTTCACCATCGAGCACGACTTCGACGCCACCGTGATCACCCTTGTGGACGAGGGCAGGGCACCCCTGCAGGAGGATGTGATCGTGCAGGCCTTCGAGGATTGCGTGACGGTCGAGCAGTTCGACCCGCGCAGCGGCGAGGTGGCCAGGATCACCCTGTCGCTGGCCCAGGTGCGGGATCTGACCGCCGCGCTGGACCTGCCCGAGGGCGTCTACCGGCTGAAGCCCGCCTCAGGATGATGGGGGCGGCGGCGGGGCGGCGGCCTGCCGCTCGATCGCCGGATAGGCCCGCAGCAGCGTGGCCATCCGCACCAGGTTGAGCACCGCCAGCGCCAGCCACAGCCCGGCGTTGCCGAGGCCGGGCAGCGCCGCCCACAGCAGCGCCGCATAGACCGCGACCGAGGCGAGCATCGCGGTGCGCATCGCCCGGGTCGCGGTGGCGCCGATGAAGATGCCGTCGAGCATGTAGGCCCCGACCGAAAGCACCGGCAGCGCGACAACCCAGGGCAGGAAGGCCCGGGCCTCGGCCTGCACCGCCGGATCGCGCGCCATGATGTCGATCAGGGTCGGCCCCGCCGCCCGGATGCCGGCCGCCAGCAGCACCGCCGCGCCCAGCCCCCAGAGGCTGGCCAGCAGCGCCGACCGCCGCACCGCCGCCGCCGACCGCGCGCCCACCGCCTGCCCCACCAGCGCCTCGGCCGCAAAGGCGAAGCCGTCGAGCGCGTAGGCGACGACCGCGAGGAACTGCAGCAGCACCTGGTTCGCCGCCAGCGTCACATCGCCGAAGCCCGCACCCAGGAACACGAAGGCGGTGAAGCTGGCCTGCAGGAGGACGGAGCGGATCAGGATGTCGGTGTTGACCCGCATCATGCGGCCCAGCCGCGCCCGGTCGAACACCCGCGCCCGGTCGCGCCAGGCCGCCCCGGCAAAGGCCGCGCGGCACAGCCACAGGCCCAGCGCCAGACCTGTCCACTCGGCGATCAGCGAGGCCGTCGCCACCCCAGCAACGCCCCAGCCGAGGCCGAGGACGAACCCAAGATCGAGCCCGATGTTGAGCCCGTTCATCCACAGTTGCAGCGCCAGCACGCCGCGCGTCCGCTCGAGCGCGATCAGCCAGCCGGTGACGGCATAGAGCGCGATGGTCGCAGGCGCGCCCCAGATGCGGATCGCGAGATAGACGCGGGCGAGCCCCTCGACCTCGGCCGAGGCCGGGGCGATGCGGAAGGCGGCCCAGACCAGCGGCCCCTGCAGCGCCACCGTCGCCAGCCCCGCCGCGGCGCCGACCAGCAGCGCGCGGGTCAGGATCGCGCCGGTCTCGGCCCCGTCGCGCGCGCCGCGGGCCTGGGCTGCCAGCCCCGAGGTGCCCATGCGCAGGAAGCCGAAGATCCAGTAGACCGAGGCGAGCACGATCGCCCCCACCCCGACCGCGCCGATGGGGGCGGCCGCGCCCAGCTGCCCGACGACGCCGGTATCGACCGCGCCGAGGATCGGCACCGTGGCGTTCGAGACGACGATGGGAAGCGCGATGCGCAGGACGCGGGCATGGGTGATCGACGCGGGGGCGGGGGCATGGCTCATCCGGTGCGGCCCCCCCCCGCGCGCTCAGCCCGGATCGGGCATCAGGAAATGCCCGGTTCCTTGCGCGAACAGCCGCGCGCGGTTGTCCTGCCAGGCCTCGACATGCACGCTGGCATAGCGGCGGCCCGAGCGGTTGACCCGCGCCCGGGCATAGGCATCGCGCGGCAGGCCGGGGCGCAGGTAGTCCACCGTCAGGTCGATGGTCCGGGGCAGCCGCAGCGCCCGCAGCATGTCGGGGGCGGCGGGGTCGATGCGGCCGCGCTCCATCTCCTCCCACAGCAGGGTCCAGGCCAGCTCGATGATCGCCGCGACCTCGAGGAACGCAGCCGTCACCCCGCCGTGCAGGGCCGGCAGCAGGGGGTTGCCGATGAGCTTCTCGTCGAAGGGCAGGATCGCGGTCAGCTCGTCGCCGCGGCGGTCGAAGCGGATGCCGAGAAAGCCGATGTAGGGCACGCCCTCCACCAGCGCGCGCAGCGCAGCGTCGCGGCGCTCCTTGACCACCTGCACGGGTTCGGGGCGGCGCGGCGGGCGGGTCACGGGGTGGCCTCGGGCGTCGGGGCGGGCCCGCGCTCGACCGTGAAGGCGCCGGTGGCGGCGGCGACCGGGCGCCCCTCGTCGTCGTCGGTGGCGGTGGCGCGGACGAAGGCGACATGGCGCGTCACATGGTAGCAGACGGCGCGGGCGCGGATGCGCTGGCCGGGCGTCGCGGGGCGCATATAGTCGATGCGCAGGTCCAGCGTCGCGGTGCCGACGGCGCCGGGCACCGTCATCACCGCCGCGCCCGCGCAGGTGTCCATCAGCGCCGAGACGGCGCCGCCGTGGATCACGCCCGTCGCGGGGTCGCCCACCAGGCAGGCCTCCCAGGGCATCGAGATGCTGGCGGCACCGCCACCGATCGCCTCGATCCGCATCGAAAGCGCGCGGGCATGGGGCATCTGCTCCATCGCGGCGCGGATCGTCGCGCCCCTGTCGTCGTCCATCTTCCGCCCCGTCGCCGCCGGCTGCGCCCCTTCATGCCGGGGCCGGCCGCGGCCTGCAAGGGCCGTCGGCCCGGCGCCGCGCGAGCGGGCCTTTCGCACAGGGCCGTGATCTTTCCGTAACGGAGCCGTCGCAACACTGTCGTGCCGGCGTGGGACATGGCAGGATCAAGCGCCGCATCCCCGGCCCCGGGAAGGAGTGATCCGCCATGCCCGCCTACGCCCCGCCGCTGGCCGATCTGGCCTTTCTGCTGCATGAGGTGCTCGGGCTCGAGCGCGCGGGCCTGCCCGGGGCCGCCGAGCTCGACCGCGACACCACCGCCGCGATCCTGGCCGAGGCCGGGCGGCTTGCGGCCGATGTGCTGGCGCCCCTGAACGCCGCGGGCGACCGCGAGGGCTGCCGGATCGAGAACGGCGGCGTGCGCACCCCCGCGGGCTTTCCCGCGGCCTATGCGGCGATGTGCGCGGGCGGCTGGACCGGGCTTGACTGCGACCCCGCCCACGGCGGGCAGGGGATGCCCCATGTGCTGCACACGGCCGTGGGCGAGATGTTCGTCTCGGCCAACATGGCGCTGCAGATGGTCGCGGGCCTGACCCACGGCGCGGTGTCGGCGCTGGCCGCGCACGGCTCGGCGGAGCAGAAGGCGCTCTACCTGCCGCCCCTGGTCGCGGGGCGCTGGACCGGAACGATGAACCTGACCGAACCGCACTGCGGCACCGACCTCGGCCTGGTCGCGACCCGGGCCGAGCCGGCGCCGGACGGCAGCTGGCGGATCACGGGAACCAAGATCTTCATCTCGGCGGGCGATCACGACCTCGCCCCGAACATCGTGCATCTGGTGCTCGCCCGCGCCCCGGGCGGGGGTGCCGGCACGCGGGGCCTGTCGCTGTTCGTGGTGCCGAAGGTCCTGCCCGATGCGGACGGACGGCTTGGGGCGCGCAACGCCGTCGTTGCCGCGCGGCTCGAACGGAAGATGGGCATCCACGGCAGCCCCACCTGCGAGATGCGCTACGAGGGCGCGACCGGCTGGCTGGTTGGCGAGCCGCACAAGGGCATGCGGGCGATGTTCACGATGATGAACGAGGCGCGGCTCGGCGTGGGCCTGCAAGGGCTGGCCCAGGCCGCGGCGGCCGGGCAGGCGGCCGCGGCCTACGCGCGCGAGAGGCTGCAGGGCCGCGCCGCGACCGGCCCGGCCTTTCCCGACCGGCCGGCCGACCCGCTGATCGTGCATCCCGACATCCGCCGCACGCTGATGGACATCCGCGCCTTCGTCGAGGGCGGCCGGGCGCTGGCGCTGTGGGCGGCAATGCTGATCGACCGCAGCCGCTCGGCCGGCGATGCGGGGGCCGAGGGGCTGGCCTCGCTGCTTATCCCGGTGGTCAAGGGGTTCCTGACCGACAAGGGCTTCGAGGCCTGCGTCGCGGCGCAGCAGGTCTGGGGCGGGCATGGCTATGTCGAGGACAACGGGCTTGCCCAATACGTCCGCGACGCCCGCATCGCGATGATCTACGAAGGCGCGAACGGCATCCAGGCGCTCGACCTCGTGGCGCGCAAGCTGCCCTCGGACGGGGGCCGGCACATCGCGGCCTTCCTGGCCGAGGTCAGGGGCGCCGCCGCCGACGCCGACCCGGCCTTCGGCGCGCCGCTGGCCGCGGCGGCCGCCGACCTCGAGGCGGCGCTGGCCGTCTTCATGGCCGAGGGCCTGCGCAACCCCGACGCGGCGCTGGCGGGGGCGAGCGACTTTTTGCACCTTGCGGGCCATGTCGCGCTGGGCCTGATGTGGGCGCGGATGGCCGCGGCCGCCCGGGCGGCGCTGGAGGCGGGACGCGGGGATGCGGCCTTCCTGCAGGCCAAGCTCGTCACCGGGCGGCATTGGATGGCCCGCCACCTGCCGGCCACCGCGCTGCACCTGGCGCGCATCCGCGCGGGGGGCGCGACGGTGATGGACCTGCCGGCCGAAGCCTTCTAGGCTCGGGCAGCCCGGGGGGAACCGATGCCCAAGCGCCTGCGCCTGACCCGCCGCTTTCCGGTCGCGATGAGCGAGGACGGCTATCGCCGCCTGCGCCGCTTCGCCGCCGAGGCCGGGCTCGACGAGGGCGAGGCGCTGTCGTTCCTGTTCGAGAACTTCGACAGCGTGACCGACGGCGAGACGCTGGCCTACCGGATGCGGCTGTTCACGGCGGACCTGGAGGAGCGGAAGCGATGACCGGCAGGCTCTACTGTTTCGGCGAAAGCGGCAACGCCTACAAGGCGGCGCTCACGCTTACCCTGTGCGGCGTGCCGTGGGAGCCGGTGTTCGTGGACTTCTTCGGCGGCGAGACGCGCACGCCCGCCTTCCGCGCGCTCAATCCGATGGGCGAGGTGCCGGTCTGGGTCGAGGGTGGGCTGATCCTCAGCCAGTCGGGCGCGATCCAGTGGCACGCGGCCGAGGTCTCGGGCCGGATGGGGGGCGAAAGCCCGGGCGAGCGGCGCGAGGTGCTGCGCTGGCTGTTGTGGGACAATCACAAGCTGTCGGCGCAGGCCGGCACGCGGCGCTTCATGGCGAACTTCCTGCCCGAGGCGCAGCGCCCGGCGGCGGTGATCGACTGGCTTGGCGCGCGGCTCCGGTCGGCGTTGCAGGTGCTCGACACCCATCTTGCGGGGCGCGACTGGGTGGCGGGCGGCGCGGGCCCGACGCTGGCCGACTGCGCCTGCGCGGGGTATCTCTACTATCCCGAGCCCTTCGGCTTCGACCGCGCCGACTGGCCGGCGATCGGCCGCTGGCTGGACCGGCTGGCCGCGCTGCCCGGCTGGCGGCACCCCTACGAGATGATGCCCGGCCGCCCGTCGGACCGGGCCTGAGGAGAGCGCGCGATGCCCGAGGCCTTCATCTACGACGCCCTGCGCAGCCCCCGCGGCCGCGGCCGGCCCGACGGCAGCCTGCACGAGGTGACGGCGGTGCGCCTGTCGGCGCTGATGCTCGACGCGATGCTGGCGCGCAACGGGCTGCCCGGCGATGCGGTCGAGGATGTGATCTGGGGCAACGTCACCCAGGTGGGCGAGCAGGGCGGCTGCCTTGCGCGCACCGCGGTGCTGGCCTCGGGGCTGTCCGAGGCGGTGCCGGGCCTGTCGGTCAACCGCTTCTGCGCCAGCGGGCTCGAGGCGGTGAACCTCGCCGCCGCCCAGGTGCGGGGCGGCGCGGGCGAGGGCTTCATCGCCGGGGGGGTGGAGATGATGAGCCGCGTTCCCATGGGTTCGGACGGGGCGGCGGTGGCGGTGGACCCCGCGGTCACCTTCCGCCACCCCTTCGTGCCGCAGGGCATCGCGGCCGACCTGATCGCCACGCTGCACGGCTTTGCCCGCGACGACGTGGACGCCTTCGCGGTGGAAAGCCAGGCGCGCGCGGCGCGTGCCTGGGCCGAGGGGCGCTTTGCCCGCTCGATCGTGCCGGTGACCGACGTCAACGGCCTGCCGATCCTTGCCCGCGACGAGCATCTGCGGCCGGGCACCGACATGCAGGCGCTGGGCGCGCTGGCCCCCGCCTTCAGGGAGTTGGGCGAGACGATGCCGGGCTTCGACGCGGTGGCGCTGATGCGCTATCCGCAGCTCGAGCGGATCGCGCATGTCCACCACGCCGGCAATTCCTCGGGCATCGTCGACGGCGCGGCCGCGGTGCTGGTGGGCAGCGCCGCCTTCGGCGCCCGCCACGGGCTGACGCCGCGGGCGCGGATCGTCGCCACCGCGCGGGTGGGCAGCGAGCCCACGATCATGCTCACCGGCCCCGTGCCCGCGACCGAGCGGGTGCTGGCGGCGGCGGGGATGCAGGTGTCCGACATCGACCTGTTCGAGGTCAACGAGGCCTTCGCTGCCGTCGTGCTGCGCTTCCTTCAGGCCTTCGGGGTGGACCCCGCGCGGGTGAACCCCAACGGCGGGGCTATCGCGCTGGGCCATCCGCTGGGGGCGACCGGGGCGATGCTGATCGGCACGCTGCTGGACGAGATGGAGCGGACCGGCCGCGCCACCGGCCTGGTCACGCTCTGCGTGGCCTCGGGCATGGGGGCGGCCACGATCATCGAGCGGGTGTGATGCCCGCCCGCGCCGCCCGCCCGCCGCGCTGCCCGCCCTGCCGCCCGCGCCGGCCCGCCGGCGCCCCCCGGACCGCCGCAAGGAGATAGACCCATGCCCGATTTCCGCGCCGAGACCGAGGACGGCATCCGCCTGATCGTCTGGGACGTGCCCGGCCGCTCGTTGAACGTCATGGGGCTCGCCGGGCTGGCCGAGCTCGAGGCGCTCATCGATGCGGCGCTGGCCGACCCCGCGGTGACGGGCATCGTGCTCACCTCGGCCAAGGCCGATTTCGCGGGGGGCATGGACCTGGCCGTGCTGGCGGGGATGCAGGCGCAGGGCGCGGCCGGCATCTTCGAGGGTCTGATGCGGATGCACGCCCTGCTGCGCAGGATCGAGCGGGCGGGGATGGACCCCAAGACGCGCAAGGGGGGCAAGCCGGTGGTCGCGGCGCTGCCGGGAACGGCGGCGGGGATCGGGCTGGAACTGGCGCTGGCCTGCCACCGCATCATCGCGGCCGACGCCCCGCAGGCGAGGATCGGCCTGCCCGAGATCAAGGTGGGCCTCTTTCCCGGCGCGGGCGGCACCACGCGGCTGTCGCGCAAGCTGGGCGCGATGGCGGCGGCGCCGGTGCTGCTGGAGGGCAAGATGCTGCGCCCCGTCGAGGCGCGCGACCTCGGCGTGATCGACGAGGTGGTGGCGCCCGAGGCGCTGCTGGCCCGCGCCAAGGACTGGGTGCGGGGGGCGACCGACGCCGACCTGGTGAAACCCTGGGACGCGAAGGGCTGGCGCATGCCGGGGGGCGCGCCCTACACGCCCGAGGGGTTCATGACCTTCGTCGGCGCTTCGGCCATGGTGAACGGGCGGACGCAGGGCCTGTATCCGGCGGCGCGGGCGCTTCTGTCGGCGGTCTACGAGGGGGCGCTGGTGCCCTTCGACACCGCGTTGAAGATCGAGGCGCGGCACTTCACGTCGGTGCTGACCGACCCGACGGCAGGCGCGATGATCCGCACGCTGTTCCTGAACAAGGAGGCGCAGGAGAAGGGCGCCGCACGGCCCCGGGCCGAGCCCGACCGCAAGGTGGCCCGCCTGGGCGTGATCGGGGCGGGAATGATGGGCGCGGGCATCGCCCGGGTGGCGGCCGAGGCCGGCATCGCCGTGGCCCTGCTCGACGCCACGCCCGAGGCGGCCGGGCGCGGGCGCGCCGGCATCGCGGCCGCGCTCGAGGCCGAGGTCGCGCGCGGGCGCCTGGCGGCCGACCGGCGCGACGCGACGCTTGCCGCCATCGCGGCGGGGGCGGACCACGCCGCACTGGCCGGCTGCGACCTCGTCATCGAGGCGGTGTTCGAGGACCCCGCGATCAAGGCCGAGGTGCTGGCCCGCGCCGCCGCCGCCGCGCCGGGCGCGGTGATCGCCACCAATACCTCGACGCTGCCCGTCACCTCGCTCGCCGCGGCCACGGGCCGGCCGGGCGACTTCGTCGGCATCCATTTCTTCTCGCCCGTGGACCGCATGGCGCTGGTCGAGGTGATCCGTGGGCAGGGCACAGGCGACCGCGCGGTGGCGACCGCGCTCGACTTCGTCCGCCAGCTGCGCAAGACGCCGGTGGTGGTGAACGATGCCCGCTTCTTCTACGCCAACCGCTGCATCATTCCCTACGTCAACGAAGGCATCCGGCTGCTGGCCGAGGGTGCGGGGGCGGCGCTGGTCGAGAACGCGGCGAAGGCGCTGGGAATGCCGTTGGGCCCGCTGCAGCTGACCGACGAGACCTCGATCGACCTCGGGCTCAAGATCGCGACGGCGACGCGGGCGGCGTTGGGCGATGCCTATCCCGACCAGGCGGTGGAGGCGGTGCTGGTCTGGCTGGCCGAGCAGGGGCGGCTGGGGCGCAAGGCCGGGGCGGGGTTTTACGACTACGACGCGCGGGGCCGCCGCACCGGCCTCTGGCCGGGCCTTGCCGCGCGCTTTCCCGGCCCGGGGCCGGGGGTGGCGGCGGCGAAGGAGCGGCTGCTGCTGATCCAGGTGCTCGAGGCGATCCGCGCCCGCGAGGCGGGCGTGCTGACCGACCCCGCGGCAGGGGATGTGGCCGCGATCCTCGGCTGGGGCTTTGCGCCGTGGTCGGGCGGCCCGTTCTCCTGGGTGGACCGGGTGGGGGCCGCGGCGGCGCTGGACCGCGCCCGGCGTCTGGAAGCGGCCTGCGGACCGCGCTTTGCGCCCCCCGCCCTGCTGGCCGGCATGGCTGCGCGCGGCGCCACCTTTTACCCGCCCGCAGCGGCTTGAGGTCGGCCAAAATCCTTCAAAGGATTTTGGCGGCAGGGCTGCGCCGAGGGGCTCGTCCCGCGCCATGCCGGGTCGCTCAGGGGTCGAAGCGATAGCCGAAGCGCGCGATGTCGGCCGCGCAGAGCCGGCCGACCAGCCCGGCCGTGGCGTCGTCGTAGTAGAGACGCCAGTCGCGCGCCCGGTCCGAGGCATTGGCGTGCGGCAGCGGGGCCAGGCGCAGGCCGAGGCGCGACTCGAGCCGCGGCAGGTCCTCGTCCAGCCGCTCGAGCCGGAGCCAGAGGTCGCAGTGCTCGGCACCGTCGGGCCCGCGCAGATAGGCGCCATAGCCGCCGCGGAAGCTGCCGGCGATCGCCGGATGGGCAAGGAAGGCCGCGAAGGGCAGCCTCTGCGCAAGTCCCACCGCGGGGTGAGCGAAGCGCTGCGCGCGCAACCAGTGGTAATAGCTTACCATCCGGTCCCAGGGGTTGCGCACCAGGGTGAAGACGAAGGCCGCCGCGATCGCCTCGCGCGCGACCAGCCCCTCGATGTCGGCCAGCGTCGCGTGCTTCCACAGCCGTCCGGCAGCCTGCACGCCCCTCAGCCGCCGCCGCCGCGCCCGCGCCTTGGGCGTGTCGCCGATCAGGATGTCGCCCTTCGCCGCCCGCGCCTCGAGCGCAAGCGCAAGCGAGGTGCCCCCGGTCTTGGGGATGTGGACGAAGATGTAGCCGCGCGCGGCCGAGACGATCATCGCCCCTCGCGCCCCCGCAGCGCCAGCGCCGCCCCGGCCCCGGCGATCAGCGCCATACCGGCCCAGACGGCGGGGCCCAGCACCTCGCCCCACAGCACCCAGCCCCAGGCCGCGGCGGTCGCGAGCAGGGAATATTCGAAGACCGCGACGGTTCCCGTCTCGGCCAGTTGATAGGCCCGCACGATCAGCCCCACGCCGACGAGCGCGCCCGCCGCCAGGGCCGCCGTCCAGGCGAGGAACCGGGGCGAGGGCGCCACCCAGCCCCGCAGCGCGAACCCCGCGGGGCCTTCGGGGACGGCGACCGGCCAGAGGGCGAGGCCGACCGTGCCCATCGCCCCGAGCAGGCCCAGCGCGACGAAGAAGCCGAGCGTCAGCGCCGCCGCGCTCTCGTCCGCGCACCAGCGACGGGTGGCGATGTTGCCCAGCCCGTAGAGCACCGCCGCCGCCAGCGGCAGGGCCACCATGCCCGAGGGCACGGCCGTCCCGGGCCCGAGGATCAGCACCACGCCCGAAAAGCCCGCGACCACGGCCCCGATCCGCCAGGGGTCGAGCCGCTCGCCCAGACACAACCGGCCGATCAGCAACACGAAGATCGGCGCGGTGAACAGCGCCGCGGCGGCGATGGCCACCGGCAGCATCGCGAGGCTGGCAAAATACATCAGGGTCGCCGTGGCGTGCAGCGCGCTGCGCGCCAGCACCGGCCGCCAGGCGCGCGGGCGCAGCCGCAACCCTGCCGCCCACGCCCCGAACGCCAGCAGCGGGCAGGCGACCAGCGAGCGGAACAGCATGAACTGCGCGACCCCCGCATCGGCGGCGATCAGCCGGACGCCGTTGTCGGTCAGCCCGATCACCGTCACCGCGACCAGCATGAGCCCCGCCGCCGCGAGCGGCCGGTCGATCATCCGGGGGGGGGCGAGGTCGGTCACGGGTCTCCTTTCGGCCTCCGGTGCCGCCGGCCGCGCGGATGCGCGCGGACCCTAGCCAACGCGGCCCGCGGTTCCAAGGGGGGGGCGGGCGGCCGGAGCGGCGCGACGGCGGTTCTGCCCGCGCGCGCCGCGGCGTTGCTGCTGCCGCGGCCAGCGGCTAGTGTCGCGGTCGCGCCGCGGCGCGGGAAGGATCGAAGCAGGACATGACCGCGCTCACGCGATATCAGCGGCTCGAATGCACCGGGCTCTGGCGCGAGGGGCCGGGCGCGCAGCGCCGCGAGGTGGGGGTGTCGTTCGGCGAGGCAACGCTGGTGATCGCCGAGCTGCGCAGCGGCCGGGCGCTGGCGCACTGGTCGCTGCCGGCGGTGACGCAGCTCAACCCCGGCGATCTTCCTGCGGTCTACGCCCCGGGCCCCGACGCGCCCGAGACGCTGGAGGTCGACGATCTCGAGATGGTGGCGGCCATTGCCCATGTCCGCGCCGCGCTGGACCGGGGGCGGCACCGCGGCCCGGGGCTGCGCGGGGCGATCGGGGCGGCGACGGCGGCGGCTGTCCTGGCGCTCGGCGTGCTGTGGCTGCCGGGGGCCCTGGTCGAGCATACCGCCTCGGTCGTGCCCTTTGCCAAGCGGGCCGAGATCGGCGCGCGCCTGCTGCGCGACATCGCCGCCGGCTACGGCGAGCCGTGCCGCGCGCCGCAGGCGCTGGCGGCGCTGGAGCGCTTCCGCAGCCGGTTGCTCGGGCCCGCGGGGGGCGAGATCGTGGTGCTGCGCGGCGGCGTCGAGGTGACCGCGCATCTGCCGGGGCGCCTCGTGCTGCTGTCGCGCCGGCTGGTCGAGGCGCCGGACAGCCCCGAGCCGGCCGCGGGCGCGGTTCTGGCCGAGCGCCTGCGCTCGGAGGCCAGCGATCCGATGGTCGCCCTGCTGCGGGCAGCCGGGCTGCGGGCGACCTTCACGCTGCTGACGACCGGCGATCTACCGGGCGCCGCGCTGGCCGGGCAGGCCGAGCGCATCCTGGCCACGCCGCCGGCCGAGGTGGCGCCCGAGGCGCTGCTGGCGCGGATGGCCGCGGCCGGCGTGCCGGCGACCCCCTATGCGCTGTTCGTCGTTCCGGGCGGGGCGGACATGCGCGCGCTGGTCGAGGGCGACCCCTTCCGCGGCATCGCGCCGCCGCAACCGCTGCTTTCCGATGACGACTGGGTGCGGCTGCAGGGCATCTGCGGCGGCTGATGCCGCCGCCGGAGGCGCCACTCAGTTCCGCGCGAAGGCGTCGGCAAAGCCGGCGCGGTGCACGGTGGCCAGGGCTGCGGCCAGCTCGGAGGGCGCGGCGAAGGGGCCCGCCGTGACAAGCTGGATCGCCCGGCCGCGCTGCCGGACGGTCGCGGCCTGCGCCGGAACGCCGGCCGCCCGCAGCCGCGTCACCGCCGCGGCGGCGTTGGCCGGCACGGCGAAGGCGCCGACCTGGATGATCCGGCCCGCGGCGGCGGGCGTCGGGGCCGGCGCGGCCGCGGCCGCCGGCGGCGGCGCGCCGCGGGTCGACAGCCCCGCCTCGGGCGCTGCCCTGCCGCCCGCGGCCGCGGCGGCGGTCGCCTCGGCCGTGGAGAGATGGGGATAGACGAGCTGCGGGAACAGCGCCGTCACGTCGCGGCCGGTGCGCCGGTCGATCAGCCGGCGCGGGACGGTCTGCGTCCAGATCAGGCTCATCGCCGCCTCGCCGACTGCGGTGCCCTGGGCGCGGCGCGGGTTCAGCCGGTCGTCCTCCCAGGCCGCGCGATAGCCGGCAGGCATCGGCGGAACCAGCGCCCCCTGCCCGGATACCCCCGGGGGGGCCGCGGCCACGCCGGCCGCGACGGCGACATCGGCCTGCGGGCCGCAGCGCACCGGAAAGCCCGGCACGGCCCGCACATAGGGCTGGCTTTCGGGGGGGAAGTTCGGGCAGGCCGTTGCCGCGGCCGGTGCGCCGGGACTGGCGGCGGCAGGACCGGCGGCGGCAGGACCGGCGGCGGGGGTCGCGGCCCGCGGCGCGAAGGCCGCGGGCCCCGCAGCTGGCGCGGGGACCGCCGCGGTGCGCAGCGGCTCGTCCGCCGCGCCAACGCCGGGGGGCGGGGCGGGGATGACGCGCAGGACGCCGTCGGCCCCCGCGCCGCAGGCCACCGCATAGCCGCCGCCCGGCAGGACATAGCGCGGCGTCGCGGCGGTGACCCGCGGGCAGGAGGCATCGGCCGTCACGACCCGCGCGCGCAGCGCCGGCGCCGGCGCCGGGGCGGGTGGCGCGGGCACCGCGCTTGCCACCGGCGCCGGGGTATACTGCGCCGCCGCGGGACCGCCGGCGCGCGGCGCGGCGGGGGCCGAGATGCGCGGCGGCCGGGTGGTGGAGGCGATGGTGTCCATCGGCGCGCCCACCCGGTCGGGCCGCGGGCGCGCCGCAGGGGCGGGGGCAGGCACCGGGGCCGCCGCCGCGGGGACCGGTGCGGGGGCCGGGGCGGCGGCCGCGGGCGCCCCCTGCGCCAGCGAGGGGCGCTGGCCGCACAGCGGACGGCGGTCGTTGCCGACGCGCGGCACCCAGGTCACGCGACCGCCATAGCCTGCGCGGATGAACACGCAGCCCCGGCTGTCCACATACTGCGCGGCGGTGTAGGACAGCGGCGGCTGTTCCGCAGGGGTCCAGGGATCGGACTGCGCCGGGGCCGCAGACCCCGCCATGCCCACGGCCGCCGCCAGCAGACCCGCCGTCACCCACCCCGTCGCGTGCATCTCGGCCCCCCGCACCTTTCCGCCGACAGCATGCCGAAGAGCGGGCTGCGAGTAAAGGGCCTCCCTCTATTTTGTGCCGAACATGCGGTCGCCCGCATCCCCTAGTCCCGGCACGATATAGCCGTGGTCGTTCAGCCGGGCATCCAGCGCCGCCGTCACGATGGGGACGTCGGGATGGGCGGCGGCCATGCGGGCCACCCCCTCGGGCGCGGCAAGCAGGCAGAGGAAGCGGATCCGGTTCGCCCCGCGCTCCTTCAGAAGCTCCACCGCCCGGGCCGAGGAATTGCCCGTGGCCAGCATCGGGTCGAGCACGATGCACAGGCGGTCCTCGAGGTCGGCGGGCACCTTGCAGTAGTATTGCACCGGCTGCAGCGTCTCGGGGTCGCGGTAGAGCCCGATGAAGCCCACCCGCGCCGAGGGGATCAGTTCGAGCACCCCGTCGAGCAGCCCGTTGCCCGCCCGCAGGATCGAGACCAGGGCGAGCTTCTTGCCCGCAAGCACCGGGGCGTCCATCGCCTCGAGCGGGGTCTCGATGCTGCGCGTGGTCATCGGCAGCTCGCGGGTGATCTCGTAGGCCAGAAGCTGCGATATCTCGCGCAGAAGCTGGCGGAAGACGGCGGTGGGCGTCGCCTTGTCGCGCATCAGCGTCAGCTTGTGCTGCACCAGCGGGTGGTGCACGACGGTCAGATGCCGGATCATCGGGCGGGCTCCAGGCGCTTGAGGATGCGGCCGCGCGTGGCCTCGTCGCAGAAGGCGGCGCGCGCGGCGGTGGCGTTGAGGCTGCGGAACACCGCCTCGTCCCAGCCGAACGCCTCGGCAAGCCGGTCGTATTCCAGGCCCAGGCGGGTGCGGAAGAAGGGCGGATCGTCGGTCGAGACGGTCACCTTCACGCCGCGGGCCATCAGCCGCTCGATGGGGTGACGGCGCAGGTCGGGGTAAAGCCCGAGCGCGACGTTCGAGCCCGGGCAGACCTCCAGCACCGTTCCGCGCTCGGCCAGGGCGTCCACAAGCGCCGGGTCCTCGATGGCGCGGACGCCGTGGCCGATGCGCGCGACGCCCAGCGCCAGGGCATCGCGGACCGAGGAAGGCCCGGCCCATTCCCCGGCATGGGCGGTCAGGTGCAGCCCGGCCTCGCGGGCGCAGTCGAAAGCCCAGGCGAAATCGCGCAGGGCCCCCTTCCGCTCGTCCCCGGCAATGCCGAAGCCGGTGACGAAGGCGCCCGCGCTCTCGGCCGCGCAGCGGGCGGCGGCCCGCGCCTTCTCGGGGCCGAGGTGGCGGATGCAGGTGACGATGCCGCGCATCTCGATCGCGGGCGCGAGCGCCGCCGCGGCCTCGGCCATGGCCGCCGCGTAGTCGGCCCAGGCCGCCACGTCGCCGCCGCCGCAGAAGTCGGGCGACAGGAACGCCTCGGTGTAGATCGCGCCCTCGCCGGCGCTTTCCTGCAGCACCGCGCGGGTCAGCCGGGCATAGTCGGACGGCGAGGTCAGGACCGAGGTCGCGGCCTCGTAGACCCGCAGGAACCCGGCGAAGCCGTCGAAGCGGTAGCCGCCGTCGGGGCCGAAGATGCCCGCGATGTCCACCCCCTTCTCCCGCGCCAGGCCGCGGATGAAGGCGGGGGGCGCGGCGCCCTCGAGGTGCAGGTGAAGCTCGACCTTGGGCAGGGTCACAGAAAGCTCCGTCCGGGGCCTTCGGGAGGAAGGCCGAGATGGGCGGCGACGCTGGCCCCGACATCGGCGAAGGCCACAAGGCCCACCGCCCGTGTCCCCACCCCGGCCCCCAGCACCGGCACCCGCTCGCGCGTGTGATCGCTGCCGCGGAAGGTGGGGTCGTTGCCGTGATCGGCGGTGACGAGCATCAGATCGCCCGGGCGCAGCGCGGCGAGCAGGCTGCCCGCCCAGCCGTCGAAGCGCTCGAGCGCGGCGGCATAGCCCATGGCGTCGCGGCGGTGGCCCCAGAGGCTGTCGAACTCGACGAAGTTGGCGAAGACGAGCGAGCCGTCCTCGGCACCCGCCGCCAGCGCCCGGCAGTGCGCGAACAGGGCGGCGTCGTCGGGGCCCGTCAGCAGCCGGCCGATGCCGCGATGGGCAAAGATGTCGCCGATCTTGCCCACCGCATAGGTCATCCGCCCCGCCGCCTGCGCCCGGTCAAGCAGCGTGGGCGCCGGCGGGGCGATGGCGAAGTCGCGGCGGTTGCCGGTGCGGACGAAGCCGGTCTCGGGGCTGCCCGTGAAGGGCCGCGCGATGACGCGGCCCACCCGCCGGGCGTGGAGCGACGGCGCAAGGCCCGCGCACAGCTCGATCAGCCGCGTCAGGCCGAACGCCTCTTCATGGGCGGCGATCTGGAAGACGCTGTCGGCCGAGGTGTAGCAGATCGGCCAGCCCGTGCGCAGATGCTCGGCCCCCAGCTCTGCGATGATCGCCGTGCCCGAGGCGTGGCGGTTGCCGAGGATGCCCGCGGTGCCCGCGCGG
The DNA here is from genome assembly GCA_937983405.1 of uncultured Paracoccaceae bacterium. GTDB lineage: Bacteria > Pseudomonadota > Alphaproteobacteria > Rhodobacterales > Rhodobacteraceae > JAHDXW01. The sequence goes on from CALJZN010000107.1 coordinate 20,729, forward strand.
GCGCAGACCTCGGCCACCAGCTCGGGCGGGAAGGCCGGGACGGTGGCGGGGAAAAAGGTCCACTCCCAGGGCACGGGCACGCCCGCCAGCTCCCAATGCCCCGAGGGCGTGTCCTTGCCGCGCGACACCTCGGTCGCGGCGCCCCACAGGCCTGCGGGTGCGGCGCCGAGGCCCGGCGCCTCCGCCCCGCTGGCCAGCCGCAGCGCAGCGCCGAGGCCGAGGGCGTCGAGCACCGGCAGCCGCAGTGGCCGGCCCGCCGCGGCCCGGGCGGCAGCGATATGGGCCAGCGTGTTGGCGCCCGCGTCGCCGAAGGCGGCGGCGTCCGGCGCCCCGCCGACCCCGACCGAATCCATGACAAGGACGAAGGCGCGCGGCATCAGCCGATCCGCTTGAGGATCAGCGGCGGGTCGTCCGGCTCGCTCGGCCCCACCGTGAACGCGGCACGCACCGCCGCCTCGGCCGCATCGGCCGCGGCCTCCGAGGGGGCGTGGATCAGCGCGAGCGGCAGGTCGGGCGAAACCTCCTCGCCGATGCCCGCAATCTCGGACAGGCCGACCGAGGGGTTGACGCGGTCCGACTGCACCCGCCGCCCGCCGCCCAGCCCCACCACTGCCATGCCCAGGGCGAAGCCGTCGATGGCGGTGACGAAACCGGCCCCGGCCGCGCCCACCTCGCGCACCACGGGGGCCGAGGGCAGCCGGTCGGGCCAGCGCTCGACGAAATCGGCGGGCCCGCCCTGGGCCGCCACCATCCGCCCGAAGACCTCGGCCGCCCGGCCCGAGCGCAGCGCCTCCTCGATCCGCGCCTCGCCCTGCGCCGCGTCGGCCACGAGCCCGCCCAGCGCCAGCGCCTCGCCGCCCAGCGCCACGGTCACGTCCCACAGCGCGTGGTTCACCGAGGTGCCCGTCAGCGTCTCCATCACCTCGATGACCTCGAGCGCGTTGCCCGCGGCGGTGGCGAGCGGCTGGCTCATGTCGGTGATCAGCGCCCGCGTCATGCAGCCGGCGCCCTGCGCGGTGGACACCAGCGCGCGGGCCAGCGCCTCGGCCTCGGCCGGCGTCTTCATGAAGGCGCCCGAGCCGCATTTGACATCGAGCACCAGCGCCTCGAGCCCCGCGGCGAGCTTCTTCGACAGGATCGAGGCGGTGATGAGGTCGATCGATTCGACCGTCGATGTCACGTCGCGGATGGCGTAGAGGCGGCGGTCGGCCGGTGCCACCCGGTCGCCGGCGGCGACGATGGCGCAGCCGGTCGCGGCGACCACGGCGCGGAACTCGTCGGGGGGCAGCTCGGTGCGGTAGCCGGGGATCGCCTCGAGCTTGTCGAGCGTGCCCCCGGTGTGGCCCAGCCCGCGGCCCGAGACCATGGGCACATAGCCCCCGCAGGCCGCCAGCGCGGGCGCCAGCAGCAGCGACACGCAGTCGCCGACCCCGCCGGTCGAATGCTTGTCGATGACCGGGCCGGGCAGATCCCAGTCCATCGTCTCGCCCGAATCGCGCATCGCCCGGGTCAGCGCGACGCGGCCCTTCTCGTCGAGGCCCCGGCACAGCACCGCCATGGCGAAGGCCGCGGCCTGGGCGTCGTTCACCGTGCCGTCGGCCAGCCCGCGGGCGAACCAGCGGAAGTCCTCGTCGCCGAGCGCCTTGCGGTCGCGCACGGCGGCGATGATGCGGCGCGCATCGGTCATGCCCCCGCCCCCGCAAGATGGGCCGCGGCGAACGCCCCGGGCAGCAGCGCCCCGACCGTGGTCACCTGCCGCGCACCCGAGGTGGTGCACAGCGTCACCGGCACGTCGGGTGCGGCGAACTCGGCCAGCTTCTGCCGGCAGCCGCCGCAGGGCGGCACCGGCTCGGGGCTGTCGGCGATCACCAGGACTTCGGCGATCGCGGTCTCGCCCGCGGCGACCATGGCGGCGATGGCCCCGGCCTCGGCGCACAGCCCCTCGGGGTAGGCGACGTTCTCGACATTGCAGCCGGCATGCACGGCGCCCGAGGCCGAGCGGATCGCGGCCCCTACCCTGAAGCGCGAGTAGGGTGCATAGGCGCGGGTCCGCACGGCCGTGGCGATGGCCAGCAGCGACGACGGGTCCTGCGCGGTCAACGCGTCGGTCCCGGTCGGGTGTGAACGCAGGCGATGGCGGTCATGGTCGTCCCCCCTCGCGCCCCCGCAGCGCCGGCGCCGCCCTCGCCCCGGTGCAGACCGGCCCCGGCGCAGACCGGCCCCGGCGCAGACCGGCCCCGGCGCAGACCGGCCCCGGCGCAGACCGGCCCCGGCGCAGACCGGCACCCGCCCAGACCGGCACCCGCCCAGACCGGCCGCGGCCCGCAGCGCTTGGCCCCCCGGGCCCGAGCGGCGGTGACGGCACGGAGCATCGGCCAGCGAGTGGTGCTTGATCCCGGCGCGGATTTCAACCCCCCCCGGATGAACGCTCGGCCGGTTCGGGCCGGCGGGCTTGCCCGGGTTGCGCCGCGCGGCTGCCCTCGGCCGAAGCGGGGTCTCCGGTCGTCCGGCCCCCCATCCGTCCGTGCCCCCGTCCGCGCCATGGTCGAGGGTCTCCGCGCCGCGGCCCTATTCGGCGACCTTGCCGGACCGTTCCGGCGGGTCGGGCGTCCACGCCCCTCGCCCCGATGGAAAGACGGCGGCGGATGAAGACGGTGGCAGCCCGTAGGGGAGTCGAACCCCTCTTCCCAGGTTGAAAACCTGGTGTCCTAACCGATAGACGAACGGGCCAAGCCTGCGTGCGGCGGTGTTTAGGCAAAGGCGGGGTAACTCGCAAGGGGGATTCTGCGCCTCTCCGGCCGCGCCCCCCGTCGCCGCCCTTGCCCTAGCAGAGGGCAGGAGCCGCGTCATCCAGGCGCAGTTCGGCGCGCCGCCGTCCGCCGAAGCACGAGATCTCGAGACGACCCGCCAGATGGAACCGCGCGCCATCGTGGGCCGACAGCGCGGGGCCGAGCGGGCCGTCGAAGGCGCCGAAGGCGATGGCGTCGAGCCGCGCGCCCTCGCCGAAGGTCAGCCGCAGATGGGTCTCGCCGATGCGCCGGAGGTGGCGGATCGGCTGGTCGGCGAAGGCAAACCGCGGGGCGGGGGCGGCGGCGCCGAAGGGGCCCGCGGCCTCCAGCGCCTCGGCCAGCTCGGCCGTCGCGGCGTCCGGGGCCAGCAGACCGTCCAGCCGCAGGTCGGCCGCGCGCCCCGCGCCCGCGCCTTGCCGCGCGAGCAGTTCGGCCAGCCGGTCCATCGCGGCGCCAAGCCCCGCGCGCGTCACCGTCAGGCCGGCCGCCATGGGGTGCCCGCCGCCGCGGAGGATGAGCCCCTCGGCCGCCACCCGCTGCACCGCCGCCCCGAGATCGACGCCCGGCACCGAGCGGCCCGAGCCCTTGCCTTCGTCCCCGGTCATCCCGATCACCACCGCGGGCCGTCCCGTGGCCTGCATCAGCCGGGCCGCGACGATGCCGACGACGCCGGGGTGCCATCCCTCGCCGGCGGCCCAGACGAGCGGGCCGTCGAGACCGCGCGCCTCGGCCTGCGCCAGGGCGGCGTCGCGCACCGCGGCCTCGATCCCGCGCCGCGCCTCGTTCAGCGCGTCGAGCTGCCGGGCGAGCGCCTCGGCCTCGGCCGGATCGCGGGTGGACAGAAGGCGCGCCCCGAGGTCGGCCTGCCCGATCCGCCCGCCGGCGTTCACCCGCGGGCCCAGCAGGAAACCCAGCGCATGGCTCGTGGGCGGGCCGTCCAGCCGCGCGACATCGGCCAGCGCCGCAAGCCCGGGGCGCCGGCGCTGCGCCATCACCTTCAGCCCCTGCCGCACCAGCGCCCGGTTGACGCCCACCAGCGGCGCCACATCGGCCACGGTGGCCAGCGCCACGAGGTCGAGCTCGGCCAGCAGATCGGGGCCGGCAAGGCCCGCGGCGCGCAGCTGGCGGTTGGCCTCGACCAGCACCAGAAAGACCACGGCGGCGGCGCAGAGATGGGACAGGCTGCGGTCCTCGTCCTGGCGGTTGGGGTTGACCACGGCCAGCGCCGGCGGCAGCGTCTCGCCCGCCAGATGGTGGTCGAGCACCACGACATCGGCCCCTGCCGCCGCCGCCAGCGCCGCATGCCCGAGCGTGCCGCAATCGACGCAGACGATAAGCTCGTGGGCGCGCGCCAGCCCGGCCATGGCGGCCGGGTTGGGGCCATAGCCCTCGTCGATCCGGTCGGGAACATACAGCGTGGCCTGCCGGCCCAGCGCGCCCAGCCAGCCCATGAGCAGCGCGGCCGAGGCGGCGCCGTCCACGTCGTAGTCGGCGAAGACGGCGATGCGCTCGCCGCGGCGCGCCGCCTGAACCAGCCGGGCCGCCGCGCGCCCGGCATCCTTCAGGCTGCGCGGGTCGGGCAGCATGTCGCGCAGCGACGGGGCGAGGAAGGCCGCCGCCGCCTCGGGCGGCACCCCGCGGCCGGCAAGAACCCGGGCGAGCGGCGGCACAAGCCCCGCGCCCTGCGCCAGCGCCTCGGCCAGCCGCTCCTCGTCCGGGGTGGGGCCGATCCAGCGGCGCCCGGTCAGCGAGGCCTCGACGCCGAGGAAGGCGCGCGCGGCGCCCGGCGTCATCGCCCGGCGGCGGGGCGGTCCACCGGCGTGCGGTAGATCATCCGGCGGACCGAGCCGGTCTTGGAGCGCATCAGGATCGTCTCGGCGGTGAACCAGCCGGGTTCGCGCTTGATGCCCTGGACGATCGAGCCGTTGGTGACCCCGGTGGCGGCAAAGATCACGTCGGCCGTCACCATGTCGTCGCGGGCATAGACGCGGTCGAGATCGTCGATGCCGGCGCGGCGGGCGCGCGCCACCTCGTCGTCGCTGCGGAACAGCAGCCGGCCGAAGATCTGCCCGCCCATGCATTTCAGCGCCGCCGCGGCGAGCACGCCCTCGGGCGCCCCGCCCGAGCCCATGTACATGTCGATGCCGGTGATCTCGCGCTCGGCGCAGTGGATCACCCCGGCCACGTCGCCGTCGGTGATCAGCCGGATCGAGGCGCCGGTTTCGCGCACCTGGGCGATGAGCGTCTCGTGGCGCGGGCGCTCGAGGATGCAGACGGTGATGTCCTCGGGCCGGCAGCCCCGTGCGGCGGCAAGCGCGCGCACCCGGTCGCCCGGGGTCATCTCGAGCGTCACCACCCCGGCCGGATAGCCCGGGCCGATGGCAAGCTTGTCCATGTAGACATCGGGCGCGTGCAGCATCGACCCGCGCGGCCCCATGGCCACCACGGTCAGGGCGTTGGGCATGTCCTTGGCGGTCAGCGTCGTGCCCTCGAGCGGGTCGAGGGCGATGTCCACCGCCGGCCCCTCGCCGGTGCCCACCGTCTCGCCGACATAGAGCATCGGCGCCTCGTCGCGCTCGCCCTCGCCGATCACGACGACGCCGTTGATGTCCAGAAGGTTGAGCTGGGTGCGCATGGCATCGACCGCCGCCTGGTCGGCCGCCTTCTCGTCGCCGCGGCCGATCAGCCGCGCGGCGGCGATCGCCGCGGCCTCGGACACCCGGGCCAGGCCCAGCGAGAGCATGCGATCGTTGAAATCGACGTTGCGGGTCATCGGCGGCTCCGGCGGTTGCGGCGGGGACGGGCGCATCTAGCCCGCGCGGCGCCCGGGCGGCAAGGGATCAGACGGCCTCGATCCGCAGCGCGACCGGTTCGCCCACGACGACGCCCGAGGTGGCGAAGGCGGCGATGGCATGGTCGAGCGCGTCGCGCGTGGTCTTGTGGGTGACGATCAGCACCGGCGCCTCCGGCGCGGCATGGCCATACTGCCGCATCCGGTCGATGGACACGCCCGCATCGCCCAGCGCCGCGGCCACCTTGGCCAGCGCCCCCGGCTTGTCGATCAGCGCCAGGCGCAGGTAATAGGGCGCCGGGGCCGCCAGCACTGCGGGCGGCGGATTTGCCAGCGCCGCGGCGGGCTGGCCGAACACGGGCAGCCGGATGCCGCGGGCCAGGTCGATCACGTCGCCCATCACCGCCGAGGCGGTCGCCCCCTCGCCCGCGCCGGGCCCGCGCAGCACGATCTGGCCGACCGGGTCGCCCTCGATCACCACCATGTTCGTGCCGCCGGGCAGCTGCCCCAGCGGGCTGTCGGCGGGCACGAGGCAGGGCGCCATCCGCTGCTCCAGCCCGCGGCCCGTCATCTGCGCCACCCCCAGCAGCTTGATGCGGAAGCCCATGTCGCCGGCGTGGCGGATGTCCTCGATCGAGACGCGCTCGATCCCCTCGATCGCCACCTGCTCGAAATGCACCCGCGTGCCGAAGGCCACCGCGGCCAGCAGCGCCAGCTTGTGGCCCGCGTCGATGCCGCCCACGTCGAGCGTCGGGTCGGCCTCGAGATAGCCCAGGCCCCGCGCCTCCTCGAACACGGTGGCATAGGGCAGACCGGCCGTCTCCATCCGGGTCAGGATGTAGTTGCAGCTGCCGTTCATCACACCCAGCACGCGGCGCACCGCGTTGCCCGCCAGCCCCTCGGTCAGCGCCTTGATCACCGGGATGCCCCCGGCCACCGCCGCCTCGAAGCGGATGGTGCGGCCGCGCGCCTCGGCCGCCAGCGCCAGCGCCTGGCCGTGATGCGACAGGAGCGCCTTGTTGGCGGTGACCACGTCCTTGCCGGCGGCGATGGCAACCTCGGTCGCGGCCTTCGCGGGGCCGTCCGAACCGCCCATGACCTCGACGAACACATCCACGTCCGGCCGGGCGGCCAGGCGCACCGGATCATCCTCCCACGCATAGGCCGAAATGTCGGCGCTGCGGGTGCGGGTGCGGTCGCGGGCCGAGACGGCGACGATCTGGACCGGGCGGCCGGCGCGGGCGGCGATGAGCGCGGCGTGGCGCTGGACGATCTTGACGACACCGATGCCGACGGTCCCCAGACCGGCAAGGCCAAGGCGAAGGGGGTCGGGCATGGGGCACTCCGAGGGGCAGGGCCGGGCGATGGCGAGGGAATATCCCTTGCCTGCCGGGGCCGCAACCTCTGCCGCGACGGGCGTCCTACCCGCCGCGCCGCCGCGCCAGCGCCGCCGTCAGGCGCGCCCGGGTGGCGCGCTCGATCACCGGGCGCTTCAGCGCCGCCGCCCGGGCCCGCAGCGCCGCCCCCCGCGCCTCGAGCGATGCCGTGAGGTCGGGGGCGATCACCCCGCCCTCCGCCTGGGCCAGCAGCGGGCCGAGCGGCAGGATCGCGGGGTAGTCCCGCGCCCCCGGCGGATCCTCGCGCGCGCCGAGGTCGGGCAGCGTGCCGCACGCCGCCAGCGCGGCCAGGCCGGCGGCAAGGGCAAGGGCGCGGGGCAGGCGGAACCGGGCGGGCATCGGGCGGCAGGATAGCCGGGGCGGCAGGCGGCGGGCAAGCGCGGGCTTGCGGTCAGGCGCCCCCGCGGGCCGGGCTGCGGGCGCGCGCGCCCGCGCTCCGGGCGGGCCGCCCGGCCCCTCGCCGCCCCCCGGCCGCGGCGATCAGTGCGCCGGTCGGATGAAGGTGCCGTTGCGCAGCTCGGCCATCGCCTGCATCAGCTCGGCGCGGGTGTTCATCACGACCGGGCCGTGCCAGGCCACCGGCTCTTCGATGGGGGCGCCCGAGACCAGCAGGAAGCGGATGCCCTCTGGCCCCGCCGTCACCGTGACCTCGTCGCCCGCGCCGAACTGCACCAGCGTCCGGTCGCCCGACAGGTCGCGGATGTTGGCCTCCTGCCCCAGCACCTCTTTCTCCAGCAGCACGCCCCTGGGCGGCGCAGCGTCGGCAAAGCGGCCCGCCCCCTCGAACACATAGGCGAAGGCGCGGCGACGGGTCTCGACGGGGAAGCGCCTGCGCTTCAGCGGCGGCACCGCGATGTCGAGATACTGCGGCTCGGCCGCGATGCCGTCCACCGGCCCGGTCTTGCCCCGGAAGCTGCCCACGATCACCCGCACGCGCGTGCCGTCGTCATCCACGATCTCGGGGATCTCGGCCGCCTGCACGTCCTGATAGCGCGGGGCCGTCATCTTCAGCCGCGCGGGCAGGTTGGCCCACAGCTGGAAGCCGTGCATCCGCCCCGCCGCGTCGCCCTGCGGCATTTCCTGATGCAGGATGCCCGAACCGGCCGTCATCCACTGCACATCCCCCGCGCCCAGCCGGCCGCGGTTGCCGAGGCTGTCGGCATGCGCAACCGTGCCGGCCAGGACATAGGTGATCGTCTCGATCCCCCGGTGCGGATGCCAGGGAAAGCCTGCGCGGTAATCCTCGGGCCTCTCGTTGCGGAAGTCGTCGAAGAGCAGGAAGGGGTCGGTCTCGTCCGGCGTGCGGAAGCCGAAGGCGCGATGCAGTTTAACGCCCGCGCCCTCGAGCGTGGGCTCGGCGTGGCGGAGCCGGGCGACAGGGCGGATGGACATGGCATCGACCTCCTGCGGACGGCGGGAAGCTAGGCGGATCGCCCGTGCCGCTCAACCACGCCGGACCTGCGCCCAACTGTGCGCGGACGCACAGAGGGGCGCCGGGCGGGACGCGGCCTCAGCCGGCGAAGGGGATGGGCGAAAGGAAGCGGGGCCGCATCACCGTGAACTCGTAGAGCGTGCGGTCGCCCACGCCGACCCGCACGATCTCGCGGAAGTTGCGCCAGGCCTCGACCACGATCGCGGTGTCGGCATCCGACATCACCGGCATCTGCCCGGCGAGCGGCGCGAAGGTCGCGGTCGTCAGCGCCGGGGCAGGGCCGGTCGAGCGCGACCAGAGCACGACGTGGCGTCTGCGCGCGCCGTCATACTGGACGTGGGTCACGCGCAGCCAGCTGTCGCCGTCGGCCGTGTTCGAGAGGAACCGGTGCACCTTGTCGAGCCCGTTGATGAAGGCCGCGTTCACCGGGCCGAGCTGCCGCGCGATCATGTCGGCGACGGTGTAGGTGGCCTTGACATGGGTGTTCACGGCGCGGAAGGCGTCCCAGTAGACGAAGGTCGCGATCATCAACCAGAACAGCAGCGGCAGCATCAGGATGGCCTCGACCGACACCGCGGCGCGGTCGTCGCGGCGGAAGCGGTCGAGCCTGGCCAGGATGCGGCGCATGGGCTACCTCGGCTCGTTGACGAAGGCCGACATGGCGACAAGCTGGTAGCCGCCCGAGGCGTCGAGAACCATGCCCGCGGCCAGCCCCGTCGTCGGGAAATAAGGGTCGAACACGACGCAGGCGCGCACCAGCATCATCTCGTTGCTCTCGCCGGGGACGAAGCTGGTCAGCGGCTGGACGGGGGCCGTGCGGTCGACGCAGGTCGGCGCGCTGGTGAAGACGTTCCAGCTGGTCGTGCTGACGGGCCGCAACTCCAGCAGGAGGACATCGGTGCAATGTGGCAGCAGCAACGTCAGGCGCGCGCAGATGTCCGCCTTGAGCTGGTCGTGCGTCGGGTTCGGCCGCAGGCCCAGGCGCAGCTCGCGCACCGACATGTCCACCGCGCGCTCGAGCATCACCGCACGGGTCATCACCATGCCTGCCTCGATCGAGGCCAGAAGCATCAGGATGATCGGCGGAAAGGCGTAGAGGAAATCGGCCGTCACGGCCCCGTCCTCGGCGCGGATGCGCCGAAGGGCGCTGCGGACGAGGCGCGCGAGCGATCTCATTGCGTCAGCCGGAGCGAACTGATCTGGCTGCGGATCTGGCGGAACGCGGTGCCGATCTGCAGCCCCTGCACGTCGTAGAAGCGGTTCGGCGAGGCGCAGTTGCGGATGGCCGTGACGCCGCCCGGGGGCGCCTCGAAGGCGATGCCGAAGATCACCACGCCCTGGTCCTTGGCCATGGTGCACAGGCCGTTGAGCCGGGCATCCATGGTCGCGGTCGGGGTCAGGGAGCGGAAATTGCTGACCCAGCTGTTGTAGATCGCAGTGCGCGACGACGCGTTTGCCCCGCCCAGCGGACGGGCGTAGAGCTGCCAGGCCACCCATTTCACCCGAAGCTGCTGCCAGACCTGAACCCAGCTGAGTTGCGTGACGCCGCCGCCGCTGTTCCAGGCGGCCGACCGCCATTCGCCGGCGCCCGAGTTGCGGTGCGGCACCCAGAACTTGTTGCTCCCCGACTGGGTCGGATGATGGATCGAATAGTTGCCGTCGCCGTTGCTGCGCCAGATGGGCGACATGCCCGACTTGTAGGCGTCGTTCACCCGCTCCTCGGGAAAGTGCTCGCCGTCGGTCATCAGCACGATCACCTTCAGCACCTCGGGATCGTCGAAATCCAGCGGCCGGCCGGCGAAATGCGCGGGAACGGCACCCATCGCGACGAGGTCCGACACGACCGAGCGCGAGCCCGGGTCGAGCAGCGTCAGCCCCCAGCGCATTCCGGCGTCGATCGAGGTTGCCCCGACCGCGGTCAGCGCCTGGATCTGGGCGCGCAGCGTCGCGGCGTTGTTCTGCAGCGGGCGCACGAAGTTGGCCGGGTTCGGCGGGCACCACTTGTTGCCGGGGTTCGGCGCCCGGTTCGAGAAGTTCCAGCTGTCCGGCGGCGTCGATCCCGAAAAGACCGTGGTGAAGGTGTCGGCGTCGGCCGTCTGCGACATCGGCAGCGACCGCGACAGCGTCAGGCTGTCGTAGACCGACGGCGGCATGTCCACGCAGTTGACATCGGCGATGCCGTGACGGTGGGTGATGTTGAACAGCTGCGTCAGCTGCGGCCCGATGTTCACCTGCCCGTTATAGGGCACGAGGCTGATGGAGATGCGGTTGTCGGTGTCGTCGGCAAGGATCTTGGCGACGAACTCGTCCGCAGCGGCCTTGAGGTTGACGATGCGCGACGGCGTCTGCTGCATCGACCCCGAGATGTCGAGCACCATCGCGATCTCGACGTTGGTGATCCGCTCCTCGGCCGACCCGGCGCCCGGCGAGGCCAGCGTGTCGATGCCCATCAGCCGCATGAACAGGGTGTTGACCGATGTGGTCGTCCGCGCCTGCACGTTGCGGTAGTTCAGCCCGACATCGACCGTGGTGCCGGTGTGGTAGGCCGAGAAGCCGGCCTTGGCGAAGTAGTCGGCGACCACCTCCTCGGGCTCGAGCTCCTGGCGCATCGAGGCGGCGGCCAGCGCAGCGCGGTCGGCGGTGTTCTGGATGCGCGACCGCTGCGCCTCGTAGCGCATCAGATCGACCGACAGGCCGCCGACGATGAGCATCAGGACAAGGATGTAGACACCGAAGACGAGCAGCGCACCGTCCGAGTCGCGCAGGAACGCCGCGGCGCGGCCGCCGCGACGGTTGCCCTTGCGCGACGCGGCATGCGGGTCGGTGGAGCCGTCCATGATCTCACCCTTCGTTGCATCTGCGCCGCCCGGGCCCCACCCCGCCGTCGCCGCCGCCGAGGCCACCGCCGGAACCGTTCCCGGGCGGGCTGCGTGCAGCTGTGCAGTTATCCGCGACTTCCGGGCAGGATTATGGCGGGCCCTCGCGGACGCGCGTGGCGGCGCCAACAACGGGCCCCGCCGGCCGCCACTTTTGGGGGGGGTGCCGCGCCGCGACCGCCTGTCGCGCCGTGCCTGCGCCTGGCGCCGCGCCGGGCCGGGCCCTCGGGGCGGGACCGGCCGGGCAGGCAACGGGGTGGTGCGAATCGGCGGGCCGGATGGGTAGGGTGGCAGGGCCGTCCTGGCGGCGCGTGAACGGGGCCGGACGGGGCAGCACGCGGTCCCCCCCGGGGCGGGGGCGACGAACGGCAGGCGGATGACGGAGGATGCGATGACCCCGACGACCGAGCCCGGCTTCCGCGAGAGCGTGGATCTGATGTTCAACCGCGCCGCCGCGCTGATGGACCTTGCTCCGGGCCTCGAGGAGAAGATCCGCGTCTGCAATTCCACCTACACCGTCCGCTTCGGCGTGCGCCTGCGCGGCCGCATCGAGACGTTCACCGGCTACCGCTCGGTCCACTCCGAGCACATGGAACCGGTCAAGGGCGGCATCCGCTATGCGCCCTCGGTCACCCAGGACGAGGTCGAAGCGCTGGCGGCGCTGATGACCTACAAATGCGCGCTGGTCGAGGCGCCCTTCGGCGGCTCCAAGGGCGGGCTGTGCCTCGACCCGCGCGCCTACGAGGAGCACGAGCTCGAGCAGATCACCCGCCGCTTCGCCTACGAGCTGATCAAGCGCGACCTCATCAGCCCAGCCCAGAACGTGCCTGCCCCCGACATGGGCACATCGGAACGCGAGATGGCGTGGATCGCCGACCAGTATGCGCGGATGCACACCACCGACATCAACGCCCGCGCCTGCGTCACCGGCAAGCCGCTGAACGCGGGCGGCATCGAGGGCCGCATCGAGGCGACGGGGCGCGGCGTGCAGTATGCGCTGCGCGCGTTCTTTCGCCATCCCGAGGACGTGGCCAGGGCCGGCCTGTCGGGCGGGCTCGCGGGCAAGCGCATCATCGTCCAGGGCCTTGGCAACGTCGGCTACCACGCCGCGCGGTTCCTGTCCGAGGAGGACGGCGCGAAGGTGATCGGCATCATCGAGCGCGACGGGGCGCTGCACGATCCCGCCGGGCTCGACGTGCAGGCGGCGAAGGACTGGCTGGCGCGCCACGGCGGGCTGAAGGATTTTCCCAACGTCGCCTGGGCCGCCGATGGCGCCGCGCTGCTCGAGGCCGATTGCGACATCCTCATTCCCGCTGCGCTCGAGGGGGTGATCCACCGCGGCAACGCCGCGCGCATCCGCGCGCCGCTGATCCTCGAGGCCGCGAACGGCCCCGTCACCGCCGGGGCCGACGAGGTCCTGCGGCAGAAGGGAACGGTGGTCATCCCCGACCTCTACGCCAATGCCGGAGGGGTGACGGTGTCCTACTTCGAATGGGTCAAGAACCTCAGCCACATCCGCTTCGGCCGTATCCAGCGCCGGCAGGAGGAGGCGCGGCACATGCTGCTGGTGGCGGAACTCGAACGGCTTTCGGCGGACAGGGGGCTGGGCTGGACGCTGTCGCCCGGCTTCAAGGAGAGATACCTGCGCGGGGCCGACGAGCTCGAGCTGGTCCGCTCGGGCCTCGACGACACGATGCGCGCCGCCTACCGGTCGATGCGCGAGGTCTGGCACGGCCATCCGGGCGTGACCGACCTGCGCACCGCCGCCTACATCGTCGCCATCCGCCGCGTGGCGGCAAGCTACCGCGCCAAGGGGCTCTGAGCGCGCCGATGGTGGTGCGGGCAGGGGCCGGCGAGCGCCGGGGCGCAGGGCTGCGCCGTCCGGCCCGGCCGCGGGGGCGACGGCCCCGGCGGATTTGACCAAGGTCAAATCCGTCCGTGGCGGACCCATGCTAATATTCGCGAACTGGAAAATCTCGAGAGCGGAGGCCTTCACCATGTCGTCCCCCCCGATTCCGGTTGCGTCGGAAATTCTTGTCAGCGGTCCCGCAGGCTCTTGGAAGGTCGGTCCGTCCGTCACAGGGCTGGCGGACGGCGGCTATACCGTCGGCTGGAGCAGCATGATCCAGCAGTATGTCCCCGGCACCTTCGATCTCGACGTCTGGGACGTCTATGCCCGAAGCTTCGCCCCGGGCGGGGCACCGCTGACCGCCGAGTTCCGCGTCAACCCCGATGTCTTCTACACCTCGCAGCATCCGGCCCTGGCGACGCTCGCGAATGGCAACGTCATCGCCGCCTACTACTCGAACAACAAGACGATCGGCGCCTATTCGGGCGGCGAGATCGGGGCCGTCGCCTTTTCCCCCGATGCCGGCGCCTTCTCGGGCGAGGTGCGCGTCAACAGCGTCACCGCCTACACCCAGGACAACCCCGCCGTCGCCGCGCTGGGCGCCTCTGGGCATGTGGTCGTGTGGCAGTCCGGCGAGGGCCTCTATGGCCCCTACGACATCAAGGGCCAGCTCTACGGGGCCAACGGCGCGCCGGTGGGCGGCGAGTTCCCGGTGAACACCACCACGGCGGGCGATCAGTGGAAGCCTGCGGTCGCGATCTTGCCCGGCGGCGGCTTCGTGGTGGTCTGGGAAGGCCGCGGCGGACAGGACGGGTCGGGCGACGGCATCTTCGCCCAGATTTTCGAGGCCGACGGCACTCCGTCGGGGGCCGAGTTCGGCGTGAACACCACCACCGGCGACAACCAGCGCGCGCCCGCCGTGGCATGGCTGACCGGCGGCGGCTTCGTCGTGGTCTGGCATTCCTACGGGCAGGACGGCTCGGATGCCGGCGTCTTCGCGCAGATGTTCACCGCCGCCGGGGCGAAGGTGGGCGGCGAGATCGCCGTGAACAGCACGACCGGCGGCTTCCAGGGCAACGCCGCGGTGGCGGCCACGCCCGACGGCGGCTTCGTCGTCGCCTGGACCTCGGTCGGGCAGGACGGTTCGGACGGCGGCATCTACCAGCAGCGGTTCGACGCCGCGGGGGCGCCGGTGGGTTCCGAGACGCTGGTCAACACCACGACCGCGGGGCATCAGGACGGCGCCGACATCGCCGCGCTTGCGGGCGGCGGATATGTCATCGCCTGGCACGGCTTCGACATCTATGGCAGTGCGCCGCAGATCTACGCTCAGGAGTTTGCGCCGCAGTATTTCGGCACCAACGCCGCCGAGTCCCTCACCGGCACCGCCGGGGCTGACAACATCGACGGGCGTGGCGGCAACGACACGATCGCGGGCATGGCCGGCGACGACACGCTCCTCGGCGGGGATGGCGACGACGCGCTCGACGGCGGGCGCGACCGCGACAAGCTCTACGGCGGGTCGGGGAACGACACGCTGGGCGGCGGAGCGCACAATGATTCGCTCTTCGGCGAGGACGGCGACGACCGGCTCGATGGCGGGTCGGGCAACGACCGGCTCGACGGCGGCGCCGGCAACGACCTGCTGAGCGATCTGCTCGGCAACAACAAGCTGATCGGCGGCACCGGCAACGACACGCTCAGGGCGGGCGCAGGCAACGACACGCTCTACGGCGGGGCGCAGGCCGACCGGATCGAGGGCGGGGCGGGCAACGACATCCTGCGCGGCGATGGCGGCAACGACCGGCTGTTCGGCGGCGACGGCGACGACCTCATTTCGGGCGGGCCCGGCCGCGACCTGCTCGACGGCGGCAGCGGCGCCGACACGCTGCGCGGCGGGTCGGGCAACGACACGATGACCGGCGGCAATGGCGCGGACGTGTTCGAGTTCGACCGGACGCTGGCCGAGGGCACCGACACGATCGCCGACTTCCAGACGGGCTTGGACGTGATCCGCATCGAGGGGGGCAGCTTTGCCGAGCTGATGCTGGTGGCGGCGAACGGCGGGCTCGCCACCCAGATCGTCACCCCCTGGGGCACCACGATCCTGCTGGAGGGCGTCGCCTTCGGCACGCTGGAGGCGGGCGATTTCAGCTTCCTGTGACGGCGGTCCGCCGGCCGCCCGCGCCGCGGCGGGCGACCGGCGGCCGTGCCGGGCGAGGGCGCGCTTGCCCCTTGCGCTTTCCGCGCGGAGCCGGTTGACTGCCGCCGCGGAGCGATCGGAGAGGCAGGGAAGTGCGCTATTCGGGCTGGCAGGTCCTGCGGCAGGGGCTTGCGGGCAACCGCGGCTGGCGCCCCGCCTGGCGCGAGGCCGCGCCGAAGCCCGCCTACGACACCGTCATCATCGGGGGCGGCGGGCATGGGCTGTCCACCGCCTACTACCTCGCGCGGAACCACGGCATCACCGATGTCGCGGTGGTCGAGAAGGGCGGGATCGGCCTGGGCAACGTCGGGCGCAACACCACGATCATCCGCGCCAACTACATCCTGCCGGGCAACTCCGAGTTCTACTCGCACTCGCTGAAGCTGTGGGAGGGGCTCGAGCGCGAGCTCAACTACAACGCGATGGTCTCGCAGCGCGGGCTCGTCAACCTCTTCCACTCCGACGGCCAGCGCGATGCCTTCGCCCGCCGCGGCAACGCCATGATCAACCAGGGCGACGATGCCGTGCTGCTCGACCGCGAGGGGGTGCGGCGGCTGCTGCCCTATCTCGACTTCGAGCAGGGGCGCTTTCCCATTCTGGGCGGCCTGCTGCACCCCCGCGGCGGCACGGCGCGCCACGATGCGGTGGCCTGGGGCTATGCGCGCGCGGCCGACGCCCGCGGGGTCGACCTGATCCAGAACGCCGAGGTGACGGGGATCGACATTTCGGCCGGCCGCGTGACCGGGGTGCAGACGACGCGGGGGGCGATCCGCGCCCGGCGGGTGGCGATCGTCGTGGCCGGCCGGTCGAGCCAGGTCGCGGCGATGGCGGGGCTGCGCCTGCCCGTGGAAAGCCACATCCTGCAGGCCTTCGTCACCGAGGGGCTGAAGCCCGTGATCGACCATGTCGTGAGCTTCGGCATGGGGCATTTCTACATCAGCCAGTCGGACAAGGGCGGGCTGGTGTTCGGCGGCGACATCGACTTCTATGCCAGCTATGCCGCGCGGGGGAACCTGCCGATGGCCGAGCATGTGATGGAGGCGGCGATGACGCTGATGCCGATGATCGGCCGCGCGAAGGTGCTGCGCAGCTGGGGCGGCATCATGGACATGACGCCCGACGGCAGCCCCGTCATCGACCGCACCCCGGTCGAGGGGCTCTATCTCAACTGCGGCTGGAACTACGGCGGGTTCAAGGCGGTGCCGGCCTCGGGCTGGTGTCTGGCGCATCTGATGGCGACGGGCCAGCCCCATCCGGTGGCGGCGCGCTACCGGCTCGACCGCTTCCTGACGGGACGGGGATTGATGGATGAGGAAGGCACGGGCTCGCAGCACAACCTGCACTAGCGGCACGGGCGCGGCGGTGCGGCCGGTGCCGGCGGCGGCGCGCGTCGCACGCCGGCGCGGCGGCGCCGGGCGGGCCGGCGGGCGGGCGTGGTGGGGGGCGGTC
>CALJZN010000108.1 GCA_937983405.1 uncultured Paracoccaceae bacterium
AGCGCCGCCGCCAGGGAGAAGCTGGAACGCTGGTTCTGGCGCACCTCGCTGGCCGAGGATTACGGCGCGAGCCCGGAATCGAAGCTGGCCAAGGACGCCGAAGAGGTGACCCGCTGGCTGCAGGGCGGGGCCGAGCCCGACCGGATGCGGCTGCTGACCTTCAACCCCGACCGGCTGGACAGCCTGCGCATGCGCCTCTCGGCGGCCTACCGCGGCTTCACGGCACTGCTGCTGCGGCAGGGCTGCCGCGACTTCATCACCGGCAAGCCGGCCGACATCGCCACCTTCCACGCCGATCCGATGGATGTGCACCACATCTTCCCCCGCGCCTGGTGCGAGAGGCAGGGGATCGGTCCGGACCGCTACGACAGCATCCTGAACAAGACGCCGCTGACGGCCGCATCGAACCGCGAGATCGGCGGACGCGCGCCGTCAGACTACCTCGCGCGGATCGAGGCGCGCCACGGCCTGACGCGCCCGCAGATGAACGAGATCCTGCGCAGCCACCTGATCGACCCCGATCTGCTGCGCGCCAATGATTTCAGTGGCTTCATCGCCGACCGCCGGACCCGGCTGGCGGAACTGGCCGCCCGCGCCATGGGCACGGCGCTGGCCGCCGCTGCGCCGCCCGCCGAACCCGAGGGCGAGGCCGAGATCGAGGACGCCGCCTGATGTATCTGTCGCGCCTGACCCTGAAGCGGACGCCCGATGTCGCGGCGCTGGCGCAGGTTCTGAACCCCCCGGCCGCCGGGGCGCGGCTGGATGCGCATCACCGGCTGGTCTGGTCGGCCTTCGCCGGCGATTCCGGGGCCAGGCGCGATTTCCTGTGGCGCGACATGGGCGGCGGGGTGTTTCTGGTGCTCTCGCCGCGCCCGCCGGGGGAGAGCGCGCTGTTCGAGCCGCCCGAGGCGCAGCCCTTCGCCCCCGACCTCGCCCCCGGCGACCGGCTGGCCTTTGTCCTGCGCGCCAACGCCACCCGCACCGTGACCGCGCCCGACGGCCGCAAGCAGCACCGCGACGTGGTGATGGAGGCGCTGCACGGCCTGCCGAAGGGGGCGCGCGCGCCCCGTCGGCTGGAGCTGGCGCAGGAAGCCGGGCGGCGCTGGCTGGAGGGGCAGGGGGCGCGGGCGGGGTTCTGCGTGACCGCGGCGGGCGTCATCGCCTATGACGTGGCCGAGCCGCCGGGGCAGGGCACGCGCCGCCCGCGCTTTGGCGTGCTGGACTTCGAAGGGCAGATCGAGGTCGCCGACCCCGCCGCTTTCCTTGCGCGGTTCCGCTGGCCTCCCGGGGCGGAGACGACCGGTGGCTTCGGCCGGGCCAAGGCCTTCGGCTGCGGGCTGATGCTGATCCGCCGGGCTTGACCCGCGCGCCTTTGCGCATATCATTTGCGCATGGATCATGGAGGCTTTTATGGGCATGCCCCGCCGTCCCGCCAATCTGTCGCTGGATGCCGCCCTGGTGGACGAGGCGCGGGCGCTTGGCCTGAACCTGTCGGCCGCGGCCGAGGCCGGCCTGCGCGCCGCCGTGGCCGAGGCGCGCGCCGCCCGCTGGCGGGCCGAGAATGCCGAGGCGCTGGCCAGTTCCAACGCCTGGGTCGAGGCGCACGGTCTGCCCCTGGCCCGGCACCGGCCGTTCTGATGGCGCGGTTCGACGCCTGGCCCGACCCCGAGGGCGCGGGCTGGCTGCTGGACGTGCAGGCCGACCTTCTGCGCGACCTCAACACGCGCATCGTGGTGCCGCTGATGCCGCCCGAGGCCGCGCCGCGCCCCGCCGGGCGGCTGAACCCGGTGCTGACGGTCGCGGGCAACCCCGCGGTGATGGTGACGCAGTTCCTGTCGGCCGTGCCCGCCGGCCTGCTGCGCGGCGAGCCGGTGCCGCTGGCGGGGCAGGGCGCGGCGATCCAGAACGCGCTCGACCTGCTCTTGACCGGGGTGTGACGGGGCAGGGGGGCCGCGATGACCCGGACCATCCCCGGCCTGCCGCCCGCCCGCCCCGTCCCGCCGAAGGACCGCGCCGCGCCGGTCTTTGCCGAGCGCGCGCAGCGCGCTGTGGACCACGGCTGTTTCTTCGCCATCGCCGCGGGCGGCATCCGCAGCGTCATCCCCGTGGGCGGCATCGCCTGCCTGCTGCCGGGCCCCGGCCCTGATGATGCGACCGCCCGTCCCTTGCGCCGAGGCCGGTGCGCGCCTATCCTGCTAGCCGGATGGCTAGACAGATATGGTGCCGCCATGTGGACGCTGCAGGATGCCAAGAACCGCTTTTCCGCCGTGGTCGAGGCCGCGCTGGCCGGCCAGCCGCAGGCGGTGACGCGCCGCGGCCGGAAGGCGGTGGTGGTCGTGGCGGCCGAGGACTACGAGCGGCTTGTCGCGGCCGCCGCCGAACGCCGCGGCAGCTTTGCCGCGCATCTGATGGCCTTTCCGGGTGCGGAACCGCCCCGGGCCGAGGTGCACCCGCGCGATGTCGCCTTCTGATCGCGCCCGCGCATGTATCTGCTCGATACCGATGTGCTCTCGGCCGCGCGCCGGCCCGACCGCGCGCCGCTTCTTGCCGCCTGGCTGGGCGCGCAGGCCGAGGCCGCGCTGTTTCTCAGCGTCATCACGCTGGGCGAGATCGCGCGCGGCATCCGCGCGCAGGAGCGGCAGAACCCGGCCTTTGCCGCCGACCTGCGCGCCTGGATCGACCGCACGCAGCATCTGTTTGCCGACCGCATCCTGCCCTTCGGGCCCGACGAGGCGCAGGTCTGGGGCCGGCTGTCGCAGGACCTCGGCCACAAGGGGGCCGATCTGATGATCGCCGCAACCGCGATCGTGCGGGGCGCGGCCGTGGTCACCGGCAATACCGCCGATTACCGGCCGACCGGCGTGAAGCTTGTGAACCCCTTCGCGCCCGGCGCGGGCCAATGACCGGCGCCGGGCGGCGATGACCGAGACCATCCCCGGCCTGCCGCCCGCCCGCCCCATTCCGCTGAAGGACCGCGCCGCGCTGGTCTTCGTCGAACGCGCGCAGCTCGACGTGGACGACGGCTGTTTCGTCGCCATCGACGAGGGCGGCATCCGCAGCGTCATCCCCGTGGGCGGCATCGCCTGCCTGCTGCTCGAGCCCGGCACCCGCGTCTCGCACCGCGCCGCCGCCCTGGCCGCGCAGGCCGGCACGCTTCTGGTCTGGGTGGGCGAGGGGGCGGTGCGGCTCTATTCCGCCGGCCGTCCGGGGGGCGAGCGCGCCGACAAGCTCCTCTGGCAGGCGCAGATCGCGCTGGACGACTCTGCCCGCCTGCGCGTGGTGCGGCGGATGTACGAGATGCGCTTCGGCGAGGCCGCGCCGCAGCGCCGCTCGATCGACCAGCTGCGCGGGATCGAAGGCGTGCGCGTGCGCGAAACTTATGCGCTGCTGGCCCGCCAGCACGGGGTGGACTGGCGCCGCCGCGCCTATGATCCGGGCGACTGGGCCGCGGCCGATCTGCCCAACCGCTGCCTTTCGGCCGCCACCGCCTGCCTGCACGGGCTGTGCGAGGCGGCCGTGCTGGCCGCGGGCTATTCCCCCGCCATCGGCTTCCTGCACACCGGCAAGGCGCTGAGCTTCGTCTACGACATCGCCGATCTGTGGAAGCTGCAGACGGTGGTGCCCGAGGCCTTCCGCATCGCGGGCCTGGCGCAGAAGGGGCGGCTGACATTGCCGGTCGAGCGCGCCGTGCGCCAGGCCTGCCGCGACAGCTTCCGCCGCACGGGCCTGTTGGCAAAGATCATCCCGCAGATCGAGGAGGTTCTGGCCGCGGGCGAGCTGCCCAAGCCCCCGCCCCCGCCCGAGGCCGCCGGCCCCGCCTTCGCCGACCCGGAGGACGGGCCATGATGGTGATCGTGATGACGAACGCGCCCCCGCGGCTGTCGGGTCGGCTGAAGGTCTGGCTTCTCGAGGTGCGGGCGGGGGTCTTCGTGGGCGACTACTCGGCGCGCACGCGGATGCGGATCTGGGACCAGGTGGTGGCCTATATCGAGGACGGCGACGCGGTGATGATCTGGGACGCACCGACCGACCAGGGCTTCGATTTCGCCACCGTGGGCACGAACCGCCGGATGCCGGTTGACTTCGACGGGCTGAAACTGGTCAGCTTCTATCCGAAGGATCACCCGATGTCGCAGCGCCCGTCCGGCCGGCAGCGACGGGGGCCCGAACCCGACCCGGACTCGGGGCCGGAAACTCGGTAGGCTCTTTGACAGTTGAATTTCCTCGGTAGGTCAATTAACTGCAGCAAGAGCGTTCCCCGCCCACGCGGGGATGACCCGCGGAGCGGCTGCGGCAGTCGGCGCGGACGCTCGCGTTCCCCGCCCACGCGGGGATGACCCGCTTTACGGCAACGGCAAACACACCGGACAATGGCGTTCCCCGCCCACGCGGGGATGACCCGTCCGGCGGCGGCGGCGTATGCGTCACGTCCGGGCG
>CALJZN010000109.1 GCA_937983405.1 uncultured Paracoccaceae bacterium
GCAGTCGTCGGGGCCCCTGCCACCGCTGCCGACCAAAGCGCCGACCACCCCGGTCACCATGCCGATCGGGCCCTGGGTGCAGGCGTCCTTGCCGGGCCGCTTGAACACCACCACGTCGCCGCGCTCGGGCATCTCGGCCCAGATCCGGCCCTCGAACCAGTCCGGCGCGAAGGGCAGCGAGTAGTGCGAATAGCCATAGGCGAATTTTGACACGAACAGATAGTCGCCCACCAGCAATGTCGGCTTCATCGAGCCCGACGGGATCGAGAACGGCTGATACAGCGCCGAGCGGAACACCATGGCGATGACCAGCGCCCAGAAGATGGTCTTCAGGGTCTCCCAGAAGCCGTCGTTCTTTGTCTGTTTGCGGGCCATGCGGGGCGCTTTCCAATCGGGCTGTTGCCGGGGGCATCGTTCTGGGGGAATTGGGTCGGGGCTATGTGCAGCCCGATCCGGGCGAAGTCAAGGCTGCGACGTCAAGGCTGTGGCGGCAGGTGCGCCGGTTGGTGATAGGGCGTGTCGCCGGGCACCGCCTCGATCACCACGAAGGCCTGGGCCCATGGGTGGTCGTCGGTGATGGTGACATGGATGCGCGGATGCAGCCCCGGCGGCATCAGCGCCTGCAGCCGGACCGCGGCGCCGCCGGTGATCTGCATGGTCGGCTGGCCCGAGGCCAGGTTGACCACCCCCATCTCGCGCCAGGCGACCCCCATGCGCAGCCCGGTCCCCAGCGCCTTCGAGCAGGCCTCCTTGGCCGCCCAGCGCTTGGCATAGGTGGCCGCGACCGCCCGCGGCCGGCGCGCGGCCATGCGCCGCTCGGCGGCGGTGAACACCCGGTCGAGAAAGCGGTCGCCGAAGCGGGCGAGCGTGCCTTCGATGCGCTCGATATTGGCAAGGTCGGTGCCGATCCCGAGGATCATCGCCGCCCCCGCCTAGCCCCCGCGCGCTGCGTCCATCGCCCGACGCATGCCCTCGATCGCCGGACCGAGGCCCACAAAGATCGCCTCGCCGATCAGGAAATGGCCGATGTTGAGCTCGCGCAGCTCCGGAATCGCCGCCACCGGCCCCACCGTCTCGTAGGTCAGCCCGTGGCCGGCATGCACCTCAAGCCCCAGCGCCGCCGCCCGGGCCGCCTCGGCGCGCAGGCGCGCGAGTTCGGCATCGCGCTCGGCCAGGCGCCCCTCGTGGTGCAGGTCGCAGTAGGCGCCGGTGTGCAGCTCCACAACCGCGGCGCCCACGCGGCGGGCGGCCTCGATCTGTGCGGGATCGGCGGCAACGAACAGCGACACCCGGCAGCCCGCCGCAGCGAGGGGCGCGATGAAGTCGGCAAGCCGCGCCTCCTCGCGCAGGACGTCGAGGCCGCCTTCGGTCGTGCGTTCTTCGCGCCGCTCGGGCACAAGGCAGACGGCATGGGGGCGATGCCGCAAGGCGATGGCCTGCATCTCCTCGGTCGCCGCCATCTCGAGGTTCAGCGGCAGGCGCAGGGCCGCCATCAGCCGGGCGATGTCGTCGTCCGAGATGTGGCGGCGATCCTCGCGCAGATGGGCGGTGACGCCGTCGGCCCCCGCCGCCTCGGCCAGCCTAGCGGCGCGCACCGGGTCGGGATAGGCAGTGCCGCGGGCATTGCGCACGGTCGCCACATGGTCGATGTTCACGCCAAGGCGCAGGTCGCGCCGTCTGCCTGTTTCTGCCATGGAGCGCCCCTTCCCGTCGTGGCCGGCAGCCCCCGGCGGGCGCGGCCGACGCGACTATCCCCTCGGCAGCGGCGAATGTCCATCCTGCGGCACGGGCGATCCGTCGATGGCCCGGGGCGGCGCGCCGCCCTCCGGCCCCGCCGGCCCGCCGCCAAGCCCGCCGCCAAGCCCGCCGCCGCCGGCCGCCGCGGCACGTTCGGCCATCGCCTCGCGGATGCGCTCGAAGCGCTCGCGCAGCTTCTTCCTGCGCCGCGCCTGATAGGCCCGCACCAGCGGCACGGTCACGAAATAGCCCACAAGGCCCGTCAGCGTGCCCGGAATGATGCCGCCCACGAGGTAGGGCAGGAACACCCGCTCGTAGAAGCGCGCCAGGCTGGACCAGTGCGTGGGCTCGCCGGAGACCACCGCGACGAGGTTGTGCCACAGCTCGGACCCCGCCCGCGAGAACGCCGCCATGATCTGCGGGAAGTTGAGGTTGCCTTCGTAGCCCAGCAGCCAGTTGCCGGTGCCCAGCGCCGAGCCCGCGATGAACGGGAAGGTGAGCGGATTGCCGAGGAAGGTCGCCAGAAGCGACGCCAGGATATTGGCGCGAACCGCATAGCCGATCAGCGCGGCGATGAGGAAGTGGAAGCCGAACAGCGGTGTGAACGACGCAAGAATCCCCGCGAACATGCCGCGCGCGATTCGCTGCGGCTCGTCGGGCAGACGGCGCATGCGGTGCCAGATGTAGCTGGCCGCCCTGCCCCAGCCGCCCCTGGGATAGAAGAGCTGGCCGAGGCGCTGAAGGAATGTCCGGGGCGTCCGCCGCTTGAAGACCACCTTGCGCCTCCCCCTCCCGCTCAGGGCTTGCGTTTCAGGTCGCGGATGCGTTCGATCTCGGCCACGTCGCTTTCGGCCTCGAGCGCCGTCATCACCATGTGCAGATGCTCCACATCGCGCAGGTCCACGTCAACGATCAGGCGGTAGAAGTCCGGTTTGCGGTCGATGAACTGCAGATCCGAGATATTGGCCTTGTGATCGCCGATCAAGCTGCAGATGCGCCCCAGCGCGCCCACGGCGTTGGAAATCGTGAGACCGAGGCTGACGGTGTGCACCGGCGGATGCCGCCCGGAATGCCAGCGCAGGTCCACCCAGCGCTCGGGCGCATCCTCGAACTCGCTCAGCGCGGCGCAGTCGATGGCGTGCACGATCACGCCCTGGCCGCGGTAGGTGATGCCGACGATGCGCTCGCCCGGAACCGGCTGGCAGCAGGACGCCCGCTTGAACGGCTCGGCCGGTGGCAGGCCGGCCACGGGGCGGCGGGCGTCCACCTCCTCGGCCGGCTGCAGCGCAAGCTCGGGATAGATCGCCTCGACCACCGCGCGGGCGCTGAGATCGGCACTGCCGATGCGTGCCAGCAGCTCGGTCGCGCCGGGCAGTCCCAACGTGCGCGCAGCGGTGCCGAGCGCCTTGTCGCTGACCCGCCGGCCCACGGCCTCGAATGCCACCCGGGCAAGCTCGCGCCCGAGCTTCACGAAGCGGTCGCGGTCCTCCTCGCGCAAGCTGCGGCGGATCGCGGCCTTGGCGCGGCCGGTCGTGACGATGTCGATCCAGGTCGCCTGCGGGCGCTGCCCCTCGGCGGTGATGATCTCGACCGACTGGCCGTTCTTCAGCCGCGTCCACAGCGGCACGCGGATGCCGTCGACCTTGGCCGAGACGCAGGCGTTGCCGACCTTGGTGTGCACCGCATAGGCGAAGTCGAGCGGTGTGGCGCCGCGCGGCAACTGGATCACGTCGCCCTTGGGCGTGAAGCAGAACACCTGGTCGGCGTACATCTCGAGCTTGACATGCTCGAGGAAGGCATCGTGGTCGTCGGCCGCGTCCAGCCGCTCGGTCAGCGCGGCGATCCACTTCGCGGGGTCCACGGCAAAGGGGTTTTCGGCCCGCTCGCCGTCGCGATAGGCCCAGTGCGCGGCGATGCCGGCCTCGGCGACCTCGTGCATCTCGCGGGTGCGGATCTGCACCTCGACGCGCTTGCCGTCGCGGCCCGAGACCGTGGTGTGGATCGAGCGGTAGCCGTTGGATTTCGGCTGGCTGATGTAGTCCTTGAAGCGCCCCGGCACCGCCCGCCAGCGCTGGTGGATCACGCCCAGGATGCGATAGCAGTCGGCCTCGGTCCGGGTGATGACGCGAAAGCCGTAGATGTCGGACAGACGCGAGAACTCGAGCTGTTTTTCCTTCATCTTGCGCCAGATCGAATAGGGCTTCTTGGCCCGGCCGTAGACGTCGGCCTCGATCCCGGCCTTCTCGAGCTCGGCGCGGATGTCGTTGGTGATCTTGGGGATCACATCGCCCGAGTCGCGCTGCAGCGTGATGAAGCGGCGGATGATCGAGGCCCGCGCCTCGGGGTTGAGCACCCGGAAGGCAAGATCCTCGAGCTCCTCGCGCATCCACTGCATGCCCATCCGCCCGGCGAGCGGGGCGTAGATCTCCATCGTCTCGCGCGCCTTCTGGGCCTGCTTGGCCGGCGGCAGCGACTTGATCGTGCGCATGTTGTGCAGACGGTCGGCCAGCTTGACGAGGATCACGCGAAGGTCCTTGGACATCGCGATCAAGAGCTTGCGGACGTTCTCCGCCTCCTTCGCCTCGGACGAGGTCAGCTGGAGATGGGTGAGCTTCGTCACCCCGTTCACGAGCTCGGCGACCTCCTCGCCGAACTGTGCGGCAATGTCCTCGCGCGTTGCCCGGGTGTCCTCGACCGTGTCGTGCAGCAGGGCGGTCACGATCGAGGCGTCGTCGAGCCGCATCTCGGTCAGAAGGGCGGCGACCGCGACGGGATGCGTGAAGTAGGGCTCGCCGGACTGCCGCGCCTGACCCTCGTGCATCCGCCGGCCGAAGGCATAGGCGCGGCGGATCAGCCCGGCATCGCACCGGGGGTTGTAGTTGCGGACCAGCGCGACGAGGTCCTCGACCTCGATCATCCGGTTCGGCTCGCGCGTGGGCGCAAGGGTGCCGGGCACGTCCGCCTGCCCCCCTCCGACCCGGGCCTCAGCCCTGGCCTTGGGCCTCCATGAGGGCGCGCAACAGGCGCTCCTCGGACATGTCGTCCTGCACCGGGCGGTCCAGCTCGGCGCCCATCAGCAGCGCCATCTGGTCGTCCTCGGGCACGTCCACCTCGATCTGGGTCTGGAAGCTCGCGATCATGCGCTCGCGCAGCGCGTCGGCCGGCTGCGTCTCGTCGGCGATCTCGCGCAGCGCGACGACCGGATTCTTGTCGTTGTCGCGCTCGACGGTGATGGGACTGCCCGCGGCGATCTCGCGCGCCCGGTGGGCGGCCAGAAGCACCAGCTCGAAGCGATTGGGAACCTTGTCGACGCAGTCCTCAACGGTGACCCGGGCCATGGCGACTCCATCCGGCAGCAGCGAGACCACGTTTGGTAGGCGCAGAATCAGGGCTTGACAAGGGCAAAAGCAGCCTTGGCCTGCACAAGCGCGGGCCGACCTGTCCTTTTGGTCAGGTCCTGCCACAAGGGTTAACATGCGCCTTGCGGTCGCGATGCATTCCTTTAGGTTTCGAACTTCACGGCAGACCCCGGCGACGCGGGCAACGTCGCGCCGCGGACAGAACGACGTCCCGGGGCATGAAAGGACGCTTCATGTTCTACAAGGACGAACGGTTGGCGATCTTCATCGACGGGTCCAACCTCTATGCGGCGGCGCGGTCGCTGGGCTTCGACATCGACTACAAGCTCCTGCGACAGGAGTTCATGCGGCGCGGCAAGCTGGTGCGCGCGTTCTACTACACCGCGCTGCTCGAGACCGAGGATTATTCGCCGATCCGCCCGCTGATCGACTGGCTGCACTACAACGGCTACACGCTCGTCACCAAGCCCGCGCGCGAGTACACCGACGCGCTCGGCCGCCGGAAGGTCAGGGGCAACATGGACATCGAGCTTGCGGTCGACGCGATGGAACTGGCGCCGCGGATGGACCATGCCGTTCTGTTCTCGGGCGACGGCGATTTCCGGCCGCTGGTGGAAAGCCTGCAGCGCCAGGGGGTGCGGGTGTCGGTGGTCTCGACCATCCGCACCTCGCCGCCCATGATCGCCGACGAGCTGCGCCGCCAGGCCGACAACTTCATCGAGCTCGACGAGCTGCGCGAGGTGATCGGCCGCCCCCCGCGCGAGCCGCGCGAGCCGCGTGACGCGCGGCCCGAACGCGACCAGCGGCCCGAGCGCGAGGAGGGCGCCCCCCCCGCGGCGGACTGATCCGCGCCGCCGGGTGCGCGCGCACCGCTGGACGCGGGGCCCGCGGCGCCCTAGGGTCAGATCCGAGAGCATCCGCCGGGTTTCGCCATGACCGACCGACCGCCCCTGACGCTGTATCTTGCCGCGCCGCGCGGCTTCTGCGCCGGCGTGGACCGGGCGATCAAGATCGTCGAGATGGCGCTCGAGAAATGGGGGGCGCCGGTCTATGTGCGCCACGAGATCGTGCACAACCGCCATGTCGTGGACGGGCTGCGCGCCAAGGGCGCGGTGTTCGTCGAGGAGCTCGATGCCTGCCCCGACGACCGGCCGGTGATCTTCTCGGCCCATGGGGTGCCCAAATCCGTGCCGGCCGAGGCCGCGCGGCGCAACATGATCCATGTCGATGCCACCTGCCCGCTGGTCTCGAAGGTGCATATCGAGGCCGAGCGCCACAACGCCAACGGCCTGCAGATCGTCATGATCGGCCACGCCGGCCACCCCGAGACGGTGGGCACGATGGGCCAGCTGCCGCCGGGCGAGGTGCTGCTGGTCGAGACCCCGGCCGATGTCGCGGCGCTTGCGGTGCGCGACCCTGCGCGGCTGGCCTACATCACCCAGACGACGCTGTCGGTGGACGACACCGCGGCGGTGGTCGCGGCGCTGCGCGCGCGCTTTCCCGCGATCGTCGGGCCGCACAAGGAGGACATCTGCTATGCCACCACCAACCGCCAGGAGGCGGTGAAGGCGATGGCCCCCCGGATCGACGCGCTCTTGGTGATCGGCGCGCCCAATTCGTCGAACTCGCTTCGGCTGGTCGAGGTCGGGCGGACGGCGGGCTGCGCCTATGCCCAGCTCATCCAGCGCGCGGACGAGATCGACTGGCGTGCGCTGTCCGGCGCGCGTGCGGTGGGGCTGACCGCCGGCGCCAGCGCGCCCGAGGTGCTGGTCGAGGAGGTCATCGCCGCCTTCGCCGCGCGCTACGCGGTGACGCGCGAGACGGTGGAAACCGCGGTCGAGCGGGTGGAGTTCAAGCTTCCCCGTATCCTGCGCGAGGCCGCAGCATGAGCGCGATCCCGCGGCCTGCGCTGCTGCTTGGGCTCGGCGGGGTCATCCCCTTCGTCTGGGGCGCCCTGACGGTGCTCGACCCAGGCCTGCGGGCGACGACCGTCGAGCTTGCGGGCGCGCGATTTGCCGGCGTGGCGTTGCTGGCGGGCTGGGGCATGGTGATCCTGTGCTTCATGGCCGGCGTGCACTGGGGCTTTGCCGCCCGGGCCGGCGGCCGGACGGCGGCCTACGCGCTGTCGGTTGCCCCGGCCGTCTGGGCGTTCTTCTTTGCCGGCGGCGGCGGGGCGGCGGCCCTGTCGGCGCTGCTGGTGGGGTTCCTCGCGCTGCTTGTGATCGATGTGCAGTTCGGCCAGTGGGGGATGACCCCGCCGTGGTGGCTGCGGCTGCGCCTGCTGCTGACCGCGCTGGTGGTCGCCTGCCTCGCGCTGGGGCTCTATGCCTGAGCTCATCGCCTTCACCGACGGCGCCTGTTCGGGCAATCCCGGCCCCGGCGGCTGGGGCGCGGTGCTGCAGGCGCGCGACGGCGACATCGTGCTTAAAGAGCGCGAGTTGTCGGGGGGCGAGCCCGCCACCACCAACAACCGCATGGAACTCATGGCCGCGATCGCCGCGCTCGAGGCGCTGGAGCGGCCCGCGACGATCACGGTCGTGACCGACAGCGCCTATCTGCGCTCGGGCGTCACCAGCTGGATTCACAGCTGGAAGCGCAACGGCTGGAAGACGGCCGACCGCAAGCCGGTGAAGAACGAGGATCTCTGGCGCCGTCTCGACGCCGCCGCCGCCCGACACAGCGTTGCCTGGGACTGGGTGAAGGGCCACGCCGGCCACCCCGAGAACGAGCGGGCCGATGCGCTGGCCCGGGCGGCCATGGCCCCCTTCCGCCCGGCCCGCCGCGGCAGCGGCGCGGCGTGATCGCGCGGCGCCGGCCTCAGAACGCACGCCAGAGCATCAGGCCGAAGCGGCGGCTGCGGTCGTGCCCGATCTCGTGGACATGCTCCACCACCAGATGCGTCCCCGGCGCCACCCGCAGCGCCAGCGCCGGGGTCAGCGTGACCAAGCGGCGTCCGCCCACGCCGTAGGCGCCGAGCGACAGCATCGCCGCGGTCCGCCCGCCGAAGGCCCGCAAGCCGCCCTGGACGAAAACGTCCGTCGCCGGCGACCCGCCGCCGAGCGGGATTTCCGCCGCCAGCGACAGCCGCAGCCAGCCGCCGTCGAGCGGCCGGGCAAAGCCGCGACCGACGTGCAGCGCCGGGCGCAGCCGGGCCGCGCCGGTGACCGGCAGCACCAGCGACAGCCCCGCGGCCAGCGGGGTCGCTGCCCCGGGCGGGGTCAGCGCAAGGGCCAGGCCCGCCTCGCCGGATAGCCCCGCATCCGGTCCCGCCCGCCGCTCGATCTTGCCCGCGAAGGTCAGCCGCGGCGTCCGCCCGAATTCGGCGTAGACGCCGGCACGCTGTGCCGCCCCGCGGTCGGAACGCACGGCGGCAAGGCCGAAGGACAAAAACGTCGCCCCCTGTCCGCGCGGCCACGGCCCGGCCGCCGCCGTGCCCGCCACCAGGCAGACCGCAACGGCGGCAAGGAGCCGGCAGAGGACGGCGTGGCACATGGCCGAAGCGTGGTCCGGGCAAGGTTAACGCCCGGTTAAGGCGCGGTGCCCGGGCGGGGACGGCGTGAAGGCGTGCCGCCGTCGCACCCGGGATCGCCGCCGCAACGTCCCTCTGGTATACGCACGAATGTTCGTTTAACGTATCGACATGGCCCGCGCAAGAAGCGTCCCCGACGAGACCGTGCTTGCCGCCGTCCGCGCGCTGCTGGCGCGCGACGGCCCGCGCGGGGCGACCTTCGCGGCCGTCGCCCGCGAGGCAGGGCTGTCGGGCCCGTCGCTGGTGCAGCGCTACGGCGACCGCGAGGGCATGCTGCGCGCTGCCCTCGCCGCCGGGTGGGAGGCGCTCGAGACCCGCACCGCGGCCGCCATCGCGGCCGCGCCGCCCGGGCCGAAGGGGGCGGCGCAGCTTCTCAAGTCGCTGGGCAGCGGCGCGGGCGCCGACGAGCTGGCGGTTCTCGCCTCCGGCCTCGACGACAAGGTCCTGCGCCGGCGGGCCGCCACCTGGCGCGGCGCGGTCGAGGCGGCCTTGGCCGAGCGGCTGGGCGGCGGGCGCAAGGCGGCGGCCGAGGCGGCGGCGATCCTGTTTCTCGCCTGGCAGGGCCGGATGCTGTGGGAGGCCGCCGGCGGCCCCGGCATCCGCCTCAAGGACGCCGCGCACCGGCTTGCCGGCACCCCGGAACCGGTTGCGGACATGTGACGGCGAGCGGCGCCGTCACCGGGCCGGGGGCGACGCACCGCCCATCCGCCAGAGACCGTGCCCGCCGGTTCCGAACGGCCGGTCAGACCGGCTTGCCGGCGACGGCATAGTTGCCGCGCGGCAGTTCGTGGATGAGGACGCGGACCTGCTCGGGGCGCGCCCCCAGCACCTCGACCACGGCCTCGGTGATGCGGCCCATCAGCCGCGTCTGCGTCTCCTGGTCGCGGCCTTCGAGGATCTCGACGGTGACGATGGCCATGGGGTTCTCCGGTGCGAATGTCCGATGCAGAAGTCCGACGTCAGTGCATGACCCCGCCGCCATCGACCACCAGCGTCTGGCCGGTGACAAAGCCTGCCTCGTCCGACAGCAGGAAGGCGGTGGCGCCGATCAGGTCGTTGGGGGTCATGTCGCGCGGCAGCGCCCGGGCGCGGGCGATCTGCGGCGCGCGCTCTGCGATCCCGGGGCGCGCGAGGACGCCGGGCGACAGCGTGAGCCCCGGGCAGACGGTGTTGACGCGCACCCCGCGCGGCGCGAGCGCGCGCGTCAGGGCCTTATCACGCCCATGCAGTTCGGCCCGGTCAGCCGCATGCCATGCGCCCGGGCGATCGCAAGCAGCCGATCCTGCTCGGCCCGGCCCTCGGGCCCGGCCTCGGCACAGCGGGCGGCGTAGACGATGGCCAGCCGCGCGCCCCTTTCCCCGGCCGCCGCGAGCCTCTCGGCCACCTGCGGCGCCGGCACCGCGATCACCGCGATGTCGGGCGCGCCGGGCAGGTCGGCGATGCGGGCGAAGGCGGGCAGCCCCTGCACCTTTCCGCCGCGCGCGTTCACCGGCCACAGGGTGCCGCGAAAGCGCCGTTCAAGGCAGCAGCGCAGGGCGCGTCCGCCGAACTTGGCGGTGTCCGAGGAGGCGCCGACGATGGCCGCCGTCCGGGGGGCGAAGGCGAGGCGCAGGATGTCCTGTCCGGCGGGATCGGCGTCGTCCATGGGCACTCCCTATCCGGTCCGCTGGACCGTGAACATCTCGTTGACGAACCAGAGCCCGCCGTTTTCGGTCAGCACGTCCCGCGTGACCTCGAGCCAGGAGGCATCGCGCAGCATCACCTCCTGCGCCAGCGCCTCGCGGACCTGGCCGAAGTAGACCGCGTTGTTCCATGCCGCGGCGAGGGTGGGCGCGCCCACGCCTCGCCCGGCAGCACCGGCAGGGTGTGCATGTCGAAGCGGAACAGCGCGCGGCGGTCGGTCAGACCCTGGAAGGCCTAGCTGCAGTCGCTGCCCTTCAGATCCCGGCGCAGCTCGCGGATGATATCGCAGCGGCTGACCTGCGGCAGCCGCCGGTCGCCCCAGACGCGGCGCACGATCTCGTGCGCGGGGTCGAGGCCGTGCGACTGCACCACCATCGCCCGCCCGCCGGGGGCCAGGTGCCGGCAGGCCGGCCCGAGCACATGGCCGATGCGGAAACCCATCGGCTGGGAGTGCAGGAAGGCGTGCGACAGCAGGATGAAATCGTGCTCCCGCCCGCGCTCGCCGGGACAAGGGATCAGCCGGTCGAGCAGGAAGCGGTGGTCGGCGCGGTAGATCACCAGCACCGAGGGGCGGGCATAGACCGGCTGACCGTCGCTGCCACGGTGCACCTGCCCCTCGGCCGCCAGCCCCTCGTAGAGCCGCGACACCTGGGCCGGGAAGTCATAGGAATGGCCGCCCTCCAGCGCGACCTCGCGCCAGCGGACCTTTGCGGGGTTGTCGGCCGAGGTCCTGTGCAGCTCGAGCGCCTCGGCCACATACAGGTTCGTCAGCGCCAGAACGAAGTTCGGGTGTTCGGCGATCCGGTCCACCATCTTGCCCAGCGTGTTGCGCAGATCCTCGAGCCCCCGCCCCTTGACGGCAACCAGAACGGGGACATTCGGGTTGTGCTTGGGCAGCCAGCGCAGGATCCGGTTCAGCGCCGTGCCGTTGTCCATCGGCGCATGGAAGAACCGCACGCCGGGGTGGCCGATGCGCAGGCTCGCCAGCTCCTCGATCGCCCGGTCGGCCGGCACCCAGGCCTCGTTGGTGGTGTTGGCGAACACATGATCGCATCCGCTGTTCGTGAAACTCGACGCTCGAAGCCGTACGGACGGCGGTGTCGCACGCCTCGATGTCGGCCAGCGCCTCGGCCTTTGCCACGGCGTGCGGCCGGCGTGCCCGCCCGCGCAGCCGGATCTCGCCCCGCTCGGCCGCGCGCCGGAACTCGGCCACCCGTGCCAGCGTGGCAGGCTCGATCCGGCCACCGGCGCGGGCACGGGCGACGAACTTGCCAACGTTGACGGCCAGGCGGCCGAAGGTCGTCTCGGCGATGCCGTGTCGGTCGCATAAGGCGGCGATGGTCTCGACCAGCGAGGTTGCGGCAAGCCCGGGTCCGGCGGGGGCGGGCGTCGGCGGCAAAGCGTCGGCATCCATGGCGGCGGGCAGGCCTCGGCTGGGGGCAGGACGGACGCGCGCCTGTCCTGACACGCCGCGCCGGTCGGTTCCAGCCTCGCGCCCCGCCGACACCGCCATCGCGCCCCCTAGGCGGCCGCACCGACAAGAAAGGTCGCCTCGATCTCGACCGGCTGGCGCGCGACCAGCCCAGCGACCCCGCGCGAGCAGCGCGCATGCTGCCCCGCCGCCGGCCCCAGCACCGCGAAGAACAGGTCCGAGGCACCGTCGAGCACCTGGTTGTGGCGCTCGAAATCGGGCTCGGCGTGGATGAAGCCGGTAAGCATGACGAGCTTCTCGAGCCGGTCGAGATCGCCCGCATGCCGCTTCACGGTCGCCGGCATCTTGAGGGCCAGCGCCCGGGCGGTGGCATAGCCCTCGGCCTCGCTCACCTCCGACCCGATGCGCCCGCGGCGGACGACGCCCGCATCCTCGGGCAGCGCCGTGCCGTGGCCCGAGACGTCGAGCATCGGCGGCACGAACACCGCCGAGGTCCGGTTTGCGGAGGGCAGCACCAGCGGCGCCGGCAGGGACAGGCCCAGCGCCGCCAGCCGCGCCTCGACCGCCCCGGTCATGCCGCCTCGCGCCGCAGCCGCGGCCAGTCGCGCAGGATTTCGCGCGCGGCGTTGTGGCCCGGCACGGCCGGGACCGCGCCGCCCGGATGGGTCGAGCCGCCCCGGTCAAGCCCGCGGATCGGGGTGCGGTAGCCGGCCACGCCCGGGGCCGGGCGCAGGAAGAACAGCTGGTCGAGTGTCATCTCGCCGTGCAGCGTGGGGCCGCCGGGCATGTTCGGCACCTCCTCGATGTCGCGCGGCAGACAGAGCCTCCAGTCTGTGACCGGGAGGCGATCTTCTCGCCGCTGTCCAGCACGACGCCGGTCGCCTGGCCGCCCTTCAGCGCCACCCGCGCCACCGGGGCGTTGACACGGATCTCCATGCCCCTCGCCCGGCCCGCGGCGGCAAGCGCCTCGGAGATCGCACCCATGCCGTCACGGGCACAGCGCATCCGTGTCTGCCTGACAAGATGGGCGACGATGTGGAAGGCCGTGCCCGGCGCCTAGGGGCCGACGGTGCGGCCGATGGTGACCCAGTGCATCAGCTTGGCCCGGACCAGCGGGGTGTCGAACCAGCGCGCCACGGACTCATGGGCCGAGAGCGAGAGCGTCTCGATCAGCCGCTGGACCTCCCTCGCTGCACCGCGGTAGCGCAGGGCGAAGCGCACAGGGTCGATCAGCCCGCGCAGGTCGCGGCGGGCCGGGTCCACCGGCGCCTCGAGCTGGAGGCGGCGCAGCAGGTCCACCCTGGCCGACAGATGGGCGAAGAACTTCGGGGAGTTGTCGGCATCCCGGCGCGAGACGCGCGCGATCTGGGCGTGGGTCTTGACCGGATCCTTGCTGAAAACGATGCGGTCGCCGTCGTCGGTGGGCGAGATGACGTTGTCCGCCTCCACGCTGCGCAGACCGTGGCGGTGCAACTCGAGCTCGGCGATCACCTTGGGGTGCAGATGCCCCATGATGAACGCGAAGGTCGAGGCGCGGAAGCCCGGCGCGAATGCCTCGGTCACGTCGGCGCCGCCGACGATGGGGCGGCGTTCGAGCACCAGCACCTTCAGCCCCGCCCGGGCCAGATAGGCGCCGCAGGCCAGCCCGGTGTGGCCCCCGCCGACGATCTTCGCATCCCAGCGCGCGGCCATCGCAGCGCCCCCGGAACACCGGCGGCCGCCGGTCGCGGCAGGCCGCGAGGCCCTCTGCGCGGTCCTCGGAGAAGAACATCAGCGCCGAGAGGTCGCCGCCCGCCGCCAGCGCCTCCTCGAAGGACTGGCCGTGCGCGCGGTTCACCGCCTGCTTGGCGGCCGCGACGGCCAGGGGGCCGTTCGCCGCGATCGCCCCGGCAAGCGCGACCGCCCGCGCCACGGCGCCGCCGGCGGGCACGACCTCGGCCGCCAGCCCGATCGCCGCCGCCTCGGCCGCCCCGACCCGGCGGGCGGTGAACAGCATCTCCTTCGCCCGCCGCTCGCCAACCGCGCGCGCAAGCGACCACGCCCCGCCGAGGATCGGGAACAGCGAAAAGCGCGCCTCGGTCAGGCCGAACACGGCGGAGTCCGAGGCGACGATGACATCGGCCAGCAGCGCAATCTCGAGCCCGCCGCCCGACGAGAAGGCCACCGCATCGCCGGACAGCACCACCGCGCCCCGGGGCGGGGTCGTGCAGCACCGCGAGCATCGCGACGCGGGTCTTGGCCAGCATCCGGTCGGTCATCGCGTTGCGCGCCTCGGGGCGGTGGAAGCGGATGACCTCGGCCGCCCCCTCGCGCGCCGCGCGGATCTGTCCGGGCGCCGCCATGCCTCAGGCCAGCGGCACAAGATCGACGGCATGGACAAGCGCGGCGCCGCCCGCACCTTCGAGCGAAAGCGCAAAGCGCCCGCCGCTTGCCACGGCCAGCCCCCGGGGCGCGGCCAGAAGCAGCGCCAGCCCGTCGGGCAGCAGGCCCGCCGCCGTCGCCTGTGCGCCCGTCAGGGCCGCCGCTGTCGCCTGTGCGCCCGTCAGGGCCGCCGCCGTCGCCTGTGCGCCCGTCAGGGCCGCCGCCGCCGCATCGCCCTGCAAGAGCGCAGCGCCCCCCCGGGCCCAGCGAGCGCGACCGTCAGCGCCGCCGCGGGCGGCATATCGCGCAGCCGGAACGCCTGCCGGGCGATCACCAGATCGGCCGCGTGCAGGGCCGCACCGCCGAGGGCCGGATCGGCCAGCACGCCGGCAGGAACCGCCAGCGTGCCCGCGCTGGCCGCGACCAGGGCGAGCGCGGGGTGCGGCACCACGCCGCTATGGATCGCCTGCACCTGCTGGTCCGAGGCCAGCCGCCGCGCGGGCAGCGCCACCGGCGGCCCGCCCGCGGCAACAAGCACCCGCGCCAGCGCGAGGTCGGGGGTGACGACCATGCCCCCGGCATGGATGCAGGGCAGATCGATGAACTGCGTCGCCATGATCTGTCCCTCGCTCGAGCATCGCGATGGCGGCGTCGGTCGTCTTGACGTCGCCGAAGCTTTGCCGGAACGAGGTGGGCCCGGCGAGGTGATCCTCGTCGCAGCGCGCGGCCTTGGCATCGGCGACCATCACCACCCGGTCGTCGAGCATCATCGAGTCGCGCGCCGTGCTTTCCGAGCACAGGTTGGTGGCAGTGCCGCAGACGATCAGGTTCTCGACCCCCCGCGCGCGCAGCCGGCCGTGCAGGTCGGACGCGCCGGCGACGCACGGGCCGAAGCGCGTCTTGCTGGCGTGTAGGTCGCCCGGGCGAACCTCGAGCGCGGGATAGAGCGCATGGCCGTGGGCGCCGGCCGACAGGCTGTCGCGGTGGCGCGCGCCCCGGGCGGGGGTGATAAAATGCTCGTGGTAAAGCGGCCAGCCGCCGGGTGCGCCGGGGGCCTCGGCCACCGTCATCACCAGCCAGACCACTGCCGCCCCCCGCGCCCGGCAGGCGGTGGCAAGGCGGTTGATGTTGGGGAGAATGGAGATCGCCGTCGCCACCTCCTCGACGTAGACGTTCTGCATGTCCACCACGAGCAGCGCGGTGCGCGCGGGCTCGAAGCGGTCGAACACCGAAAGCCTCCCGCGCTTGGCCAGGATGCGCTCGATCACATAGACGGGCATCTCGACGTTGCGCGGCATCGCCCCTACCCCGCCGGCGCCCAGCCGATCATGCGGATCTCGCCCGGCTCGCGCGTCATGTTCTCCCAGCTCTCGCCGCCGTCGCGCGACCGCCAGATCTGGCCGAAGATGGTGCAGAGGAAGATCAGACGGGGGTCGGCCGGGTGGCTGGCGATCCACCATGGCGTCGAGTTGACACGCCCGGGCAGGTCGACCACCTCCCAGCCCGTGCCGAAGTCGCGGCTGCGCGGAAGCTTGCCGGTCACGCCCGAAGGCCGGTCGCCGATCGAGAGCAACAGATGACCGGGCGCGCCGTGGCGGCGGGCCATGCAGCGGAAATAGGGCCATTGGGCCTGCGGCACGGGCACCGGCACCGAGGTCCGGCCGCCGTCGGTGAACCGGTGCAGCCCCTCCTCGGTGGTGATGCCCACCGCGCGCGTGCGCCCGTCGTCGCAGAAGACCGAGGTGTAAGTGTCGATGCTTTTCAGCCCCACCGGAAGATGCGTCCAGCTCCGCCCCCCGTCCTCGGACCGGAACGGCCCGGCGATCTCGATCGTGACCCACACCGCATGGGGCGGCCAGGGCTCGAACTAGATCGAGGTCACGCGGGGGGTGGTGATGAAATGGCACTCGCTCTCCACCCCCAGCTCGCACATCCGCCACGAGGCGCCGCCGTCCGTGCTTTGCCAGACCTGCGCCGGGCTGGTGCCGGCACAGACGACGCCGGGGTTCCTCGGGTCGATGGCCAGCTGCTGGACATGGCTGCCGTCGAGCGGCGAGGGCACATGATCCCACCGCCCCGCGCCCTGCAGCCAGCGATAGATGCCGTGGTCGGTGCCGCACCCGAGCTCGTCCGGCCGAAGGGGATGGGCGATGCAGCACCAGGCCCGCGCCTCGTTGTAGACGCCCCCCGACGGGGTGTGCGGGCGCGCCCAGGTCTCGCCCAGGTCATCGCTGAACCAGACGGCCTGCATCGTCGCCGCAAAGGCCCTGACCGGTGCCGACATGCTGCCTTCCTCCGTCGCTGTGGCCGTCCCGATCGGCCGGGTCGCGTTGCCCACTCACTGCCCACTTTCTGCAACTCTTCAACTCTCAAAAATCTTTCGCCCCGACCACAGCTTCGGCTGCTTCAGGTTGACAGGCAGGCCGCGGTCATAGAGCAGCTCGATCACCGCCAGCCCGCCCGCGCCCATCAGCAGGCCCGCCCGCCACGGATAGCGCCCCCAGACCAGCAGATGAAGGCCGAGCGCCACGGGACGCGCGATCTTCTGGCCCAGCACCCAGATGCCGAACATGACCGCCGCAACATAGCCGATCAGCGCCAGCGCCCGCCGCAGCGCCGCATCCCGGGTGGTCCGCACCAGCAGCGCCGCCGCGCCGCGGGCCGCAAGCTTGCGGCGCAGGTTGCCGATGTCGGCGGCAAGCGCAAGCAGCACCGTGGCGCCGCCGGCCACGGCAATGATCTGCGGAAACAGCGCATTGACCGGGCGCATTCCGAGCACGCCCACAGAGGCACAGATGAAGATCCCGGCAAGCACGAGGCCGAGCGGCAGCGACAGCACCGGATCGTCGCCCACCAGGTCGCCGCCGCTGCCGACGGCCTTGCCCCGCCGGCGCTCGCGCCGCAGCCGGGCGTGCCGACGGGCGGCGGCGAGCAGCGTCAGCGCGGCCAGAGCGAGAATCGCGAGCACCGCCGGCCGTTCGAGCCAGGCCCGGTCGCGGTACGTCCGGTTCGAGATGATCAGCGCGGTCTCCATGATCGGGCCGAGGACGCGCGCGATCACCAGCGGCGGGCGCGGCCAACCCGCCGCCTTGAACCGGTAGCCGAACACGCCGGCCAGCAGCATCACGATCAGGTCGCCCATCGAGGTGGTGCCGAGCCTAGACCCCATCCGCACGAACAGCAGCACCACCGGCGCCACGATATGGCCATCGACGAAGCTGAGCCGGGCGACGTAGCGCGACCACATCATCAGCGCCGCCGCGGCGACGACATTGGCGATGATGAGCATGCCGATCGTCGAGAAGGTCAGATCGAGCCGGGTGGTGAGCATGTCCACCCCGGGCCGGATGCCCTGGATCGTCTGCGCCCCGAGCAGGATCGCCACGGCGAAATCGCCCGGGAGTCCGAACGCCAGCGTGGGCATCAGCGCGCCGCCGCGCTGGGCGTTGTTGGCCGATTCGGGGGCGATCACGCCGCGCACGTCGCCGCTGCCGAAGGTCCGTGCGGTCTTGTCGGTCGCGACGGCATGGGCGTAGGCCGCCCTTTCCACGATCAAGGCGCCGAGGCCCGGAAGCATGCCAACGTAGACCCCGATCGCCGAGCAGCGCAGCGTCAGCCACCGGTGCCGCAGCACGTCGCGCGCCCCCGCGAGCACCCCGCTGCCCCCGGCCTCGTCGGCTGAGACCGCCGAGATGTTGCGGTTCTTCGCCGAAAGATCGAGGATCTCGGCAATGGCGAAGAAGCCGAGCACGATCGACACCAGCGGCGGGGTCTGCAGCAGATAGGCGTCGCCCATCCAGTGGCGCGGCACGGCGTTGAAGCCCGAGGCCCCGATCATCGAGATCGCGAGGCCGAAACAGGCCACGGCCATGCCCTTGGCGACGTAGCTGCCGCTGAGCGAGCCCACCATGATCAGGCCCAGCGTCGCCAGCGCGAAGTGGTCCGGCATGCCGAAAGCAAGGACAAGCGGCTTGGCCAGCGGGATCGACAGGGC
This sequence comes from uncultured Paracoccaceae bacterium, assembly GCA_937983405.1. Lineage (GTDB taxonomy): Bacteria > Pseudomonadota > Alphaproteobacteria > Rhodobacterales > Rhodobacteraceae > JAHDXW01. Next base: position 18,096 of record CALJZN010000109.1, read on the forward strand.
CAGCAGGACGGCCCCGACCACGCCGCCCACCGCCGAGCAGATGAAGGCCGCGCCGAGGGCGCGCGCGGCCACGCCCTTCCTGGCCATGGCGTGGCCGTTCATGATCGTGGCCTGGCGTGCGACCGAGCCCGGCACGCCCGGCAGCACCGAGGTGATCGTGTCGGACGTGACCACAACTGCGTACATGCCGAGCAGGAGCGCGAAGGCCGAGGTCGCGTCCATCCCGCAGGTGAAGGGGATCAGGATGATGAGGCCGGTGACCCCGCCGATCCCGGGGATCGCGCCGACTGCGAGCCATCGGAACCGTCTGGTCATGGCCACCTCCGGGTTGGGCGCCCCCCGACAGGGAAGAGCGCGGTTGTGCTGGATGATGGCGGGTCACGCCTCGGCGTCGCCCGCCTCTGCCCCACGAGATGCGCTTTTGCGAAGCGCCTGTCGTGGTCGGTTGCCATGCCGGGTCGCGGCCCCCGGGTCGCTGGCCGACCGGCCGGGTCCGCCGGCGACGGGTCGGGCAAGGCACCGCCGGGGCGGTCCCGAACCGGCCCAGACCTGCGGCAGGTGGCCCGTCGGCGCACGACGGCCCAACGCGGCACCGTCGGGCCGGGCCGCAGCCGGGCCGAAAGGATGCAACCGGCCCCGGCGAGGTCGGGGCGCCCGCCGGCCCGGACCGGGCCCGTCGCGGCGCGCGTGACGCGCAGCTGCGCCGCGCAGACCGAAGTGCCGTGACGACGACTGCCCGGGGAGACCATGCACGCACCCTCGTGATTCGATCACGTGATGCCAGCCGCATGCTCCGTTGTTGCGAGTATCCGTTGAGTGGGCTGAGACGTGGGAACGCCCTGTCGGCCCCGCCGGCGCCGTCCCAATGCCATCTGCAGGGAGATCGCCGAATGACCCGCCCCTTCACCCTTCTGCACACCGCGGCCGCGGCCGCGCTGGCCCTGTCGGCGCTGCCGGCGGGGGCCGAAACGCTCCGACCGATCACCAACTGGAACAGCAGCTTCGACTCGTCGGCCTTCACCATCGCCTGGGCCGGCTCGTTCAACGACAGCCCGGCCGCCCGCGCGGCCGACATCCGCATTCAGTTCGTCGGCGGGCCCGAGGTGGCGCCGGCGACCGAACGGATGACGGCGCTGTCGAACGGCGTGGTGGACATGCTGTTCGGCTCGGCCTGCTGGTATGTGGGCGAGCTGCCCGAGGCCTCTGCGCTCCACGGCAGCCCGCGGGCGCCGATGGAGGCGCGCGCCCGCGGCGGCATCGCGCTGACCGAGGCGGTGATCGCCTTTTCGCCCGTGGCCTGCGCCCATCACGCCGCCCTGGCCGCGGAAGAGCAGGCGCGCATCGAGGCGCAGGGGACGCGCCCCTTCCGGCTGCCGCCCGGGGCGGACACGCGCTTTGTGGTGCCGTCGGCCGCGCTGCACCGGGCGCTGGTGCAGCAGCGCGCGCCGGAGCGCCGAAACCGGCTGCGCGCAGCCTTCGGCGCCGACCGAGCGCATGCGCGCCCGGCCGCGCCTACCACGCTCCGGTGGCGGCGCTTGCGGTTGCCGCCGGGGCCATGATCGCCGCGGTCTTTGCGCTCGTGGTGGCGGATGTCGCCGTGCGCACGGCAGGGGCGCGCCCGCCCGCCCTCGTCTCGGCCACGGCGGAATACTGCCTGCTCTATGCCACCATGCTTGCCGCACCCTGAATGGTGCGCGAGCGCGGGCATGTCCGAATCTGGTCCGTCACCGGGCGGCAACCCGCCCCCGCCCGCCGCGCCCTCGGCCTCGCCATCGCGCTCTGCTGCGCCGCGCTCGCGCTGCTGGCCTGCTGGGCGGCCGCGCGCCCGGGGCTGCGGCACTGCCGGGCGGGCCACCTTGACATCCGGTCGCTGACGATCCCGCGCTGGGCGCTGTTCGCGCCGCTCGCCCCGGGCTGCGGCCTCTGCGCGATCGAGTTCCTGCGGATTGTGCTGCGCGGCGAGGGCACGCTGCGCCCCGGCCCGGAGCGGGGCGGGCGATGATGGAGTGGTCTGTCGCCGGCGGGGCGGCGCTGGGCGCGGCGCTCTTGCTGATGTTCCTGTCGGTTCCGGTGGCCTTCGCCTTTCTCGCCGTCAGCTTCGGGGGCATGTCTCTGCTGGCCGGCCTGCCGGGTGTGCTGCAGCTTGTCACCAGCGCCTCGGTGGCGGTGACCGACTTCGCCTTCCTGCCGATCCCGCTGTTTCTGCTCATGGGCGAGCTGTTGTTCCACACCGGGATCGCGGCGCGCGTCTTCGATGCGGTGTACGCGCTGATCGGCCGGCTGCGCGGGCGTCCGTCCTGGGTCACCGTGGCGGGGGGCACGGCCTATGCCGCGCTGTCGGGCACCAGCATGGGCAACACCGCGCTGCTGGGTGCGCTGCTGGTGCCCGAGATGACGCGGCGGGGCTACAAGCCGCAGATGTCGATGGGGCCGATCCTGGCCACCTCGGGCCTGGCAATCCTGATCCCGCCTTCGTCGCTGGCGGTGCTGCTGGGCTCGATCGCCAAGATCGACATCGGCCGGCTGCTGATCGCGGGCGTCCTGCCCGGGCTGCTGCTCGCGGGGCTCTTCGCGCTGACGATCGTCCAGCTGTTGCGGCTCGATCCCGCGGCGGCACCCGACGATGTGCCGCGCCCGCGGCCGCTGGCCGAGAAGCTGGTCGTGGGGCTGACCCGGCTTCTGCCGATGGGGTTCATCGTCTTTCTGGTGATCGGCCTGATCCTGATGGGCGTGGCCACCCCCACCGAGGCCGCGGCCTTCGGCGTCCTGGGCGTGCTGATCGTCGCAGAGGCCTTCCGCAGCCTGTCCTCGAGGGCGCTGCGCCGGTCGCTCGAGGGCGCGCTGAAGGCGTCGGCGATGGTGCTGCTCATCGTCATCGCCTCATCCACCTTTGCAGCTCCTTGCCTTCTCGGGCGCCTCGGCGGGGCCCGTGCGCAGCGTGCGGTCGCTGGGCCTCTCTGCGGATGCGATGGTGGTGGGGATGTTCCTGATCCTGCTGCTGATGGGCATGTTCGCAGAACAGGTGTCGATCATGATGCCGACGATCCCGGTGTTCTTCCCCATCGTTCGGGCGCTGGGGATCGACCCGATCTGGTTTGGCGTGGTGATGCTTCTGTCGCTCGAGATCGCCGGCATCACTTCGCCCTTCGGGCTCAACCTTTTCGTGATGCTCGGGGTGGCGCCACCCGGGACGACGCTGGGCCAGGTGTCGCGCGCGGTGGCGCCGTTCCTGCTGGCCTGCCTGACGCTGTTCCTGCTGCCGATGCTGTTTCGCGGTCAGGCGCTCTGGCTTCCCGCCCGAATGGAACGATCTGAGACACGGCTCTTTTTTCGTTAGTGGGCTAATGGTGGGCAGGCCAAGGACAGCAAACGCCGCTGCCCGCACCCTCGCTGCAAGACAGGATCGACGCCGTCGGCAACGTGGTCGACATGCTGCGCAACGCGCCGATGGGGCCCTATCCCTTCCCGATCCGGCCCGAGTTCACCAACTGGCGCGACGAGCAGGAGGCCTGGCGCACCACTGCGGTGCTGTTCGACCAGTCCTTCCACATGACCGACCACTCCATCGAGGGGCCCGACACGCGGCGGCTGCTCGAAAGCCTCGCCGTCAACGCGATGGCCAACTGGGCGCGCGACGTGGCCAAGCAGGCGGTGTTCTGCAACGAGAACGGCTTCGTGGTGGGCGATGCGATCCTGTTCATCCTCGACGACCACCGCGTCAACATTGTCGACAAGCCGATCAACCGCAACTGGGTGGAGTATCACATCGTGCGGGGCGGCTGCGACGTCACCGCCGAGACCGACGTCCGCGCGCTCGACAACGCCGGCCGCCGCCGTTGCTACCGCTTCGAGGTGCAGGGGCCCAAGGCCTGCGAGATCCTTGAGCGCGTCAACCGCGGGCCGATCGAGGGGTTGAGGTTCTTCCGCATGGGCGAGATCACGGTGGCAGGGCGGCGGGTGCGCGCCCTGCGCCACGGCCTGCCAGGGGCGGCAGGGCTCGAGCTCTGGGGACCGTTCGAGGATTACGAGGAGATCCGCGAGACGCTGATGGCGGCGGGGGCCGACCTCGGCCTGCGCGCGGCCGGCGCCAAGACCCATTCGACGGTCGCCCATGAATCGGGCTGGTTCCCCTCGCCCATGCCTGCGATCTCTTCCGGCGCGGCGCTGCGGCCCTACCGCGAATGGCTTCCCGCCGACGGCTTCGAGGGCACGCTGTCGCTCGGCGGCAGCTTCGTCTCGGACCGGGTCGAGGACTGCTATCTCACCCCCTTCGAGCCCGGCTAAGACCATATCGTGAAGTTCGACCATGACTTCATCGGCCGCGCCGCGCTGCAGGCGATGGCGGGGCAGCGGCACCGCCGCAAGGTCACGCTGCGCTGGAACCGCGCGGCTGTGCTGCGCGTGTTCGCCAGCCTGTTCGAGACCGGCGACCGCTTCAAGTTCGTGGACATCCCGGCCTCGCACCAAGCGACCCTGCCCTATGATGCGGTGATCGCGGGGGGCCGGACGGTGGGCATCTCGCACTATCCCGTCTACACCTCGAACGTCGCCGGCTGGATCTCGCTCGCGCTGGTCGATCCCGACTGGGCGGCCGAGGGCAGCGAGGTCGCCATCCTCTGGGGCGAGCCCGGCGGCGGCAGCCGCAAGCCCACGGTCGAGCGCCATGTCCAGACCGGGATCCGCGCTGTCGTCGAACCCTGCCCGATCGCGCCCGTCGCCCGCACCACCTATCGCCGCTGATCCGCGCGGCCGGAAACCAGCGGCGCCCGGGGAGCGTCGCCGCCCTGCGCAACGACCGGCTGGGCGCGCCCTCGGTTGTCGGCGGCCCGATCTTGACCGCGACCGGTCCGGCCCGGCCGGTGCCGGCGGGGCGCAGCGCGGCACCGGCGCGGACGCCAGACGGTCTGACGGAGAGGGGCAACCGGCGACGCGGTGGCGCAGCGGTTTGACAATCCCCACGCGGCAAGGCTAACTGCCTCCCGGGTGCCATGCACGGGCGGTCGGGCCCGTGGCGGCTGCGCGGTGCGCCGCCGGCGGTGCGGACCGGAGGCAGCCGGCCGGGGCGATGGGACGGGCGCTGCACCCCGATCCGGCCGCTTGGAGGGAGGATCCCCCGTGAAGCTCTGTTCCTTCGAGGCCGACGGCCGGCACAGCTGCGGCATCGCCCGCAGCGACGGCATCGTCGATCTGGGCCGGCGGCTGGGCGTGACCGGCCTGCGCGCACTGCTGGCAGCCCGGGCGCTCGAGGCTGCGCGCGCCCTGGCCGACGCGCCGGCCGACCATGCCCTGGATGCCGTGGCCTTCGACCCGGTGATCCCCGATCCCGACAAGATCATCTGCGTCGGGCTGAACTATCGCGACCACGTCGCCGAGACGGGGCGCACGGTCACGGAGTATCCGGTGCTGTTCGCACGCTTCGCCGGCAGCCAGATCGGCCACGGCGCGGCGCTGATCCGGCCGCGCGAGAGCATCGAGTTCGACTATGAGGGCGAGCTTGCAGTGATCATCGGGCGCGGCGGGCGGCGTATCGCCGAGGCCGACGCGCTGGCCCATGTCGCGGGTTACGCCTGCTACAACGACGGGTCGGTGCGCGACTGGCAGCGCCACACCAGCCAGTTCCTGCCCGGCAAGACCTTCGCCGGAACCGGCGCCTTCGGCCCCTGGATGGCCACGGCCGACGAGATCGCCGACCCCGCCGCGCTGCGGCTGACCACGCGGCTCAATGGCGCGGTGGTGCAGGACACCACGACCGATCTGATGATCACGCCCATCCCGCGGCTGATCGCCTATTGCTCGACCATCCTGCCGCTGCTGCCGGGCGATGTCATCGTCACCGGCACGCCCGGCGGGGTCGGGGCCAAGCGCACGCCGGCGCTGTGGCTCAAGCCCGGAGACCGCTGCGAGGTCGAGATCTCGGGCGTCGGCATCCTGTCGAACCCCGTCGCCGACGAGGGCTGAGACGCTGGGCGCGCCGGCCCGCCGGCGCCGGGTGGCCGGCTCGGCCCCCTTCCCCGCTCAGAGGTAGGGCAGACCGGCCTGCTGGAAGGCCGCCGGCGGCGGCGAGGTCTCCCACAGGTTGCGGACTCGGCTGTCGGGGCCGACGCTCCAGACCCGCGGGCGGTGGACGGCATCGTTGGCGATCCGCTCCATGCCGATCGAGCATTCCACCGCCGCCCCGTCGGGATCGCGGTAGTAGGAGAACAGGTTGTCGCCCGCCCCGTGGCGGCCGAGCCCCCACGGCGGGCCCCGGCCCAGCGCCGCCAGCGTGTCGGCCAGGCGGACGAGATCGGCCACCGACCAGGCCTGGAAGGCGCAGTGGTGCAGCCGGTCGCCCTGCCCCGCGGCGATGCTGTGGTGGACCCCGTCGCCGGCGCGATACCAGGCGAGTTCCAGCGCCTCGGTCCGGTCCGACAGCTTCATCCCGAGGGGACCGGTGAGCAGGTCGTGCAGGCCGCGCGGGTCGCGCACCCGCAGGTTGACATGCTCGAGCCGGCGCATCCTGCTGCCGGGGCCGACATGGTGCAGCGCGCCGGTGCGGGGCAGCGGCAGGTGCAGGTCGAACACGGGGCCGAAGGGCGTGCGCAGCCGCGGCCGCTTGGGCGCGGCCACCGGGCCGAGCCGGTCGCGGACATGGGCGATCAGTGCCGCCGGCTCGGGCGCCGTGCCGGCACGGGCGACGACGGCGGCGGCCACCGCCTCGCCCCAGTCGGCATCGGGCAGGCCCACCACCGCGGCCGCGGCCACGTCGGGATGGGCGGCGAGCGCATCCTCGACCGCGCGGGGATAGACGTTGAAGCCGCCGGTAATGAGCATGTCGCGCGCGCGGTCCACGATGTAGACGAAGCCCTCGGCATCGGCGCGGGCGAGATCGCCGGTGTGCAGCCAGCCCCCGCGCAGCACTTCGGCCGTCTCGTCGGGCCGGTTCAGGTAGCCCTCCATCACCAGGGGTCCGCGGACGCAGAGCTCGCCCACCTCGCCCCGGGACAGCGGGCGACCCTCGGCATCGAGCACGGCGACCTGCAGCCCCGGCATCGGCCGCCCTGCCGCCGCAAGCTGCGCAAGGTCGGCCTCGTGGTAGTCGGCCTGGTCCATGATCAGCAGGGCGTTCGGCGCCTCGGTATGCCCGTAGGCCTGCACCAGAATCGGGCCCAGCCGCTCGAGCGCCTGGGCAATGCGCGCGGGGGCGGCGGGGGCGGCCGAGTAGACGAGCGCCCGGAGGCTCGACAGATCGGCAGAGGCCACGGCGAATTGGTCGACCAGCCGGTTGAGCATGGTCGGGACGAGCCAGCTTGCACCGACCCCGTGGCGGGCGACGTCGGCACAGAAGCGCGCCGGATCGAACCCGCGCGCGAGCACGACGCGCCCGCCCCGCGCCAGGACCGCTGCGATCAGCGATCCGCCGCCATGGGTCATCGGCGCGACGCAGAGATAGCGCATCTCGTCGGGCCAGGGGAAGGCCAGCTGCCAGAGCAGCGTGTTGGTCAGAAGCGCACGGTCGGTCAGCAGCACGCCCTTCGACCGGCCGGTGGTGCCGCCGGTGTAGGCCACCCGGATAATGTCGCCCGAGGCCGCGCGGGGCATCAGCAGCGCGGGGGAAAGCGCCTCGGCCTCGGCCCAGAAGGCGCGCATCCCCGGCGTGACGTCATGCGAGAACCACAGCGGGCCCTCGCCCAGCGCCGCGCGCAGCGCCGCGGCGCGGCCGGCCATGGCCTCTTCGGCGATCAGCAGCCGGGCGGCGCAGTCGCGCAGGATGAAGGCGTGGTCGTCGGGCCCCGAGAGCGCGTGCAGCGTCACCGACCGCAGCCCGTGGATGTAGGCGGCGGCTACGACGCAGAACACCTCGGCGCGGTTGCCCGAAAGCTGCGCCACGGCGTCCCCGCGGCGCAGCCCCAGCGCCTCGAACAGCGCGATCGCCTGCCCGATGCGCCGCCCGAGTTCGGCATAGCACAGCGTGCGGCCGTCCGACAAAAGCGCCAAGCGCGGCCCGTAGCGCGCGATGGCCGCCACCGGAAGCCCGCCCAGCGTTCCAGGGATGTGCAGCGCGTCGGCCATGGGCTAGACCTTCTCGAGCACGGTGGCCACCGCCACCGCTTCTTCCCCGGCATAGAACCCGCCGCCGTTCAGCGCCGCGGCCAGCCGCGCCCCCGCCACTTGGCGCAGCCCTGCCTCGTGGCGCAGCTGGGTGACCAGTTCGTGGATCTGGATCGCCCCGGTCGCCGCGATCGGGTGGCCCGTGGCGATCAGCCCGCCCGAGGGGTTGACCGGCACGCGCCCCCCCAGCCGGGTGTGGCCCGCCTCGGCCAGGCGCCCGCCCTCGCCGATGGGGCAGAGGCCCAGATTCTCGCAATGGCGGATCTCGGCGAAGGCAGTGGCGTCATGGACCTCGGTCAGCGAAAGATCGGCCGGATCGACCCCCGCGGCCTCGAAGGCGCGCAGCGCCGCAAGACGGCCGACATGGCGCTCGAGCTCGTCGGGGCCGCGGCGCACGCCCGTGGCGATGGCGCTGGCGCGCACCCGCACGGGGCGCGGCGCGGGCAGCCGGCGCAGTGCCCCGGCCGCGCACAGCACGATCGCCGCCGCCCCGTCGCTGATCGGGGTGCACATGGCGCGGGTCAGCGGCCAGACAATCTCGCGCTCGGCCAGCACCTCGTCGGGGGTGAGGGCCGTGCGCAGCTGGGCATGGGGGTTGAGCACGGCATGCTGGCGGTTCTTCGCGGCGATGACGGCCAGCTGGCGTCGCGTGGTGCCGAAGCGGCGCATGTGGTGGCGCGCCATGGCAGCGTAGCTGTCCATGAAGATGCTGCGCTCGCCGGGCGGCGGGGGCGGGGGCGGATGCGCGGGGTCGTCGGCCGCGGCCAGAAGCTCGGCCAGATGCACCTCGGCGAGATCGCGGTCCATGCCGCCGAGGAAGGCCTCGAACATCCGCGCGCGGCGTTCCGGGAAGACCATCTTCTCGGCCCCGACCACCAGCGCGAGGTCGCAAGCGCCCGCGCGGATGGCGGCAACGGCCTGGTTCAGCCCGGTCGAGGAGCTGGCGCAGGCGTTGTCGCAGTTGACGATGGGCAGCCCCTCGAACCCCATCGCCCGCAGCGCACACTGCCCGCGGATGCCGTGCTGGCCCTCCATCACCCCCTGGCGGGTGTTGCAGACCCAGGCCGCGCCGATCATGCCGGGGGCGCAGCCCGCATCCTCCAGCGCGGCGCGCACCGCCTGCGCGGTCAGCGCCTTGACGCTGGCCTCGAGGTGGCGGCCGGTGGGTGTCATTCCCACCCCGACGATGTGCACCTCGGTCATCGCCTGGGCCGTGCAGCGGCGCCGGCGCGCGGGCCGGCGGCGGGCCGGGGCGTGGTGCGGGACACCGAGGGAGACCGTCGTCGCATCACGGCCGCCCCAGATAGCCCGGCAGCCACAGCACGATGCCGGGAAACAGGGTCAGAAGCACCAGCAGCAGGATGTTGGCGACGATGTACGGCGTCACGCCGCGGTAGATCGTCCACAGCGGGATGGTGCGCGACATTCCGTAGAGGATGAACACGATGATGCCGATGGGCGGGGTGATCATCCCGATCTCGATCACCACGACGTTGATGACGCCCCACCAAATCAGGTCAAAGCTCATCTGCTCGATGACCGGCAGCACAGAGGGCAGGGTGATCAGCATTGCCGAGATCTCGTCGAACACCGCGCCGAGAATCAGGTAGACCCCGAGCATCAGGAAGATGATCGTCAGGGGTGGCAGCCCGGTGCCCCCGATGAGGGCGATCATCGCCTCGGGCACCCGCGCCAGCGTGATGAAATAGGAGAACATCGTTGCGCCGATGATGACGACATAGATCAACGCGGTCACCGCCGCGGTGTCGCTGAGCCCGCGCCAGAGCGCCGCGACCGTCAGCCGCCCGCGCGCCAGGGCGAACAGGAACGACAGCACCGCCGCGACCGAGGCGGCCTCGTTCACGGTGAAGATACCGCTGCAGAGGCCGAAGAACACCGCCCCGAGCAGCCCGAGCACCGGGAGCGCCCGCAGGATCACCGGTCAGCGCTGAGGCCAGGACATGCGCGGCGAGGACGGGGCCAGTTCGGGATCGAGCCGCAGGGTGATCCAGACCGCCGCGATGTTGAAGGCCAGCGCCAGAAGCGCCGGGACGATGGCGGCCACGAACATGTCGAAGATGAAGGTGCCGGCGACGATGCAGTAGAGGATCATCACGATCGAGGGCGGGATGAGCGCCTTGAGCGTGCCCCCCGCGGCGATGCTGCCGGTGGCGAAGGACGGCGTGTAGCCCCGCGCCAGCATCTCGGGCAGGGCGGCACGGGCGAAGGTGGCCGCCGTCGCGGTGGACGAGCCGCAGACCGCGCCGAAGGCGGCGCAGCCGCCGATGGTGGCATAGCCGAGGCCGCCGCGGCGATGCCCGAGCACCGCCGCAGCGGCGTTGTAGATGTCGGTCGAGAAGCCCGCCACCGTCGCGAAGGTGCCCATGAGCAGAAACAGCGGCACCGTCGCCAGCTCGACATTTGCTAGAAGGCCCGAGGGCTCGGTCGCCAGAAGCGCCAGCGCCGGCCCCCAGTCGGTGAGCATCGCAAAGCCGGTGACGCCCACGGGCAGCATCGCGAACCCGATCGGCACCTGAAGCAGCATCAGGGCGAACAGAGCCGCCATCCCGAGGCCGCCGAGGGAAAGCGCGCTCACGACCCGGGCTCCTCGGACACACCCGCGCCGGGTGCGGCCCGCCTGCGGCCGAGCAGCCGCGCGACGTCGCCCAGGATCACGACGGCCTGCACGAACACCCCGACCCACAGGATCGCCGCGACGCTGTCTGAGAACGGCGCCACGGGGATCTTCAGGATCCAGGTCGTCTCGCCGACCCGCGCCAGCTTGCCCGCGAAGGCCCAGAATTCGCGCGCCATCAGCACCATGGCCGCGCCGACCAGAACCGCGGCAAGCGCGTCCATGACCTGCCCGGCACGCCACCCGAAGAGCGCGGCGAACAGCCGGACCGAGATGTTGCGCCGCTCCATCAGCCCCACCGGCAGGCAGCAGGCCACCGCGAGCGCGATCGCCAGCGCGCCGATGTCGCGCACGCCCCGGATCGGAGCGCCGGCCAGCCAGCGCAGCAGCCCGTCGGCCAGCGTCATCGCCGCGAGAAGCATGAGCGCCGTCAGCCCGAGGACCGACAGCGCCCGGGTCACCAGCAGACCGAACCGCTCGAGCCGGGCGACGACACCCTGCGCCATCCGCTCAGCGCCCGGACCGGACGGCTTCGATCTCGGCGCGGACAAGCGCGAGCAGCTCGGCGTTGCGCGGCGCGCGGGCGGCCCAGTCGGCGATCACCGCATCGTAGACCTCCTGCATCCGCGCCGAGTCCTCGGGCGAGGGGTGGATCACCTCGTGGCGCGGATCGGCCTTGAGGCGGTCGATGAGCGCGGCATTGTAGGCCCCCACATGCTCGTTGAAGCGCTCTGCGGTCCACAGGCCCGAATGGGAAAGGATCGCCTGCTGCGCCTCGGCGGGCAGCGCCTCGAACCGCGCGCGGTTCATCAGGATGGCCAGCGGGACTAGGCCGAGGGGCATCATGTAGCGGGTGCTCGTCACCCGCTCCACGCCGAAGTCGAACAGCGGGGCGGGGTGCAGCGTGGTTCCGTCGATGGTGCGCCGGCTGATCGCCTCGGCCACCTCGGTCACGGGCATCCCGATCGGCACGGCTCCGAAGCGGCGCAGCGTCTCGCTTTCGATCGCGCCGGCGCTGCGGATCATCCGCCCGTCGAGGTCGGCCAGGCGGCGCACCGCACCGTTGGTATGCACGCTGTAGGGCGCGGTGGTGAAGGTGCCGATCGCCACGAAGTCCTCGTATCCCGCGATCTTGCCCGAGGCGCCGGTGCCGGTGCTGCGCTTCTGCGCGAGACCGAGGCAGCGGGCGAGGCGGCCGACGTGGCGCTGACTGTCGTCGCGCTTGGCGGCGCGGCGCGGCGCGGCTGGTCGGGGTGGTTGGCGCCGACGAGGGCGCGGCGCGGTTGGCGGAGCTGATGGCCGCGGGGGCCGCACGCATCACCGCGGGCCTTGTCGCCGTGGGCTGGCCCACCGATGCCAGGGCGGCCGAGGCGCCGGGCCGCACACCGGCAGAGGCGCCGCGTGCCGAGGCGCGGCGCAGCGGCCCCCATGACTGACGGGCATGGCGATGACGGGCAAGGCTGACGGGGCGCCGCCGGTGCGGGCCGAGGTCGCCGTCGTCGGCTGCGGTCCGACCGGGGCGACGCTGGCGAACCTGCCCGGGCATGCGGGGCTTCGGGTCGCGGTGCTCGACCGCGAGCGGGCGTTGTCCGACCAGCCGAGGGCGGTGCATTTCGACGGCGAGGTGATGCGCATCTTCCAGGCGTTGGGGCTGGCCGAGGCGCTGCCTGACACCTACCTGCCCGAGCGCGATGCCCATGTGCGCGCTTTCATCGAGCAGGCGATGGCGCTGGGCGAGATCATCCAGACCACCGACCCTTCGGTGGCCGCCGCCCGCGACGCCCGCTTTGCCCGCGACGGCGCGGGAGAGATCGTGAACCTCGCGCCGCGGCTCGGGCCGGGGCTGCATGCCGGGCCCGCCGGCGGCCTGATCCCGGCCCAGCCTCGCCTGGCCGACGGCCGGCTCATGGACGATGCGATCGGCGGGCCGCGGTGGGCGCTGCTCGGGCGCGCACCGCCGCCGCTTTCGGCGGCGCTCGTCGCGCTCGGCGCGGTGACGGTCGACGACCCGGCCATCGTTCCGCTTCTGGCCGAGGCCGGCACGGGCGGGCTGGTGCTGCGGCCGGACCGCGCCGTGCTCGGGCCCGTCGAGGACCCGCAGACCGCCCGGCTGCTGGGCGGGCTGGCCGCGCTGCCGGCCATCGAGCGCATCGGCGGGGCCAGATGACGGGCGCGCCGGGCATCACAGGACACAACCGTCACGGGAGAAGACCCATGAACCGCCAACCCCTGAACCCGATCACCGAGGCCGACATCGCCGCCTTTGAGCGCGACGGCGTCGTCTGCCTGCGCGGCATGTTCGATGCGGACTGGATCGCCCGCATGACCCGGGCCGTGGACCGGACGATGGATGCCGACACCCCGCTCGCCCGCCGCCGCGAGGTCACCAAGGCGCTGGGCGGCAAGAGCGGCCGCTTCGTGATCAACACCTTCGTCTGGTTCTGGGACGATGACTTCCGCGACTTCAACCTGACCTCGCCCGCCCCTGAGATCGCCGCGCGGCTGATGGGCGCCGACAGCGTGCGGCTGTTCTGCGACCAGGTGTTCGTCAAGGAGCCCCACACCGCCGAAAAGACCGACTGGCACCAGGATCTGCCGTTCTGGCCGATGCGGGGCGAGCAGATCCTGTCGGTCTGGGTCGCCCTGACCCCGGTGAACGCCGAGAACAGCGCGCTCGAATACATCGCCGGGTCGCACCGGTGGGGCAAGTTCTACGCCGCAGCCGTGCCCGACAAGGACCCGAACTTCAAGTCCGACCTCGAGCCCTGCCCGGACTTCGGCGCGATGCGCGGCCAGCCCGGCTACAACTTCCTGTCGTGGGAGATGGAGCCGGGCGACTGCCTTGTGCACCACCCGCTCACGGTGCACGGCGCGGCGGGGAACTTCTTGCCCACGCGGCGCCGCATGGCGATTTCTACCCGCTATTTCGGCGCCGATGCCCGGTGGGACCCGCGGCCGGCGACGATAAAGATCACCGGCGATCCCCAGATCGCCCCGGGCGCCTATCCGGCCGACGACCGGGTGTTCCCCGTCGCCTGGACGGCCTGAGCCCGCTTTGCCCTCCGGGGCGCGCGGCACCTGCGCCGTGCGCCCGCTGCCCCGAGCCGAGAGGCGCCATGCACGGATCCCACCCTGCGCTCGACGTCGATCTTTACGGTGACGCGATCATCCTCGACCCCTACCCGACCTACCGCGCGCTGCGCGACGCGGGGTCGGCCGTCTGGCTGCCGCGGCACGGGCTGTGGGCGGTGGCGCGGTTCGACGATGTGCGCGAGGTGCTGCGCAGCCACCGCGACTTCTCCTCGGCCCACGGCGTGGCCGCCAATGACGAGACCAACCGGATGTCGGCGGGCACCACGCTGGCGTCCGACCCGCCGCTGCACGGCGAACAGCGCCAGATCATCGCTGCGCCGCTGATGCCGGGCGCGCTGGCGCCGCTGCGCGACCGCATCGAGGCGGCGGCGGATGCGCTTGTGGCGCAGCTGGCGGGGCGGGACTGGTTCGACGCGATGGCGGACCTCGCGCGGGTGCTGCCGGTCCGGATCGTGTCCGATCTGGTCGGCCTGCCCGACGAGGGGCGGCAGAACATGCTGCGCTGGGCGGCCGCCACCTTCGACATCCTCGGTGCGATGAACGACCGGGCCCGTGCCGCGCTGCCCGCCGTGGCGGAGATGCGGCGCTACACGGTCGAGCAGGCCACCCCCGACCGGCTGCGGCCGGGAAGCTGGGCGGCAAGGCTTTATGCCGCCGCGGCCGAGGGGAAGGTGCCGCTTGCCCGCTGCCCGGCGATGATGCGCGACTACATGGCCCCGTCGCTCGACACCACCATCCTCGGGACGGGCAACATCCTGTGGCTTCTGGCCCGCCACCCCGACCAGTGGGAGATGCTGCGCGCCGACCCGGGCCTGGGTCCGGCCGCGATCAACGAGGGGCTGCGGCTTGAGTCTCCCATCCGGGGCTTCACGCGCCTTTTGCTGCGCGACCGCGCGCTGGGCGACGGCGCGCTGCCCGCGGGGGCAAGGGTTCTGGTGCTCTACGCCTCGGCGAACCGCGACGAGCGCCGCTGGGGGGATCCCGAGCGCTTCGACATCACCCGCAAGGCCACCGATCATCTGGGCTTCGGGCACGGCATCCATGCCTGCGCCGGGATGCATCTGGCCCGGCTCGAGATCGGGGCGATCCTGGCGGCGCTGATCCGCCGCGTCCGGCGGATCGAGGTCGGGCCGCCGGTGCGCGCCGTCAACAACGTGCTGCGCGGCTTCGCCTTGCTGCCGATGCGCCTGCACCGCGCGGCCTGACCCGCCCGGGCGCCTTTGCCGCGGCGCACTGCCGCGCCCGTCTTCGGGCACAAGGACCGCCGGTTGTCGGCCTCGGCGAAGCACATGGCGCCGGCGGCCGCGCGCCCCGGGGCGGGTCGCTGCCCGGCATCCGCGGGGCGACCGGGGGGCGGTTTGACCCCGACCTCGGCGGTTGACCCCTCCGCACCGGCAGCAGGACGGCGACGGGGAAAATCCCTGGCAGGCATCGCACCGAGCTTGTCAGTCTTGTCATTCCGCGAGGATACAACAAGACTGTGCGCGGGTGGGGCGTGCCCGCGATCACCTTGGGCGTGTTCAACCGAAGGAGCTGTCGCGTGAACAGGGAACAGCAGATCAACATCTGGTACTGGATCGCGGCCTTCATGCTGCTGATGCTGTTCCAGTCCTGGTGGCAGGGGGCGTCCGTGACCGAGCGGATCCCCTACTCGCGCTTTCTCGAGCTGCTCGAGGAGGACAGGATCGCCGAGGTGCAGGTCCAGCCCGAGCGCATCGTCGGCCGCTATCGCGACCCGATCGACGGGCGGACCCATTTCATCACCAACATCGTCCCCGAGGATCTGACGCGCCGCCTGGAACAGTCGGGCGCCGAATATGACGGCACGGTGACGAACACCTTCCTGTCCACGCTCCTGTCCTGGGTGCTGCCGATCGTGCTGCTGTTCGCGCTGTGGTCCTTCTTCTTCCGCCGCTTCGCCGAGAAGCAGGGCTTCGGCGGCATGATGACGGTCGGCAAGTCGAAGGCCAAGGTCTATGTCGAGAAGGACACGGGCGTGACCTTCGACGATGTGGCCGGCA
>CALJZN010000110.1 GCA_937983405.1 uncultured Paracoccaceae bacterium
ACCTGCCGATCGCCCCGTCGACGTCTCACGCCCATGCCGCCCGGCGCGCCGATCCCGCGAAGGCGCCGCCGCGGCTATGCCGCGACGCCGTCCTTCGTGGCGAGGTCCGGCGCGAGGTCCGGCGCGTCTGGTCGGAGAACATCGGCCTCTGCGGGGTGCGCAAGGTCTGGCGGCAGCCCGGCCGGGACGGGGTCGGCGTCGCGCGCTGCACCGTCGCCCGCCGGATGCGCCAGATGGGCCTGCAGGGGATTGTTCGAGGAAACTCAGCGAGAACCACGATCAGCGACAAGGCGGCGCCCTGTCCGCGCGACCGCGCGAACCGGGACTTCGAGGCGCCAGCGCCCGACCGGCACTGGGGTGAGGCGGACAAGGCGGGCGTCCGGCGGACGGCCGCCCCGCCGAACGCCTTCACCTGCGTCGCCACCTGGGCGGGCGGCGTCTGCGTGGCGTTCGCGAGCGACCTCTACGCCCGTTGCAGTGCGGGCTGGCGAGTGCCGCGCACCGCCGCGGCGGGCTTCGTGCGCGACGCGCTGGCGCAGGCGCTCCATGCCCGCAGACCCGCAAAGGGCGACGGCCCGATCCACCGCAGCGATCGCGGGTCGCAAGACCTGTCCATCCGCCATACCGAGCGCCTCGGCGAGGTCGGCATCGCACCATCGGTCGGCAGCGCGGGCGAGGCGTACGACGATGCCTTGGCCGAGACGGCGACCGGGCGGTTCGAGACCGCGGTCATCCGCCGTCTCGGCCCATGGCGCAGCCTCGAGGCCGTCGGGATCGCCGCGCTCCTATGGATCGACCGGTTCGACCACCGCCGCCCGCTCGAGCCGATCCGCAACATCCCGCCCGCCGGGGCCGAGGCACGCCCCTACGCTGAACTGGAGACCCGCGCCGTGGCGGCGTAGGACCCAAAGAAACCTGCCTTCGGGAAACACGGCGCGGTTCACATGTCCGATGAAGCACAGCCTTGCGCCGGTGCCGCAGGATTTCTTGTACCGGCGCGCATCCGGATCGGTCGTCGAGGCACGGGTGGTGTTGGACCGCTTCCCGCCCTCGAAGTCGATCTCGGCATTGCGGTGGCGGCGGCTGTTGCCGGGCATCGGGTCTGTCTCGGCTGGGGTCTGGGAAGGCGCGGGCTCAAGGGTGGTCTCCGGGGCTGGCGGATCGTGCGGCCCTTCGTCGTCAGGCGGGGTCGCCTCGGCCTTCGGCTGGAAACTCGTCATCGATGCCCAGTCTTGTTGAGCGTTCCATCGACAGAAAAATGCTCGTCCGACAGCACCGGCGCGACCTTGCGATGCGCCAGGATCGCGGCCATCACCTTGCGCGACATGTCCGTCGTCAGCAGCCGGTCGCGGTTCTTGGTGACTACCGTGGGCCTTCGGCCCGGGGCTCCGCCCGTTCAGGGCTGAAATCTGTCCACAGGACAGATTTCCGGGCGCCCTTCACCCCGGACCGGATCGTCGGTCCCGAGGCCGACAAACCGGCGGAACAGCAGGTTGTAATCCATCTGCTCCATCAACGGCCGCTCCGACCGGACAGAGAAGCCGACCGGACAGAGAACAGGTTCTGCAGAAGGCCAGCCCGGATCAAGCGATCCGGCGGGATCGAGGGCCTGCCGAAATCGGTGTCGAGCGCCTCGAACTCGGCATCGAGGCTGGCACGTGCGTCATCGACCAGCTGTCTGATCTTGCGCAGCGGATGGCGCGGCGGGATGCGCGCCTCCAGATCGACATAGCCGAACAGCGATCCGCTCGTCTCGTCCGCCCCGCGAATCATACCCTGGCAGCCGGCCTGCAGAGGGTGACTCATGGTCCTCAAACCGCGTCGAGAGCCGACTTCTTCAGCAGCCTGTTAAACCTGCATTAACCATGGGCGCGGATCCTCGGCCTCGGTCCTCCGGCCGGAGCCTGCGCCCGCAATGCAAGCACCCCCCCTGCACGGCCTGCCGCTGCGCCCGACCCTCGCCGCCGCCGGGGCGCCCGCGCCGCGGCCGGCACCCCGCGGGGCAGGCGCGCCGAAGCTGCGCTCGCTGGGGCAGATCCTGCTCGAGGACGGCGCGCTTGCCCCCGGCGACCTGGTAAGGGCGCTGGCGATCGAGGCGCGCGAGGAGGCGGCGCTGGCCGACATCCTGCTCGCGCACGGCATGGTGGAGGAGGCGGCGCTGGCGCGTGCCCTCGCCCGGCAATGGGGCGCCCGGGTCGTCGATCCGGTCGCCGACCCGCCCGATGTGCGGCTGATCGACCGGATGGGGGCAGAGGACTGCCTGCGCGCCGGCCTGCTGCCGTGGCGCCGGGCCGGGGGCGTCACCGTCGTCGCGGCCGCCCGGCCCGGGGCGTTCCTGCGCGAGCGCGACGCGCTCACGGCCCGCCTCGGCCCGGTGGCGATGGCCATCGCGCCCGCGCGCGGGATGGAGACGGCGCTGCTGGCCCTCCGCCGCGGCAGCCTGACGGCGCGCGCCGAGACCTGCCTGCCCGCCGCCGAAAGTTGCCGCGGCTGGTCCGGAGGGGCGCGCCAGACCTTCGCGCTTTCGGCCGGCGTCGCGCTGATCGGGGCCGCCGGCCTCGCGGCCCCCTGGATGGTGCTGGGCGTGCTGGCGATCTGGGCGATGCTGACGCTTCTGGCCGTCACCGCGCTGAAGCTGCTGGCGGCAGCGGTCCGCTGGCGCGACCTGCGCCGTCCGCGCGGCGGCGGACCGCTCGCGGCCTGCGGAGCGGCGCCGCGGATGCTGCGCCTGCCGGTCGTCTCGCTTCTCGTGCCGCTGCACCGCGAGCCCGACATCGCGCCGCGGCTGGTCGCCCGCCTCGGCCGGCTGAACTATCCGCGCGAGCTTCTCGACGTGCTGCTGATCGTCGAGGCCGGCGATGGGGCGACGCGCGCGGCGCTGGAGGGGGCCGCCCTGCCGCGCTGGATGCGCGTGGTCGAGGTGCCTGCGGGGCCGATCCGCACCAAGCCGCGGGCGCTGAACTACGCGCTGCCCTGGTGCCGCGGGTCGATCGTGGGGATCTACGATGCCGAGGACCGGCCCGAGCCCGAGCAGATCCATGCCGTTGTCCGCCGCTTCCACGAACGCGGGCCCGAGGTCGCCTGCCTGCAGGGCGTGCTCGACTTCTACAACCCCCGCACCAACTGGCTGGCCCGCTGCTTCACCGTCGAATATGCAGTCTGGTTCCGCATCGTGCTGCCGGGGCTTGCGCGGCTGCGCCTGCCGGTGCCCCTGGGCGGAACGACGCTGTTCCTGCGCCGCGCCGCGCTCGAGGCGGTGGGGGGCTGGGATGCGCACAACGTCACCGAGGATGCCGACCTCGGCATCCGCCTGGCGCGCCACGGCTATCGCACCGAGCTCATCGACAGCGTGACCGAGGAAGAGGCCAACTGCCGCCCGCTGCCCTGGGTGCGCCAGCGGTCGCGCTGGCTGAAGGGCTATGCGATGACCTGGGCGGTGCACATGCGCGCCCCGCGGCTTCTGTGGCGGCAGCTCGGGCCGCGGGGGTTTCTGGCGTTTCAGGTCCTGTTCCTCGGCAGCCTGTCGCAATACCTTTTGGCGCCGCTGCTCTGGAGCTTCTGGGTCCTGCCCTTCGGCCTGCCGCACCCCCTGGCCGATGCCCTGCCGGCCGAGGCGTTGCCGGCGCTCGTCGTGGCGATGCTGCTGGCCGAGGCGACGAACATCGCCGTGGCGCTGACGGCGGTGCGCGGACGGCACCACCGCCACCTGCTGCCCTGGGTGCCCACCCTGCACCTCTATTTCCCGCTCGGCGCGCTGGCGGTCTACAAGGGCCTGTGGGAGATGGCCGCGCGGCCGTTCTTCTGGGACAAGACGGCGCACGGCCTGCACGACCGGGCGGTCGACGCGCCCGCGGCCGCCCCGGCCCGCTAGACGGCGCGTCAGCGCACCGCGGCGGCGTCGAGTTTCAGGCGCGTCTCGAAGGCGTGCGAGATATGGGTGCGCAGCGCGCGATTCGCGGCCTCGCCGTCGCCGGCGGCGATCGCATCGACGATGGCCGCATGTTCGGCCAGCGCCGCCGGCCCCCGCCCCTCGGCCGCCAGCGAGGTCGTGGCGAGCAGCGCCATCGAGCGGTGCAGAAGATCGAGCTGCTGCACCAGGAAACGGTTGTGCGAGGCAAGATGGATCTGGCGGTGGAAGCGCCGGTTGGCCCGCGCCAGCGCGTCGGGGTCGTCCAGCAGCGCACGGTCCTCCTCGACCATCGCGCGCAGGACGCGCACCTCTTCCTCCGTGGCGTGCCGGGCGGCCAGCCGGGCGGCCAGCCCCTCCAGCTCGGATCGCACCGCGTACAGCTCGGCGCGCTGGTTGTGGTCGAGCGAGGCGACGATCAGGCTGCGGCCGTCGCGCGTCAGCATCGACTGGGTCTCGAGCCGCTGGAGCGCCTCGCGCACCGGCGTGCGCGAGACCCCGAAGCGCTCGGCCAGTTCGCTTTCCACCAGCCGGTCGCCGGGGCGGTAGACGCCGTGGTCGATCGCCTCGAGGATCAGCGTGTAGGCGTCCCGCGCCGGTGGTCTGGCTTCCTTCATTCCGGGCTCCCTCCAGCGCGAGGTTAGCCGCGGCATGCCCGGGGATGCAAGGCGGCGGTTGCCCGCAGGCGGTCGCGGCACTACCTTCGCAACATGCCGCGTGCCCGCTTCGCCCATGTCCGCAGCTGGGTCTTCAACCTCGACAACACGCTCTACCCCGCCGAGGCGCGGCTTTTCGAGCTGATCGACGCGCGGATGGGCCGCTATGTGATGGAGGCGCTCGGCGTCGGGCCCGAAGAGGCCGAACATCTGCGCCGGAGCTACTGGCAGCGCTACGGCACCACGCTGGCGGGCCTGATGGAGCACCACGGGCTCGACCCCTGGCCCTATCTCGAGGCGGTGCATGACATTCCGCTGGACCGGCTGAGCCCCGATCCCGAGCTGGCCCTGCGGATCGCGGCGCTGCCGGGGCGGCGGATCGTCTACACCAACGGCAGTGCCGCCTACGCCCGGCGGGTGCTGGCGGCGCGCGGGCTTCAGGGGGCGTTCGACGCCGTCTACGGGGTCGAGGACGCGGGGTTCCGCCCCAAGCCGCGGCGCGAGGCGTTCGAGGCGATCTTCGCCCGCGACGGGCTCGACCCCGGCCGGGCGGCGATGTTCGAGGACGACGCGCGCAACCTTGCCGTGCCGCATGCGATGGGGATGCGCACCGTCCATGTCGCGCCCGCCCCCGAACCGGCCGGGCACATCCACCACCACACCGACGATCTGAGCGCTTTCCTCGCGCGGCTTCTGCCCTGACCGGTTGCCTGCCTGCGGCAACCTGCGCGTTTCCTGACCAGCGGATGCACCTTATCTGGCGCGCAAGAAAGAGGGAGTTCTGCCATGACCGATGCCGCCATCCTGCCCCGTCGCCTTGTCTTCCGCATCCCCGTGATCGGCTGGTTCCTGCGCGACCTGATCCACGGCGAGCCGGACAATGTGTGGTATTTCCTCGGCGGGCTCGTCAGCCTGTGGATCATCTCGGCGGTCACCTGGGGTCTGCCCGGCCTTGTCCTGCCCGCGCTGGCGGCGGTGCCGCTGTGCTTCGTGCTCCTCGTGCTCATCACCCGGGGGTGACGGAACGCCCCGGCGACGGGGCCGCTGCAGCGCGCTACATCATGGGGTGAAGGAAGGGTGGTGCAGATGATCGAGACCGACATCCTGATCTCCGGCGGAGGTGTCGCGGGGCTGGCCGCGGCGGCGGCCTTCGGCGCGGCGGGCTTCCGCGTGCTCTGCGTCGATCCTGCCCCGCCGGTGACCGAGCGCGAGGCCGAGGGCGCCGACCTGCGCACCACCGCGCTTCTGCAACCCTCGGTCGAGGTGCTTGCGGCCGCGGGGTTGTGGGACCGCCTTGCGCCCCATGCCAGCCCGCTGTGGACGATGCGGATCGTCGATGCCACGGGCCCGGGCGGGGCGGAACGCGCGCGGCGCGACTTTGTGGCGACCGACATCTCCGATGCCCCCTTCGGCTGGAACCTGCCCAACTGGCTTCTGCGACGCGAGATGGTGGCGCGGCTGGCCGAACTGCCGGGGGTGGATTTCCGCCCGGGTGTTGCCACGCGCGGGGTGCTGACCCGCACGGGCGAGGCCATCGTCCGGCTGTCCGACGGCACACAGGCCGCCGCGCGCCTCCTGGTGGCGGCCGACGGCCGCGCCTCGGCGGTGCGCGAGGCGCTCGGGATCGGTGTGCGCACGATGCGCTACGGCCAGAAGGCGCTGGCCTTCGCGGTCACGCACCCGGTGCCGCACGAGGGCGTCTCGACGGAAATCCACCGCGCGGGCGGCCCCTTCACGCTGGTGCCGCTGCCCGACTGGCAGGGCAGGCCGTCCTCGGCCGTGGTCTGGATGGAGCGCGGGCCCGAGGCGCTGCGCCTGGCCGCGCTGCCCGTGCCCGACTTCGAGGCGGCGATGACCGAGCGGTCCGCCGGCCTTTTCGGGCCGCTCGCGCTGGCGTCGCGGCGGACCGTCTGGCCGATCATCTCGCAGATCGCCGAGCGCTTTGCCGCCGAGCGCACCGCGCTGATGGCCGAGGCGGCGCATGTCGTCCCGCCGATCGGGGCGCAGGGGCTCAACATGTCGCTGGCCGACCTGCGGCTGCTGCTGGAACTTGCCGCGGCGGGCGACCCCGGGCGACCCGAGGCGCTGGACGCCTATCACCGGGGCCGCTGGCCCGAGGTGCAGGCGCGGATCGCCGGCATCGACCTGCTCAACCGCACCTCGATGGCGGGCATGGCGCCGATCACCGACCTGCGCGCCCGCGGCATCGGGCTGATCCACGACATCGCGCCGCTGCGCCGCACGCTGATGCGCGCGGGCCTCGGGGCGCGCTGAGGCGCGCGAATCCTTCAGGCCGGGCGCGGGAAGATGCGGTCCACCGCCGCACCCAGCCGCGCGACCGTTCCGGGCACGTCCTGGAGCTTGTCCAGCCCGAAGAGGCCGATGCGGAAGGTGCGGAAGCCCTCGCCCTCGTCGCACATCAGGGGCACGCCCGCGGCGATCTGCACCCCCTCGGCGGCAAAGCGGCGCCCCGACTGCACCTCGGGGTCGGCGGTATAGCCCACCACGACGCCCGGCGCCCCGAACCCTTCGGCCGCAACCGAGGCGACGCCGCGCTCGGCCAGCATGTCGCGCACGGCGCGCCCGAGCTCCCACTGCGCGGCGGCGAGGCGGTCGAAGCCCCAGCCGTCCATCTCGCGCATGGTGTCGCGGAAAGCGCGCAGCGCATCGGTGGGCATCGTGGCGTGATAGGCATGCCCGCCGCCCTCGTAGGCGGCCATGATCGACCGCCACTTCTTCAGGTCCAGCACGAAGCTGTCCGAGGTGGTCGCCTCGAGCCGCGCCACGGCGCGCGGCGACAGCATGACAAGGCCGGCCGAGGGCGAGGCGCTCCACCCCTTCTGCGGCGCCGAGATGAGCACATCGACCCCGGTTGCCGCCATGTCCACCCAGGCGCAGCCCGAGGCCACGCAGTCCAGCACGAAGAGCGCGCCGACCTCCCGCGCCGCCGCGGCGATGGCCTTCAGCCAGGCATCGGGCAGGATCACCCCGGCCGAGGTCTCGACATGCGGGGCGAACACCACATCGGGGGCAAAGGCGCGGATGTCGGCCGCGATCTCCTCGGCCGGGGCGGGGGCGAAGGGGGCGGTGGGGTGGTTGCCCTGCCGGCGCGCCTTGATGACCCGGGCTTCGGACGGAAGGCCGCCGGCCTCGAGGATCTGGCTCCAGCGGTACGAGAACCAGCCGTTGCGCACCACCAGCGCCCGGGCGCCGCGGGCGAACTGCCGCGCGACCGCCTCCATCGCAAAGCTGCCCCCGCCCGGCACCAGCGCCACCGCATGGGCAGCGTAGACCCCGCGCAGGGTTGCCGAGATGTCGCGCATCACCTGCTGGAACCGCTGCGACATGTGGTTGAGCGACCGGTCGGTGAAGACGACCGAGAACTCCTGAAGGCCGTCGGGGTCGATGTCGTGGTGCAGGGCTGGCATGGCGGGGCTCCCGGTCGAGACGCCAAAGAGCTAGCGCGGCGCGGTGCGCATGGCAAAGGGTCTGCCGCATGCCGCAAAGGGCACGGGCAGGACGGGCCCTGCCGACGCCCCGGCGGCCCGATCCCGCTGCCCGATCCCCTTGTGTCTGCGCCCCCCGGCACTTATGCACGGCGCCGGACAACGGACATCCGGCGGGGGGGCCACCATGCGCGTCTACTACGATCGCGACTGCGACGTGAATCTCATCAAGGACCGCAAGATCGCGATCCTGGGCTATGGCAGCCAGGGCCATGCCCATGCGCTCAACCTGCGCGATTCGGGTGCGACCAACGTCGTCGTGGCGCTGCGCCCGGGCTCGCCCTCGGCCGCCAAGGCCGAAGGCGCGGGGCTGAAGGTGATGGGCATCGCCGAGGCCGCGGCCTGGGCCGACCTGATCATGTTCACCATGCCCGACGAGCTGCAGGCCGAGACCTACCGCCGCCACGTCCACGACAACCTGCGCGAGGGCGCGGCGATCGCCTTCGCCCACGGCCT
>CALJZN010000111.1 GCA_937983405.1 uncultured Paracoccaceae bacterium
CAAGGAGCAGGACGTCTACATGGGCGACATGCCGCTGATGACGTCGAACGGCACCTTCATCGTCAACGGCACCGAGCGCGTGGTGGTCAGCCAGATGCACCGCTCGCCCGGCGTGTTCTTCGACCACGACAAGGGCAAGACCCATTCCTCGGGCAAGCTTCTGTTCACCTGCCGGATCATTCCCTACCGCGGCTCCTGGCTCGACTTCGAGTTCGACGCCAAGGATCTGGTGTTCGCGCGCATCGACCGGCGGCGCAAGCTGCCGGTGACGACGCTTCTCTATGCGCTCGGGATGGATCAGGACGCGATCATGGCGGCGTTCTACGTCCCGGTCACCTACCGTCTGGTCAAGGGGCGGGGCTGGGTCACGCGGTTCTTCCCCGAGCGCGTGCGGGGGACGCGCCCGACCTTCGATCTGGTCGATGCCGCCACCGGCGAGGTGATCTGCCGGGCCGGCGACAAGGTGACGCCGCGGATGGTCAACGCCTGGCAGAAGGAAGGCAAGGTCACCGAGCTTCTGGTGCCCTTCGAGCAGATCGTCGGCCGCTACGTCGCCCGCGACATGATCGACGAGAGCAACGGGGCGATCTGGGTCGAGGCCGGCGACGAGCTGACCTGGGAGCTCGACCGCGACGGCGCGGTCAAGGGCGGCACGCTCAAGACGCTGATCGACAAGGGCATCACCGAGATCGACGTGCTCGACATCGACGGCGTCGCGGTCGGCCCCTACATCCGCAACACGATGGCGGCCGACAAGGTCTGGAACCGCGACGGCGCGCTGATGGAGATCTACCGCGTGATGCGCCCGGGCGAGCCGCCCACCGTCGAGGCCGCCTCGGCGCTGTTCGACACGCTGTTCTTCGACAAGGAGCGCTACGACCTTTCGGCCGTCGGCCGGGTGAAGATGAACATGCGCCTCGACCTCAGGAAGCCCGACACCCAGCGCACGCTGGACCGCGACGACATCGTGGCCTGCATCAAGGCGCTGGTCGAGCTGCGCGACGGCCAGGGCGAGATCGACGACATCGACCATCTGGGCAACCGCCGCGTCCGCTCGGTGGGCGAGCTGATGGAGAACCAGTATCGCCTCGGCCTCTTGCGGATGGAGCGGGCGATCAAGGAGCGCATGTCCTCGGTCGAGATCGACACCATCATGCCGCAGGATCTGATCAACGCCAAGCCGGCGGCGGCGGCGGTGCGCGAGTTCTTCGGCAGCTCGCAACTGTCGCAGTTCATGGACCAGACCAACCCGCTGTCGGAGGTCACCCACAAGCGGCGTCTGTCCGCGCTGGGGCCGGGGGGCCTGACGCGCGAGCGCGCGGGCTTCGAGGTGCGCGACGTGCACCCCACGCACTACGGCAGGATGTGCCCGATCGAGACGCCCGAGGGCCAGAACATCGGGCTGATCAACAGCCTGGCCACCTATGCGCGGGTGAACAAGTACGGCTTCATCGAGACGCCCTACCGCCGGGTGCGCAACGGTCAGGTCACCGATGAGGTCGTCTATCTGTCGGCCACCGAGGAGATGCGGCACACCATCGCCCAGGCCAACGCCCAGCTCGACGGGGAGGGGCGCTTTGTCAACGAGTTCGTCTCGACCCGCAAGGGCGGCGAATTCATGCTCAACCCGCGCGAGAACGTGGACCTGATCGACGTGAGCCCCAAGCAGCTGGTGTCGGTCGCGGCCTCGCTGATCCCCTTCCTCGAGAACGACGACGCGAACCGCGCGCTGATGGGCTCGAACATGCAGCGGCAGGCGGTTCCGCTCTTGGAATCCGAGGCGCCCTTCGTCGGCACCGGGATCGAGGGGGTCGTCGCCCGCGACTCGGGCGCGGCGATCATGGCGCGGCGGGCCGGCGTGATCGACCAGGTCGATGCCACCCGGATCGTGGTGCGCGCGACCGAGCTGCTCGAGCCGGGCGAGCCGGGGGTGGACATCTACCGGCTGCGCAAGTTCAAGCGCTCGAACCAGTCGTCCTGCATCAACCAGCGCCCGCTGGTGAAGGTGGGCGATGCGGTGGCGCGCGGCCAGGTGATCGCCGACGGGCCCTGCACCGACATGGGCGAGCTGGCGCTGGGCCGCAATGTGGTCGTCGCGTTCATGCCGTGGAACGGCTACAACTATGAGGACTCGATCCTCATCTCCGAGCGGATCCACCGCGACGACGTCTTCACCTCGATCCACATCGACGAATACGAGGTGGCGGCGCGCGACACCAAGCTCGGGCCCGAGGAGATCACCCGCGACATCCCGAACGTCGGCGAGGAGGCGCTGAGGAACCTCGACGAGGCCGGCATCGTCTACATCGGCGCCGAGGTGCAGCCCGGCGACATCCTGGTGGGCAAGATCACCCCCAAGGGCGAAAGCCCGATGACGCCCGAGGAAAAGCTGCTGCGTGCCATCTTCGGCGAAAAGGCATCGGACGTGCGCGACACCTCGCTGCGCCTGCCGCCCGGGGCCTATGGCACCGTGGTCGAGGTGCGGGTGTTCAACCGCCACGGCGTGGACAAGGACGAGCGCGCGCTGCAGATCGAGCGCGAGGAGATCGACCGTCTCGCCCGCGATCGCGACGACGAGCTCGCGATCCTGGAGCGCAACACCTATGCGCGGCTGAAGTCGCTCCTTCTCGGCAAGGTTGCCGTCAAGGGGCCGAAGGGGGTGCGCGCGGGCAGCGAGATCACCGAGGAACTGCTGGGCACGCTCTCGCGCGGGCAGTGGTGGCAGCTTGCCCTGGGCGAGGAGGCCGACGCCAAGGAGGTCGAGGCGTTGCAAGACCAGTTCAACGCCCAGAAGCGCGCCCTGGAACACCGCTTCGAGGACAAGGTCGAGAAGGTGCGGCGCGGCGACGACCTACCCCCCGGCGTGATGAAGATGGTCAAGGTCTTCGTCGCGGTGAAGCGCAAGCTGCAGGCCGGCGACAAGATGGCCGGCCGGCACGGCAACAAGGGCGTGATCTCGAAGGTCGTGCCGATCGAGGACATGCCCTTCCTCGCCGACGGCACGGCGGTGGACCTCGTGCTCAACCCGCTCGGCGTGCCGTCGCGGATGAACGTGGGCCAGATCCTCGAGACGCATATGGGCTGGGCCGCCCGCGGCCTCGGCCTCAGGATCGACGAGGCACTGCAGGCCTATCGCCGCGACGGCGATCTTACCCCGGTGCGCGAGGCGATGCGGCTTGCCTACGGCGACGAGGCCTATGCCGAAACCTTCGAGGGCCTCGACGAGGCGGGACTGGTGGAGCACGCCGCCACCGTCACGCGCGGCGTGCCCATCGCCACGCCGGTCTTCGACGGGGCGAAGGAGGGCGATGTGAACGACGCGCTGCGGCGCGCGGGCTTCGACGTCTCGGGCCAGTCGGTGGTCTACGACGGCCGCACGGGCGAACGCTTTGCCCGGCCGGTGACGGTGGGGGTGAAATACATGCTCAAGCTCCACCACCTCGTGGACGACAAGCTGCACGCCCGCTCGACCGGGCCCTACAGCCTGGTCACCCAGCAGCCGCTGGGCGGCAAGGCGCAGTTCGGCGGCCAGCGTCTGGGCGAGATGGAGGTCTGGGCGCTGGAGGCCTACGGCGCGGCCTACACCCTGCAGGAGATGCTGACGGTGAAGTCCGACGACGTGGCGGGCCGGACCAAGGTTTACGAGGCGATCGTCAAGGGCGAGGACAACTTCGAGGCCGGCGTGCCGGAATCGTTCAACGTGCTCGTCAAGGAAGTCCGCGGCCTCGGCCTCAACATGGAACTCCTGGATGCGGAGGAGGAGTAGCGCCCGACGGGCCGGCGGGCAGCGCGCCTAGGCGCGCCCCTGCCGCCCCCACGGCGCCGCCGCGCCGCGCTGCGGCGCGGCCTGACCATCCTTCGCCGCCGCCCCCAACTTTCGAGGTGAGAAGATGAACCAGGAACTGACCACCAATCCCTTCAGCCCGCTCGCCGCCCCCAAGACCTTCGACGAGATCCGCATCTCGCTCGCCAGCCCGGAGCGAATCCTCAGCTGGTCCTACGGCGAGATCAAGAAGCCCGAGACGATCAACTACCGCACCTTCAAGCCCGAGCGCGACGGCCTGTTCTGCGCCCGCATCTTCGGGCCGATCAAGGACTACGAGTGCCTCTGCGGCAAGTACAAGCGCATGAAGTATCGCGGCGTCGTCTGCGAGAAATGCGGCGTCGAGGTGACGCTGCAGAAGGTCCGGCGGGAACGCATGGGCCACATCGAGCTTGCCGCGCCGGTGGCACATATCTGGTTCCTCAAGTCGCTGCCCAGCCGGATCGGCCTGATGCTCGACCTCACGCTGCGGGACCTCGAGCGCATTCTCTACTTCGAGAACTACGTCGTGACCGAGCCGGGGCTGACCGAGCTGACCTACGGCCAGCTGCTGACGGAAGAGGAGTATCTCGACGCGCAGGACAGATACGGCGCCGACGGCTTCACCGCGAACATCGGCGCCGAGGCGATCCGCGAGATGCTGGCGGCCATCGACCTGCAGGCCGAGGCCGACCGGCTGCGCGAGGAGCTGAAGGAAGCCACCGGCGAGTTGAAGCCCAAGAAGATCATCAAGCGGCTGAAGATCGTCGAGAGCTTCCTTGAATCCGGCAACCGTCCGGAATGGATGGTGCTGACGGTGCTGCCGGTGATCCCGCCAGAGCTGCGCCCGCTGGTGCCGCTGGACGGCGGCCGCTTCGCCACGTCGGACCTCAACGACCTCTACCGCCGCGTCATCAACCGCAACAACCGCCTCAAGCGGCTGATCGAGCTGCGCGCGCCCGACATCATCGTGCGCAACGAGAAGCGGATGCTGCAAGAGGCGGTGGACGCGCTCTTTGACAACGGCCGCCGCGGCCGGGTCATTACCGGCACCAACAAGCGCCCGCTCAAGTCGCTGTCGGACATGCTCAAGGGCAAGCAGGGCCGGTTCCGCCAGAACCTTCTGGGCAAGCGGGTGGACTTCTCGGGCCGTTCGGTCATCGTGACCGGGCCGGAGCTGAAGCTGCACCAGTGCGGGCTGCCCAAGAAGATGGCGCTCGAGCTGTTCAAGCCCTTCATCTACTCGCGGCTGGAGGCCAAGGGGCTGTCCTCCACCGTCAAGCAGGCCAAGAAGCTGGTCGAGAAGGAGCGCCCCGAGGTCTGGGACATCCTGGACGAGGTGATCCGCGAGCACCCGGTGCTCTTGAACCGCGCGCCCACGCTGCACCGGCTGGGCATCCAGGCCTTCGAGCCGATCCTGATCGAGGGCAAGGCGATCCAGCTGCATCCGCTGGTGTGCTCGGCCTTCAACGCCGACTTCGACGGCGACCAGATGGCGGTGCATGTGCCGCTGTCGCTCGAGGCGCAGCTCGAGGCGCGGGTGCTGATGATGAGCACCAACAACGTGCTCAGCCCCGCCAACGGTGCCCCCATCATCGTGCCGTCGCAGGACATGATCCTCGGGCTCTACTACCTGTCGCTGGCGCGCGAGGGGATGCCGGGGCAGGGCATGGCCTTCGCCAGCGTCGAGGAGGTGGAGCATGCGCTCGCCGCCGGGGCGGTGCATCTGCACTCGAAGATCACGGCGCGGATCAGGCAGATCGACGACGAGGGCAACGAGGTCTTCCGCCGCTACGAAACGACGCCCGGCCGCGTCCGGCTGGGCAGCCTGCTGCCCCTGAACGCCAAGGCGCCGTTCGACCTGGTCAACCGCCTGTTGCGCAAGAAGGACGTGCAGAACGTCATCGACACCGTCTACCGCTACTGCGGCCAGAAGGAGTCGGTGATCTTCTGCGACCAGATCATGTCGCTCGGCTTCCGCGAGGCGTTCCGGGCCGGCATCTCGTTCGGCAAGGACGACATGCTTATCCCGGCCAGCAAGTGGGACATCGTCAACCGGACCCGCGAGCAGGTGAAGGAGTTCGAGCAGCAGTACATGGACGGCTTCATCACCCAGGGCGAGAAATACAACAAGGTGGTCGACGCTTGGTCGAAGTGCTCGGACGAGGTTGCGGCCGAGATGATGAAGGAGATCTCGGCGGTCCGCCGCGACGCCTCGGGGGCCGAGATGGAGCCGAATTCGGTCTACATGATGTCGCACTCGGGCGCGCGCGGCTCGCCCGCCCAGATGAAGCAGCTCGGCGGCATGCGCGGGCTGATGGCCAAGCCCTCGGGCGAGATCATCGAGACGCCGATCATCTCGAACTTCAAGGAAGGGCTGACCGTGCTGGAGTATTTCAACTCCACCCACGGCGCGCGGAAGGGTCTGGCCGACACCGCGCTCAAGACGGCGAACTCGGGTTACCTCACGCGCCGGCTCGTGGATGTGGCGCAGGACTGCATCGTGCGCATCGAGGACTGCGGGACCGAGCGCTTCATCACCGCCGCCGAGGCGGTCAAGGACGGCGAGGTGGTCGCCTCGCTCGCCGAGCGCATCCTCGGCCGCGTCGCGGCCGAGGACGTGCTCGATCCGGCGACGGGCGAGGTTCTGGTCGGCCGCAACCAGCTGATCGACGAGCGGGCCGCCGACCGGGTGGGGGCGGCCAAGGTGGGGTCGGTGCGCATCCGCTCGCCCCTGACCTGCGAGGCCGACGAGGGCGTCTGCGCCATGTGCTACGGGCGCGACCTGGCCCGCGGCACCATGGTCAACGTCGGCGAGGCGGTGGGCATCATCGCGGCGCAGTCGATCGGCGAGCCGGGCACGCAGCTGACGATGCGGACCTTCCACATCGGCGGCATCGCCCAGGGCGCGCAGCAGACCTCGCTCGAGGCCAGCCAGGAGGGTCGGGTCGTCTTCAGGAACGCCAGCGTGATCGAGAACGCGGCGGGCGAGCAGATCGTCGTCGCCCGCGCCATGCAGATCGCCATCGTCGATGACAGCGGGCAGGAGCGCGCCAGCCACAAGCTGACCTATGGCGCAAAGCTGTTCGTCAGGGAAGGCGACGTGGTCCGGCGCGGCACCAAGCTGTTCGGCTGGGACCCCTCGAACCTGCCCATCATCGCCGAACGCGGCGGCGTGGCGCGCTTCGTCGACCTGGTCTCGGGCATCTCGGTGCGCGAGGACACCGACGAGGCCACGGGGATGACGCGCAAGGTTGTCTCGGACTGGCGCAGCGTGCCGAGGGGGAACGAGCTCAAGCCCGAGATCCTTCTGGTCGATCCGACCACGGGCGAGCCGGTGCGCAACGAGCAGGGCAACCCGGTGACCTATCCGATGTCGGTCGATGCGATCCTGTCGGTCGAGGACGGGCAGGAGGTGCGCCCCGGCGACCTGATCGCGCGGATCCCGCGCGAGAGCCAGCGCACCAAGGACATCACCGGCGGTCTGCCGCGGGTGGCCGAACTGTTCGAGGCGCGCCGCCCGAAGGACCACGCGATCATCGCCGAGGTCGACGGCACCGTGCGCTTCGGCAAGGACTACAAGAACAAGCGCCGCATCGTGATCGAGCCCACGGCCGACGGGCTTCCGCCGTCGGAATACATGATCCCCAAGGGCAAGCACATCCCGGTGCAGGATGGCGACTTCGTCCAGAAGGGCGACTTCATCATGGACGGCAATCCCGCCCCCCACGACATCCTGCGGATCATGGGGATCGAGGCGCTGGCGAACTACCTTATCGACGAGGTGCAGGAGGTCTATCGCCTGCAGGGCGTGAAGATCAACGACAAGCACATCGAGGTGATCGTCCGCCAGATGCTGCAGAAGTACGAGATCACCGACTCCGGCGAGACGACGCTGCTCAAGGGCGAAACCGTCGACAAGGACGAGTTCGAGGAAGTCAACGCGAAGGCCGTGGCCAACGGGCTGCGTCCGGCAACGGGCGAGCCGATCCTCCTGGGCATCACCAAGGCGTCGCTGCAGACCCGCAGCTTCATCTCGGCCGCCTCCTTCCAGGAGACGACGCGGGTGCTGACCGAGGCCGCGGTGCAGGGCAAGCGCGACAAGCTCGTGGGGCTGAAGGAAAACGTCATCGTCGGCCGGCTGATCCCGGCAGGCACCGGCGGGGCGACCAAGCGCATTCGCAAGCTGGCTGCCGAGCGCGACCAGAAGGTGATCGAGGCGCGCCGCCGCGAGGCCGAGGCCGCGGCGGCCCTCGCGGCCCCGAAGCAGACGACGATGGGCGAGGACGACGACCTCGGCCTTGTCGAGATGCCCGAGAGCCGCGACTGAGCCGACGGGCACTGCCCGGCAGGGTGCCCCGCCGGCCGGCGGGGCGCCCCGCCTTCGGGCCCTGCGGCGCCTTGCGGCGGGGCGGACGGGCTGCGATGCGGGGCTGCCAGAGGGCGCGGCGCCGGTTGCGCGCGATGGACCGGCCGGGGACGGGGATGACCGACAACACGCGCGGCGCCGCCCTGATGATGGCCAGCATGGCCGCCTTCCTCTTGAGCGATGCCTTCATGAAGCTTCTGTCCGAGGCGTTGCCGCTGTTCCAGGCGGTCTTCCTGCGGGGGCTCGGCGTGGTCGCGGGGTTCGTCGTCATCGCGGCGCGGCTGGGGGCGCTGCGGTTCGATTTCGCGCTGCGCGACTGGGCGCGGATCGGCCTGCGGGGCCTGTCCGAGGTCGGCGCGGCCTGGTTCTTCCTGACGGCGCTGTTCAACATGCCGCTCGCCAATGTCTCGGCGATCCTGCAGGTGCTGCCGCTGACCGTCACGCTGGGGGCGGCGCTGTTCCTGGGCGAGCGGGTGGGCTGGCGCCGGCTTGCCGCGATTCTCGCGGGCCTCGGCGGCGTGCTGCTGATGGTGCGCCCGGGGCCCGAGGGGTTCAACGTCCATGCCCTTCACGCCCTGGCGGCGGTGGCCTGTTTCACCTTGCGCGACCTGGCGACGCGGAACCTTTCGGCCTCGGTGCCGTCGGTGACGGTGGCGCTGGTCAGCGCCGCGACGGTCACCCTCTCGGCCGCGGTCGGCTCGACCTCCGAGACCTGGGTCGTGCCGACGCCGGCCGCGCTCGGCCATCTCGGCGGGGCGGCGGTTTGCGTGTTCGGCGGCTATCTGTTCAGCGTGCAGGCCATCCGGTGCGGCGATCTGGGCTTCGTGGCGCCGTTCCGCTACACCAGCCTGCTGTGGGCGCTTGTGCTGGGCATCGTCGTCTTCGGCGAATGGCCCGAGGCGGCCACGCTGGCGGGCGGCGCGATCGTGGTGGCAACCGGCCTCTACGCCTTCTGCCGCGAGCGCCGGGTCGCCCGCCCCGGGGCGGCGCCGCGGAGTTGACACGGTCGGGCTGCAATGCGGACGCTTTCGCAGGCGATCTCCGGCGCGAGACGCCCCGACCGATGACGCCCGCTGCCCCATGCTCGAGGCCCGCACACGAAGCTACCTGATCGTCGGCCTGTTCTGTGCCGAGCTGGTCGTTCTGGCCATGGCCTACCAGTTCCTTGCCGACATCGACTGCCGCGACACCGGCGCCGAGGGCACCTGCCGCTTCCTGCGCAGCCTGGTCGGGCGCGGGCTGGCGGTGCTTGCGGTCGCGGCCGTCCTTGTGCGGGCCCGGCCCGAGGCCTTCGCGCGCCTCCTGCGGGGGGCGGCAGCGGGCAGCAACCCGGCGGCCTGGATCGCGCTGCATCTTCTGGGCATGCTCTTGCTCCTGCTGCCGCTGGTGCTGACCGGCGGGCGCGGGCTGTCGGAGATGTTCCAGCCGGCCGCAGCCGTCTGGGCGCTGGGGGCGGTGGCGGCAGCGGCCGGGGGCATCCTGTGGCTGGCCCCGCCGCCCGCCTGGGCGGCGCTGTCCCCGCGCGAGCGGCTGGCGTTGCTGCCGCTGTTCGGATCCGCAGTCCTTGTCCCCGACCTGGCCGAGGCGGCGCTGCCGCTGTGGGACGCACAGATGCTGACCGGGGCGACGTTCCGGGCCGTGGCGCTGCTGCTCGGGGGTCTCGGCGCGGACAGCGAGGTCGACCCCGCGGCCTATGTCATCGGGGTGGACGATTTCTTCGTCCACATCGCGCAGCCATGCTCGGGGGTCGAGGGGTTCGCGCTGGTCGCGGCCTTCACGGTGCTTTATGCCGTGCTGTTCCGAACCGACATCCGGCCCTGGCGCTACTGGCTCGTGGTGCTGCCGCTCGGGCTCGCGGCCAGCTGGGGGCTGAACGTGCTGCGCATCGCGGCGCTGATCCTGATCGGCGCCCGTATCTCTCCCGACCTGGCGGTGAACGGCTTTCACAGCTACGCGGGCTGGATGTTCTTCGTCGCGCTGGCGCTGGGGATGCTCTGGCTCGTGCAGAGGTCCGACTGGCTGCATCGCCGCCCGGCCCGGACCGCGCCGGGGCCGTCGCTGCGACAGGATCCGCTGGCGGCCTGCATCCTGCCCTTCGTCGCCTTCATGGCCTCGGGCGTCGTTGCCGGGGCGTTCTTTGCCCCGCCCGACCTCGGCTATCCGCTGAAGGCGGGGGTGCTGGCGGCGGCGGTAGCGTGGTTCTGGCCGGTGTTCGCCCGGTTCGACTGGCGGATCGACCCGGTGGCCCTGGCCGCGGGCGCTGCGGTCGGGGCGGGGTGGCTGGCGTTTGACCTTCTGTTCGCCGCGCCCGGAGAGCCCGCCGCGCCCCTCGCCGAGGCGCTGGCCGGGCTTGCCCCCGGCGCGCTGGCGGTCTGGATCGCCGCGCGGCTGATCGGCACCGTGCTGCTGGTGCCGCTGGTCGAGGAGGCGTTCTTCCGCGGCTACGTCCTTGCGCGGCTTGACCGCGGCGGGCCGGGCTGGCGGGCCGCGGCGGTCGCGGTCTCGACCGCGCTGTTCGCCGCACTGCACGGCCGCCTGATCGCGGCCGCGCTGGCGGGCCTTGTCTTTGCTCTGGTTATGCTGCGGCGCGGCCGGCTGGCCGATGCCGTCCAGGCCCATGTCGCCGCCAACGCCGTGGTTGCACTCTGGGCGCTGGCCTTCGGCGCGTGGGAGCGGATCTGACGCGCCCCGCCTCAGGCGCTGCGGCGGCGCCGGAGTTCCCAGGCGAAGGCCAGCGCGGCCAGCACGGCGGCGACGGCCAGCAGGCCCGTGGAGGCGTCGATCTCGGGCACGGCCGTGGGGCTCGGGCGGCGCGGATTGGCCAGCGCCACATCGGCCAGCGCCACGGCGGCGCCGAGGATCGAAAGGAACGGAACAAGACGGCGCATGCGTGACACTCCCAAGGTTGCACTACGCCTTCCGGCATAATCCCGCTGCCGCGAGAGATGCAAGGTTTTCCCGCAGTTGCGCCCGGATCGGCCGGCGACTGCGCGAGCGGACGAAACAGAACGGTCCGGCAGGCTGCATTGTCCCCGATTCGGCAAAGCCTGCCGCGGCCGGGCGATTCGGCCTGCGACCCGCGGCGCGGCTCGGGGGCGCTCGTGCGGCGCTGTTGCGGGTCGGCGGATGGGCCGCGGCAGGCTGTTGACACGTCCGACGACTCCGCCTATACGGCCGGCACTCGGACGGCGGGCAGTCCCGTCGGCCGGGTTCAGTGCTTGAAGTGGTCACGATCCGGGCGCTGCGCCCCGATCCTCTGGAACTCCACCGCGTCGTTCCCCGCGCCGAAGGGGGGCGCCTGCGGTCTTGGCGTTTTGCACCGCTGCGGAGCGCCGAATATGACGAACGGGATGCAATACGGGGAACCGGAATGCCGACGATCCAGCAGCTGATCCGCCATCCGCGGCAGCCCAAAGTGCGACGGTCCAAGTCGCAGCACCTCGAGGAATGCCCGCAGAAGCGCGGCGTCTGCACGCGCGTCTACACGACGACGCCGAAGAAGCCGAACTCGGCCATGCGGAAGGTCGCGAAGGTGCGGCTGACGAACGGGTATGAGGTGATCAGCTACATCCCCGGGGAGAAGCACAACCTGCAGGAACATTCGGTGGTGCTGATCCGCGGCGGCCGGGTGAAGGACCTTCCGGGCGTCCGCTATCACATCCTGCGCGGCGTGCTCGACACCCAGGGTGTCAAGAACCGCCGTCAGCGCCGGTCGAAATACGGCGCCAAGCGTCCGAAGTGAGGAACTGAGCCATGTCGCGTCGCCACGCTGCCGAGAAACGCGAAGTCCTGCCCGACGCCAAGTACGGCGACCGGGTGCTGACCAAGTTCATGAACAACCTGATGGTGGACGGCAAGAAGTCCGTCGCCGAGGGCATCGTCTACACGGCGATGGAGCGGGTCGAGCGCCGGCTGAAGCGCGCGCCCATCGACGTGTTCCACGAGGCGCTCGACAACATCAAGCCGGCGGTCGAGGTGCGCTCGCGCCGGGTGGGCGGCGCGACCTACCAGGTGCCCGTCGAGGTGCGCCCCGAGCGGCGCGAGGCGCTGGCGATCCGCTGGCTGATCGCGGCCGCGCGCAAGCGCAACGAGAACACGATGGAGGAACGCCTCGCGGGCGAGCTTCTGGATGCCTCCAACAACCGGGGCACGGCAGTGAAGAAGCGCGAGGACACGCACAAGATGGCCGACGCCAACAAGGCGTTCAGCCACTACCGATGGTAAGCGGACAAGACGGAAGGATCTGACCGATGGCCCGCGAATACAGCCTGGATATCTACCGCAACTTCGGGATCATGGCGCATATCGACGCCGGAAAGACCACGACGACGGAGCGGATCCTCTACTACACCGGCAAGTCCCACAAGATCGGCGAGGTGCACGACGGCGCCGCGACGATGGACTGGATGGAGCAGGAGCAGGAGCGGGGCATCACCATCACCTCGGCCGCGACGACCACGTTCTGGGCGCGCACGCTCGATCCCGGTCAGGGCACGGGGCCCAAGCACCGCTTCAACATCATCGACACCCCCGGCCACGTCGATTTCACCATCGAGGTCGAGCGTTCGCTGGCCGTGCTCGACGGTGCGATCTGCCTGCTCGACGCCAACGCCGGGGTCGAGCCGCAGACCGAGACCGTCTGGCGCCAGGCCGACCGCTACAAGGTGCCGCGCATCGTGTTCGTCAACAAGATGGACAAGATCGGCGCCGACTTCTTCAAATGCGTCCGCATGATCAAGGACCGCACCGGCGGCACGCCGGCCGTGTTCGCGCTGCCGATCGGGGCCGAGGACAAGTTCGAGGGCATCGTCAACCTGATCGACATGGAGGAGTGGACCTGGACGGGCGACGATCTCGGGGCGTCCTGGACGCGCCAGCCCGTCCGCGAGGCCCTGCGCGCCGAGGCCGAGGAGTGGCGCGCCAAGCTGGTCGAGACCGCGGTCGAGATGGACGACGCCGCGATGGAGGCCTACCTCGACGGGCGGGAGCCCGATGCGGACACCCTGCGCCGGCTGGTGCGCAAGGGCTGTCTCGACATGGCGTTCTTCCCCGTCACCTGCGGGTCGTCGTTCAAGAACAAGGGGGTCCAGCCGCTGCTCAACGCGGTGATCGACTTCCTGCCCTCGCCCCTCGACGTGCCGGCCTACATGGGGTTTGCCCCCGGCGACGAGACCGAGACGCGCAACATCGCGCGCTCGGCCGATGACACGCAGCCCTTCTCGGCGCTGGCCTTCAAGATCATGAACGACCCCTTCGTGGGCTCGCTCACCTTCACCCGCATCTACTCGGGGACCCTGAAGAAGGGCGACCAGATGCTGAACTCGACCAAGGGCAAGCGCGAGCGCGTCGGCCGCATGATGATGATGCATGCCAACAGCCGCGAGGAGATCGACGAGGCCTTCGCCGGCGACATCATCGCGCTGGCGGGCCTGAAGGAGACGACGACGGGCGACACGCTGTGCGACCCGGCCAAGCCCGTGGTGCTCGAGACGATGACCTTCCCCGAGCCGGTGATCGAGATCGCCGTCGAGCCGAAGTCGAAGGCCGACCAGGAGAAGATGGGCATCGCGCTGGCCCGCCTTGCGGCCGAGGACCCCTCGTTCCGGGTCGAGACCGACTTCGAATCGGGGCAGACGATCATGAAGGGGATGGGCGAGCTTCACCTCGACATCCTCGTCGACCGCATGCGCCGCGAGTTCAAGGTCGAGGCCAACATCGGCGCGCCGCAGGTGGCCTATCGCGAGACCATCTCGAAGCCGGCCGAGATCGATTATACCCACAAGAAGCAGACCGGCGGCACGGGCCAGTTCGCCCGCGTCAAGTTGCAGATCGAGCCGACCCAGCCGGGCGAGGGCTACAGTTTCGAGTCCAAGATCGTCGGCGGCGCGGTTCCGAAGGAATACATCCCCGGTGTCGAGAAGGGCATCAAGTCGGTCATGGACTCGGGCCCGCTGGCCGGCTTCCCGGTGATCGACTTCAAGGTGGCGCTGGTGGACGGCGCCTTCCACGACGTCGACTCCTCGGTGCTCGCCTTCGAGATCGCGGCGCGCGCGGCGATGCGCGAGGGGCTGAAGAAGGCCGGCGCCAAGCTGCTGGAGCCGATCATGAAGGTCGAGGTGGTCACGCCCGAGGAATACACCGGTTCGATCATCGGCGACCTCACCAGCCGGCGCGGCATGGTGACGGGGCAGGACAGCCGCGGCAACGCCAACGTCATCAACGCGATGGTGCCGCTTGCCAACATGTTCGGCTACATCAACACCCTGCGCTCGATGTCCTCGGGCCGCGCGGTGTTCACGATGCAGTTCGACCACTACGAGCCCGTGCCGCAGAACATCTCGGACGAGATCCAGAAGAAATACGCCTGAGCGCGCTGCGCCCGAGGGCGCATCCAGCCCCACCCCGCCGGCTGCGCCCGCGCGCACCGCCCCAGAGACGAGACAAGGAGAGGCCATCATGGCGAAGGCGAAGTTTGAACGGACGAAACCGCATGTGAACGTGGGGACGATCGGCCACGTCGATCACGGGAAGACGACGCTGACGGCGGCGATCACGAAGTATTTCGGCGAGTTCAAGGCGTATGACCAGATCGACGCGGCGCCGGAGGAGCGTGCGCGGGGGATCACGATCTCGACGGCGCATGTGGAGTACGAGACGGAGAAGCGGCACTATGCGCATGTCGATTGTCCGGGCCATGCGGACTATGTGAAGAACATGATCACGGGCGCGGCGCAGATGGACGGGGCGATCCTTGTGGTGTCTGCGGCGGACGGTCCGATGCCGCAGACGCGCGAGCACATCCTTCTGGCGCGGCAGGTGGGCGTTCCGGCGCTGGTTGTGTTCATGAACAAGGTGGACCAGGTGGACGACGAGGAGCTTCTGGAGCTTGTCGAGCTCGAGGTGCGGGAGCTTCTGTCGAAGTACGACTTTCCGGGCGACGAG
>CALJZN010000112.1 GCA_937983405.1 uncultured Paracoccaceae bacterium
GGGTCAGGATCAGCGCCGCCAGCGGCACGTTGTAGAAGGGAAACACCGCCAGAAGCCCGCCCCAGCTGCGCAGGTTCACGAAGGGTCCGCCGTCGAAGGCCAGACCCAGAAGCTGGTTCACGAGGCCATTGCGGCCGGTCAACACGACAAAGCCGAAGGCCACCACGAGGCCCGACATCGTGTAGGGCAAGGCATAGACCGCCAGCAGGCCCGCGCGCAGCCGCGGCCCGCGCCGCGCCGTCCAGACCGCGAGCGCCAGCCCGCCCACCAGCGCGATCATCGCCGAGGCCCCGGCGAAGAGCACCGAATTGGCCCAGGCGGTGCGAAAAGCCGGCGTCGCGGCGACGGCAAGGTAATTTTCGACCGTCCAGCCATCGGCGGCGGCAAAGCTGCGCGCCACGAGGCGGATCAGCGGGAACAGATAGAACAGCGTGATGAAACCGAGGGCCGGGAGAAGCCAGAGCTCCTCCCGGCCGATCCAGCCACGCCTGTGGCCGGACCCGATCACTGGATGGTCGCGCCGTAGACCGCGCGGACCTCGTCGGACACCGCCGCCTCGCGGTCGTAGTCGACGAACTGCGCCTTGGCATAGGCCTCGGCCGACGGATATTTCGCGGCAATCTCGGCCGGCAGCGTCACGTCGGGGCGGATCGGCGAGACGAAGGACGCGGCGAGCAGCGACTGGCCGGTCTGCGACAGCATCAGTTCGAGGAACAGCCGCGCCAGGTTCGGATGCGGCGCGTTCCTCGCCGCGATGATCCCGCCGCCCGAGGACAGCGTGCCATCGGCCGGGATCACGACCTCGGTGCCGAAATCGTAGCGGCTGGCCCAGTTCAGCAGGTTGTAGTCGAAATTGATGAGCACGCCCACTTCGCCGCGCTCGAAATCGGCGGTGGTCACGGTCGGATCGACCTTGGCGATGTTGCCGGCATCATGCAGGGACTTCAGGAACTCGACACCGGCCTTGGCGTTGTAGGCATCGCCCGAACTGGCCAGCGCGGCCGACAGGACGGTGGTCACGCCGGTGCCGGTCGAGCGCGGGTCGAGATAGGCGATCAGGCCCTTCAGTGCGGGGTTCTTCAGATCGGCCCAGGATTTCGGCACCTCCTTCACCACGCTGGTGTTCACGATGAAGCCGAGCGTGCCCTTGTAGCCGGCCTGCCAGATCGACCCGTCCTTGCCCTCGCCGCGCTGGTCGGCGGGGATCATCTCCCAATCCGTGACCTTGTAATCGGCGGTCATGCCGGCTTCGGCCAGCTTGCGCGCGAACGACGGCTTGAGGTCGGCCAGGTCGTTCTTGGCGGCATTCTCTTCGGTCATGCGCTGCAGCACCACGGCCGACCCCATGTCGATGTCCGAACGCTTGGCGCCCGTCATCTTGCCCAGCTCGGCGGCCATGCCGCCGTAGTTCGCCCAGTCGTCGGGCATGCCGTAGGTGAAGATCTCGGCCTCGCCCGCCGCCTTGGCCGCGTCGATCAGGGCGCGGATGCGGTCGGTGTTCAGGTCGGCGGGCAGGCCCTCGGCCCAGGCGGCGCGGCCAAAGGCGGGGGCGGCCAGGGTGGCCAGCATCAGCCGGCCGATGGTGCGGCGGGTGATCATCATGGGATCGGTCATGTCAAGGTTCCTCAGGTTGGGGTGCAGGGAGACTCACCGCCCGACAAAGTCGAGCGCGAGATAGTCTTCGGGGCCGCCCCGGATCAGTTCGATCAGGGCGGTGCCTTCAAAGCCTGCCGGTGCCGGGTCGGTGGGCGGCAGGTGAAGATCGAACATCCCGTCGTTGCGGTGCAGGTGCAGATGCGCGATCCGCCCGCCGAGCCGGGAAAGAAAATCCGCCGGCCCGAAGCCCGCAATCCGGGCATGGCCGATATCGAGACAGAAATCGCACCCCGCCGGCAGGAACTGTGCCATCTCGTCCGGTGTGCGGGGGGCTTCGTTGGGTTGCGGCAGGTTTTCCAGCGCAAGGCGCAGGCCCGCGGCGCGCGCGGCCTCGGTCAGTTCGGCCACCGAGCCGATGGCGCGGGCCAGAAAACCCTGCCGCAGCACGGCCTCTTCGCGCCGCAGGTCGGCATGTTCGGCCGAGAGCGACGGATCGGGATAGTCCGTCCAGGGCAATTGCCCGGCATGGACGACCATGAGGATCGCCCCGGCGTCCGCCGAGGCGGAAATGTCGCGGCTGAGCTGCGCAACCGACAGCGCGCGGATCTCTGGGTCTGCCGCGCCGAGCGTCAGATCGTGGAAGCGTGCGTGCGTGGTCACCTTCAGCCCGGCATCGTGGCAGGCCCGCGCATCCTCGGTCAGGCCCGCCGAGGGCGCCCAGAGTTCCGCAAAGCCATAGCGGGGTGCGAGCGCCTCGAGGTAACGCGGCAACTGACTGCGGTCGGCAGGGGCGCGAAAGCCGTAGATCATCCGGTCGGTCCTTCGATGAAATGCGCCTCGGGCGCGATCGAGAGCCGCAGCGCCTCGCCCGGGGCGAGGTTCGCGGCGATGGGAAGCCGCAGGCCCCAGTGCGCGGTGCCGGAGCCAAGCGCGACCTCGACCTCGGCCTCGAGTGCGGGGCCAAGAAAGGCGGTGGTCAGCACCCGCGCCGGGATCGGGCCTTCGGGATCGATCCGCAGCATCTCGGGCCGCGCCACCAGCAGGCCACGCCCGCGCCAGGGCCCGACCGGAGGCAGCCGGCCGCCGCCGGCCAGCAGGACCCCGTCGGCGGCGAACTCGCCCTCAAGGCTGTTGGCGCGGCCGATGAACTGGGCCACGAAGGGCGTTGCCGGGCGCAGATACAGCGTGCGCGGATCGGCCATCTGCTCGATCCGGCCGCGATGCATGACCGCGATGCGATCCGACAGCGCCAGCGCCTCTTCCTGATCATGCGTGACGTAGAGCAAGGTCAGGCCGGTTTCGCGCTGGAGGCGTTTCAACTCGACCCGCAACCCGGCACGAACCTTGGCGTCGAGCGCCGACAGCGGCTCGTCGAGCAGCAGCAACTGCGGATGCCCCGCCAGCGCGCGCGCGAAGGCGACCCGCTGCTGCTGGCCGCCGGAGAGCTGCCGCGGCAGCCGCGACTCGAGGCCCGACAGCCCGACCAGCGCGATCAGCC
This sequence comes from uncultured Paracoccaceae bacterium, assembly GCA_937983405.1. Classification (GTDB taxonomy): domain Bacteria; phylum Pseudomonadota; class Alphaproteobacteria; order Rhodobacterales; family Rhodobacteraceae; genus JAHDXW01. Next base: position 3,095 of record CALJZN010000112.1, read on the forward strand.
GCGCCACCTCGGCCCGGTCGATCCCGCCGCGGAAGCGCAGCGGGAAGGCGATGTTCTCGGCGACCGACATGTTCGGGAACAGCGCATAGTTCTGGAACACCATGCCCAGCTTGCGCACCGCGGGGCCAAGACCCGCCATGTCGCGCCCGCGGATCTGCACCGAGCCGGTATCCTGCGCCTCGAGGCCCGCAATGATGCGCAGCAATGTTGTCTTGCCGCAGCCCGAGGGGCCGAGCAGCGAGACGAATTCGCCGTCGGCAACCGCAAGCTCGATGCCCTCAAGCACGACGGTTGCATCGAACGCCCGCGACAGGCCCCGCACCAGCAAGGCCGGAGGCTCGGCGACACTCGACCATGCATCCCCGAACCGTGCTCCCAAACCCCTGCCCCCCTGTCAACAGAATCTGCGCCGGCGCACACTAGGGGCCAAATGTTACATATCGACGACATCGAAGGCGCATCCTGCCAACTCAAGACAGAAAGATTTGTTCATATAGCTGCTTTCCCAGGGTAAAGACGCCATATAAGGCACATTTTTATGTTCCTTTCTGTGGAAAAGAACATTGTAGCCCTCGACAGGGCGCCACCGCCCGGCGCTGTACCGAAGTGCTACATCAGGATGTGCCGCAGCTGCCGAACCATGCTGGCCCCAGGGGGCGGGGAGGCGCCGGCCGGTGCGTAGGCAATGCACATCAGGCCCGCCGCGCGCGCCGAGGCAAGGCCGGTGGCGCTGTCCTCCACGGCACAGACCCGGTGGGGCGGCAGGCCGAGGCGGCGGGCAGCGCGCGCATAGGGTTCCGGGTCGGGCTTTCCGCGTGCCACGTCGTCGAGGC
>CALJZN010000113.1 GCA_937983405.1 uncultured Paracoccaceae bacterium
GGCGCCTTCGCCGAGCGGCGCATCGCGGCAGGCGTCGATCAGGATGACCACGCGCGGGGCAACGTCGCGCGCCGCAGCCGCAAGCGCTTCCAGCGGCATGGCACCTGCACGCAGCGCGTCGAGCGAGGTGGCTGCGGCATCGACCGGCAGCAGCAGGTTCTCGCCCCCCACCTCCATCCCGTGCCCGGCGAAGTAGACCAGCGCGACGTCCGCCCCCGCGGCATCGGCCCGGAAATCGTCCAGCGCGCGGCGCATCCGCCGCAGGTCGCGGTCGGCCTCGACCCAGACCTCGAAGCCCAGCCGCTCGAGCACGCCCCGCAGCGCCTCGGCATCGCGGCCGGGATTGGAAAGCGGGCGGAGATGGACGTAGCGCCCGGCGGCGAACAGAAGGGCTACCCGCCGCTCGGCCGCCGCGGGCGGTGCCGCCCCGGCGAGGAGGATCACGACGAGGACGCAACGAATCATGGCACGCAAGGGACCGCTCCTGCCGGGTGGCTGGGCGAAGGTGGCATGGCGGGGGCGGCCGGCAAAGTGAAGACGTCCGTCACGCGGCGCGCCTCAGCCCTGCGCCGCGCGCGCCGGCCGGCTGACCTGCCCGCCGCCCACTGCGGCCGCGACCCCCGTCGTCCCGGGGCAGGAGGTGGGCAGCCCGCGCAGCACCCGCACCGCGAGATGGGCGAAGGCCTGCGCCTCGAGCATGTCGCCGTCGAGCCCCGCGGCCTCGACCGGGGCCACCGGGCAGGGCAGGCGCGCGGCCAGCATGGTCATCAGCACGGGGTTCCGCCGCCCGCCCCCGGTCACCAGCACCCGGTCGGGCCGGGCCGGCAGATGCCCGAGGCCCGCCGCCACCGCGGCGGCGGCAATGGCGGTCGCCGTGGCCGCGGCATCGGCGTCCGAAAGCCCCTCCAACGCCGCGAGCGGCCCGGCAAAGTCGTTCCGGTCGAGCGACTTGGGCGGCATCCGGGCGAAGAAGGGCAGCGACAGCACCCGGTCCACAAGCCCTTCGTCCACCCGCCCCGCGGCGGCCAGCGCCCCGCCCTCGTCCCGCGCCTGCCCGCGCCGCGCCGTCATCAGGTCGTCGATGGGGGCGTTCGCGGGGCCGGTGTCGAAGGCCAGCAGCGCGCCGGCATCCTCGGGCCGCGCCGCGGCGGGGTCCACCCAGCTCAGGTTGCCCACGCCCCCGAGGTTGAGAAACACCACCGGCTGCCGCGCGCCCATCCAGCGGGCGCAGGCGAAATGGAAGAACGGCGCCAGCGGCGCCCCCTGCCCGCCCAGGGCGACGTCGGCCGAACGGAAATCCCACACCACCGGCAGCCCCAGCACCTCGGCCAGCACCGCGCCCGAGCCCGCCTGATGCGTGCCCCGCCCGCCGGGATCGTGCGCCAGCGTCTGGCCGTGGAACCCGGCCAGATCGACGCCCGCGAACCGCGCCATCAGCTCGGCATGGGCGCTCTCGACCACCTCGGCCGCCGCCGCGACCCCGGTTTCGCCGGGCCAGCGGCCCAGCGCGGCCCGCAGAACCGCCCGCTCGGGCCCCGAATAGGGGCGGTAGCCGGTGGCACCGAAGCCCGCGATCGCCTCGCCGTCGGTCACCAGCACGGCCGCGTCCACCCCGTCGAGCGAGGTGCCCGACATGGTGCCCAGCGCCCGAAGCGGCGCCTGCGGCGCCCGTGTCTGCGCCCGCCCTGCCCGCCCCCCCATCGCCTGCGGCCTTCCCCTTGCGCCCCGCGGCGCCTATAGAGCCCCCACCCCAGCATGGACGATCCGGCGATGACCTACCATCCGAAATCCGATTTCCTGCGCGTGCTGATCGAGCGCGGCTTCGTCGCCGACTGCACCGACCTCGAGGGGCTCGACGCCGCGCTGCGCGAGGGGGTCGTGTCCGCCTACATCGGCTTCGACGCCACGGCGAAATCGCTGCATGTGGGCAGCCTCATCCAGATCATGATGCTGCGCTGGCTGCAGCGCACCGGGCACCGGCCCATCGTTCTGATGGGCGGGGGCACGACCAAGGTCGGCGACCCTTCGTTCCGCGCCGAGGAGCGGCCCTTGCTGACGCCGGCCGAGATCGCGGCCAACATCGCCGGCATCCGCCGCGTGTTCGGCGCCTATCTGACCTTCGGCGAAGGACCGCAGGAGGCGCTGATGCTCGACAACGCCGAGTGGCTGGACGGGCTGAACTATCTCGACTTCCTGCGCGACATCGGGCGGCACTTCAGCGTCAACCGGATGCTGGCGTTCGAGAGCGTGAAGTCGCGGCTCGACCGCGAGCAGTCGCTGTCGTTCCTCGAGTTCAACTACATGATCCTGCAGGCCTACGATTTTCTCGAGCTTCACCGCCGCCACGGCTGCCGGCTGCAGATGGGCGGCTCGGACCAGTGGGGCAACATCGTGAGCGGTATCGACCTGACGCGCCGGGTGCTGGGGGGCGAGCTTTTCGGGCTGACCTCGCCGCTGCTGACCACCGCCGACGGGCGCAAGATGGGCAAGACGGCGCAGGGCGCGGTGTGGCTGGATGCGGCGATGCTGCCACCCTACGGCTTCTGGCAGTTCTGGCGCAACACCGCCGATGCCGATGTGGGGCGGTTCCTGAAGCTCTACACCGAGCTTCCGCTGGACGAATGCGAACGGCTGGGCGCGCTGGGCGGCGCCGAGATCAACGCCGCCAAGGTGCGGCTGGCGGGCGAGGTGACGGCGCTGCTGCACGGGCCGGCGGCGGCGGCGGCGGCCGAGGCGACGGCGCGCGAGGTGTTCGAGCAGGGCGGCATGGGCGAGGAGCTGCCGACGCTTGCGCTGACGCGGGCCGAGGTGGGCGAGGGCATCGCCGTCGTCCAGCTTCTGGTGCGCGCGGGGCTGGCGAAGTCGGGCAAGGACGCGCGGCGGCTGATCGCCGAGGGCGGCGCGCGGCTGGACGATGCCGCGATCGCCGATCCCGGGATGCTGCTGCCGCCCGAGCGGCTTGCAGCGACGGTGAAGCTGACCGCCGGGCGCAAGCGCCACGCACGGGCGCTGCTGGCCGACTGACGCCGCCGCACGTCTTCGGGAAGGGCAGGGCCGCACCGCCCACCGCGCCGGGCGCGCAGGTGCGATGCGGTGGCCGCCCGCCGTCGGCATCGACGCACCCCAGCGGGTCTGCGAGGGTCCGCGCGGCGGGACTGTCACCCCCTCACAGCCCCTGGGCCCGCCATCGCCCCGCCGGTGCGGGGGCGTGCGTCACGTCGCCCCGGCCAGTTCGACGATCGAGCAATCCCGGCCCTGGCCCTCGCGCCTGGCGCAGGCGCGCGATGCTGCACCGGTGGCGGTCCGTGCCGCCGCGTTCGCAGGTGCGCACCCGTCGGCTGCGCATCCGGGTGCGGCAAGGACGGGACGACCGGGCGCAGACGCAGCCCCTGGCGAGCCTGCCTGCGCGGTAAACCCCGGTCGCGTCAGCCCGGCACCCCGCCGCCATCGGGCCGGCGGTCGAGATACAGGCGTCGCGCCGTGTCGGCGGCGATGGCCGCAGCCTCGTCGGCCGACAGCGCCCCGAGGATCGCCTGCGTGAGGTCGAGCCAGCCGGGCAGGCCGGTGCCGAGATCAACCACCGGCCAGTCGCTGCCCCAGCACATCCGGCCGGGGCCGAAGGCCGCAAGCGCGTGGTCCACCCAGGGGCGCAGCGTCTGAAGCGTCGCGGTGCCCGGCGCGCAATAGGCCGTGATGCCGGAAAGCTTCACCGCGACATTGGGCAGTGCCGCGATGGCCGTGATCCCGGCCGCCCAGGGCTCGAAGGCGCCGCCCGCGATGTCGGGCACACCGAGGTGGTCGAGCACGAACTGCACGTCCGGGCAGGCGGCAGCAAGCTCGCGCGCAACCGGCAGCTGGCGGGCAAGCACGCAGAGGTCAAAGGTGAAGCCGTGCCGCCCGAGCTTGCGGACGTTGGCCCGGAAGGTCTCGGACTGCGACAGATCGTCGGGCATCGTGTGCAGCACCCGGCGGAAGCCGCGCACGCCGAGACCGTGGCATTCCTCGAGCCAGGCGTCAAAGCCCGCATCCGTCTCGGGCCGGCACGCGGCGATGACGCCGAGCAGCCCGTTCCCCGGCTCGGCCGCGGCGGCGGCGAAGATGCGCGCCTCGTCCTGCCAGCCGGGGTCGTCCACCGCCACTTCCATGAACAGCGCCCCTGCCACCCGGTCGCCCGCAAGCGCGTGCCAGTCGGCGAGCGTGAAGGGCGCGGTGGCGAGCGCCGGGATCCCGGATGCCCAGGCATAGCCGAGCCGCGCCCGGTCGAAGAGATGAAGATGTGTGTCGATGAGCTGCATGGCCCCCCCCTTCCCTTGCGTCAGACGTTCGACCGGCCGCTGTCGATCGCGTGGATCGCGCCGGTGGTGAAGGCGCCCTCGTCGGCGGCAGGATGGACGACGAGCGCCGCGATCTTTCCAAGCCGGCCCGGGCGGCGCGCGGCCGGGCGCGCCCGGTTCGCTGTCCGGCGGCCGTCACCACGCGGCGTTTGCCCTGACGTCCGCGCATATCCCGATGCCCTCCGCCACCTTCAGACCGGCAGGCAGGCCGGCCCGATGGGCTCGAAACTCTTGTAGGTGAGGATGAACTCCTGGTGCCCCAGCGCCTCGGAGGCGGTCGGCTCGCCGGCCGCGGTGCGCAGCACGCGCGCGAAGATCTCCTGCCCCACCTCCTCGAGGCTTGCCGCGCCGTCGAGGATGCGGCCCGCGTTCACGTCCATG
>CALJZN010000114.1 GCA_937983405.1 uncultured Paracoccaceae bacterium
GCCGCCTGGCTGCCCGGCGCGGTCGCGCATGTCGCGGCGACCGAGGGCGGCGCGCTGCGGATCGAGCTTGCCGAACCACCCGACCCCGAGGAAGCCGCCGCCGCGCTGGTGCCCCTGGCGCTGGAGGCGCGGGCGACCGATGCGGCGACCCTGCGCCCGACCCTGGGCAAGCCCGGCTGGCAGTTCCTGCCCGATTTCGACACGCATATCCTGGTCTGCACCGGCCCGCGCTGCGCCTTCCGCGGGGCGGGCACGCTTCTGGCCCGGCTCAAGGCCCGGCTGGCGGTGGCGGGCCTGTCGGACCGCTGCCTGACGACCGCGACGGGTTGCCTCTACCCCTGCAACCAGGGCCCGCTGATCGCGATTTACCCGCAGGGCGCCTGGTATGTGGTGCCCGACGAGGCCGCGCTCGACCGCATCGTGACCGAGGTTATCGGCGCAGGCGGCGAGGCGCCCGACCTGCGGCTGGCCGAACGCCCCGGCAGCCGCCGCGCCCACCTTTCCCCCCCGAACCACAGGAGAGCCGAATGACCCCCAGACTGTCCCGCCGTGCCGCCTTGGCCATGGCGGCCCTGCTGGCGCTGCCGCTGCCGGTGGCTGCAGAAACCGCCCCGCCGCTGCGCGTGGTCACGTCCTTTGCCATCGACAGCATGAACCCCTGGGAAGACGGTTTCTGGATGCAGGAATTCGGCCAGGCCGAGCTGCTCATGCAGTTCCGCGAGGATGGCCGGCACCACCCCTGGCTGCTCGAACGCCTGGAGAACCCCGAACCCACCCGCTGGGTAATGACGCTGCGCGCGGGCCTGACCTTCCAGAACGGCAAGCCCGTCGATGCCGCGGCCGTGCTGGCAGCGATCGAGGCGGCGCGCGCCCATTCCGCTTCGGCCAAGGGCGCGGTGCCTGACGGCGCGATTTTCGCCGTCACCGGCCCGCTGGAACTGACCGTGACCACACCGGCCGCCTGGCCGGAACTGCCCGGCGTGCTGGCCGACGAGTCGGTGTTCCTGATCCTCGATGCCGAGGCGGTGGCGGCCGTGGGCGAGGACTGGGGCCGGCTGGTAGGTGCGGGCATCTACACGGGCCCCTTTGCCGTGACCGCGCTGGACAGCGCGCGGATGGAGGCTGTGGCCTACCCGGGCTACTGGCAAGGTCCGCCCGCGCTGCCGGGTCTGACGCTCAGCTTCGTGCCCGACCCCAGCGCGCGCATCCTGGCCGTGCAGAACGACGAGGCCGACATCGCGCTTTATCCGCCGCTCGCGGCAAGGCCGATGGTCGAGGCAACGCCGGGGGTGCATTTCAACATCGGCGCGCTCGGCACCGGGGGCTTCACCGGCTACATGAACCTGCGGCAGGGGCCGCTGGCCGATCCGGCCCTGCGCAAGGCGGTGCTGCGGGCGGTGGATTACCGCGAGATCGCCCACGACGTGTTCCGCGGCGGGCTGGCGCAGGCGACCTCTCTCTATGCCGCGAACCTGCCCTTCGCGCTGGAAAACTACCGCACCGATTTGGTCGAGGCGGCGGCCCTGCTCGATGCGGCGGGCTGGGTTCCGGGCACGAACGGCACACGGCAGAAGGACGGCACGCCCTTGACGCTGGTGCTGGCGATCTATCCCCAGCAGCCCGACCTCGCGCCCCTCTCGGCGGCGGTGCAGGCGCAACTGGCCCGTGTGGGGATCGCCGCCGAGATCGTCAGCTTCGACGGCATCAACCGGGCGCTGATGGAGCCTGCGAACCGCTGGGATATCGCCATGGTGTCGACCGGGGCGGCGGGCTGGGGCCGGGTGCAGGGGTTTCTCGAGAATTACCTGCTGCCCGGCGCGCGGCGCAACTATGGCGGCTATGACAATGCCGAGGTGTCCGCCCTTGTCGCCGAACTTGCGACCGAGGCCGACACGGCCCGGCGCACCGCGATCCTGCACCGCATCCAGACGATCCTGTGGGACGAGGATCCCTATGCCTTTTCGTTCAACATCCACAAGGGCCGCGTGGTCGTGAACGACCGCTACGCCTGCTATCAGCCGGGCTTTGCGCTCTACCACATCTCGTGGCAGACCGCGCCGTGCCGCTGAGCACGGCCCCTGAACGCGAGGGGCGCGGGCTGGTCCGTGCCCTTCTGTCGCGGCTGGCGCAGGCGGCGCTGGCCGCGCTGGGGGCCAGTCTGATCGTCTGGCTGATGCTGCCGCTGGCGCCGGGCGATCCGGTGGACATGATCCTGTCGGCCCGGCGGATCGAGGAACCGACGGCCGCCCAGATCGCCGAGTTGCGCGCGCGCTTCGGCCTCGACCTGCCGTTCTGGCGTCGCTACGCCCATTGGCTGGCCGGCGTCGTGCAAGGCGACCTCGGCCTGTCCTGGCGCACGGGCGCGCCGGTGGTCGGGCTGCTGGCCGACCGGCTGCCCGCGACGCTGCGGCTTGTCGGTCTGGGCTTTGTCGTCTCGCTGGCCTGGTCGCTGGCGCTGGCGCTGGTCGCGGCGCGATGGGCCGGGCGCTGGCCCGACCGGCTGGTGCTGGCCTATACGCGGGTGTTTGCGGCGATCCCGGCCTTTGTGCTGGCGCTTCTGGTGCTGCAATTCGTGGTGGTGGGCCTTGGCCTTGGCCGGGTGCTGTCGGGCGGCGCGGGCCTGACGCTGGCGCTGGCGGCGCTGGTGCTGGGCATCGACCGGGCGGCGGGCTGGACGCAGCTTCTGCGTGCGGCACTTCTGGCCGAGATGGCGCGCGGGCCGGCCGATGTGGCCCGCGCCCGCGGCGCGCCCGAGGGGCGCATCCTGCGCGTGATCGCGCTGCCCGCGGGCCTGCTGCCCTGGCTGACGGCGGCCGGCATGTCGCTGGGCGGGCTGATCGCCGGAGCGCCGGTGATCGAGACGATCTTCACCTGGCCGGGTGTCGGAGCGGAATTGCTGGCCGCGCTGTCGGTGCGCGATGTGCCGGTGATCCAGGCCTTCGTCCTCTTGGCGGTGCTGGGCTATGTGGGCGCGAGCTTTCTGGTCGATAGCCTTGCGCTCTGGCTCGACCCCCGCCTGCGCGACGGAGGACGGCCGTGATCTCCGCCACCGGGATCGACCCCACCGCAGGCCGCCATCGCCCGCCGCCGCATCTGCTTGCGGCCCTCGTGCGGCACCCCACGGGGCGCTGGGGCCTGATCCTGACCGCCCTCTTGCTGACGGCGGCTGCGGCCGGGCCGTGGTTTGCCCCCCATCCGCCGAACCTGCCCGATTACGCCGCGGCGCTGCGCCCGCCGGGGCCCGGCCACTGGCTGGGCACCGATGCCACCGGGCGCGACCAGCTGTCGCGGCTCTTGGACGGGGCGCGCCGGTCGCTCGGGGGCGCGCTGGTGGTCTCGGCCGCGATCACGCTGATCGGCCTGATCTATGGCACGGCGGCGGCGCTGGCGGGCCGCTGGGTCGATGCGGCGATGATGCGCCTTGTGGATGTGGTCCTCGCGCTGCCGGGGCTGATCCTCGCCTTCGCGGTCATCGGTCTGCTCGGCCCGGGCTATGTCAACCTGCTGATCGCGCTGATCGCGGCCGACTGGGCCTGGAAGGCGCGGATCGCCCGCGCCTGTGCGCAAGCCGCGGTGAACAGCCCTGCGGCCGAGGTCGCGCGCCACCTCGGCGTGCCGGAATGGCGCGTCGTGGCGCGGCACATCCTGCCGGCGGTGTTCTGGCCGCTTCTCGTGCTGGCCACCCTGGGGCTGGGCGGGCAGATCGCGGCGATCTCGGCCTTTTCCTTCCTCGGGCTCGGGGTGCCGGTGCCGCTGGCCGAATGGGGGGCGATGCTGGCCGAGTCGCGTTTCTTCTTCCGGATCGCGCCCTGGCTCTTGCTGGCCCCGGCGGCCTGCATCTTCGTCTCGGTCCTGGCGGCGAACCTTCTGGGCGAGGCCCTGCGCGACCTTGCCACGCCCGAGGGCCGGTCGTGACCGCGCCGGTCCTGTCGGTGCGCGGGCTGACGGTGTGCTATGGCGGCGCGCCGGTGGTGCAGGACGTGGCCTTCGACCTATCGCCCGGCGAGATGCTGGCGCTGGTGGGCCTGTCGGGCTGCGGCAAGACGACGGTGCTGCGCGCGCTTCTGGGCCTCCTGCCACCTTCGGCGCGGGTTGCGGGCACGCTCGACACGCTCGAGGGGCGCATCGACCTCGGCGACCGGCGGGCATTGCGGGCGCGCCTGGGGCACGGCATCGGCTTTGTCCCGCAGAACCCGTTCGACGCCTGCGCGCCGCACCGGACCGTGCAGGCGCATGTGGAAGAGGCCTGGCGCGCCCACGGCCTCGCGCCCGACCGCGCGCGTCTGGCGGTGCTGGCCGGCAGGCTTGGCCTCGACCCGGCGGCGCTGGCGCTCTACCCGCACCAATGGTCGGGGGGCATGCTCCAGCGCGCCAATGTGGCGGCGGCCGTCGCGCTGGATCCGCCGGTGGTGGTGGCGGACGAGCCGACCTCGGCGCTCGACGCGGACAACGCTGATGCCACGGTCGCCTGCCTGCGCGACGGGCAGCGCGCGGTGCTGCTGGTCAGCCACGATCTGGGCCTTGTCGCGCGGCAGGCCGACCGCGTGGCCCTCATGCTGGACGGTCGGATCGCCGCGCAGGTGCCGGCGGGGGTGGCCCTGTCGCCCGCGGCCCCGCCCGCCTTGCGCGACTTTGCCCGTCTGGCCGAGATCGCCCGCCCACCGCCGCCGCAGGCCGAGGCCGCCCCGGTGATCGCAGTGCAGGATCTGGCGCTTGCCCGCGGCGGACGGCGGCTTGCCCGGGGGCTGAACTTTGCGCTGCGGCCGGGCGAGGTGCTGTGCGTGCGCGGGCCCTCGGGGTCAGGCAAGAGCACGCTGCTTGCGGTGCTCTCGGGGCGGCTGCCGCCGGCTGGCGGCGAGGTTCTGCGCGCGGGGCTTGCGCGCCCGCCGC
>CALJZN010000115.1 GCA_937983405.1 uncultured Paracoccaceae bacterium
GCCGCGCGCAGGTCGTCGCGCAGCGCCAGCGGGTCGGGCGCGGCGGCCGGCGCGGCGGCGGGCGGCGGGGGTGCCCGGCCCGGGAACCCGCCGCCCGCGGTGGCGCCGGCCGCCCGGGGCGCCTCGGCCCCCGGCAGCCGCGCGAGGACCGCCGCCTGAAAGTCGGCCAGCCGCTCGACCGGTTTGGGCAAAAAGCCGTCGGCGCCGGCGGCGCGGGCCGCCGCCTCGGCCGCGGGGTCGGCGCTGGTGGCCAGGATCAGCGGCACCCGGGGCCGGGCGCGCGCGAGCGCCGCGATGAGCTCGGTCCCCGATCCGTCGGGCAGCCCGAGGTCGATCAGCACGGCATGGGGCCGGTAGGTGGCCAGATGCCGCCGGGCGGAGGCCAGCGAATCGGCCCGCCGCATCCGCGCGCCGCCGGCCAGCGCGAACAGCCGAAGCCCCTCGCAGGCATAGCGGCTGTCCTCGACGACCAGCAGGGTCAGGCCCGCCAGCGGGCGGACCCCGCCCGGCCCGCTGCCGGCGCAATCGGCGACGTCGTCGGCCATGGCAGTCCCCCTTTCCCGGGCGGTGCGGACGGTCGGACAGAAGGCTAGGCCGGCGATCGCTAAGGCCGGGTAAAGCCGTCACGGCGGTGCCATGGCCCTTGCCCTGCACGCCGCCGCGCCGCATACCCGGACGGCCCCTTGCCGGAGACGCCCCATGATCGGCCGCCTGAACCATGTCGCCATCGCCGTGCCCGACCTTGCCGCCGCCGCCGCGCAGTATCGCGACATGCTGGGCGCCCGGGTGGGCCCCGCCCGGGACGAGCCCGAGCACGGCGTGACGGTGGTGTTCGTCGATCTGCCCAACACCAAGGTCGAGCTGCTGCACCCGTTGGGCGCGACAAGCCCGATCAGGGGGTTCCTCGAGAAGAACCCGGGCGGCGGCATCCATCACCTCTGCTTCGAGGTCGAGGACATCCGGGCCGCCCGCGACCGGCTGCTGGCCGCCGGCGCGCGGGTGCTGGGCGGGGGCGAGCCGAAGATCGGCGCGCATGGCAAGCCGGTGCTGTTCCTGCACCCCAAGGACTTCGCCGGAACGCTGATCGAGATCGAGCAGGTCTGATGTCGATCACCTCGGCCATCGTCCTGTTCGCCGTCATCTGGTTCATGGTGCTGTTCGTCATCCTGCCGCTGCGCCTGACGACCCAGGGCGAGGCCGGGCAGGTGGCGCCCGGCACCCCTGAATCGGCCCCGGCAGACCCGCGCATCGGGCGCAAGATGCGGCTGGCCACGGTGATCGCCGCGGTGCTGTGGGCCGTGGTCGCCGGGGTGATCCTGTCGGGCGCGGTCAGCGTGCGCGATCTCGACTGGTTCGGGCGAATGTCTTCTCCCGCGCCGCGAGGCGATGGAACAGGTGGGTGAAGGTCGCGGCCCCCAGCACCGGGATCACAAGGTTCACCAGCGGCACCGACAGCGGCACGGCCATCAAAGTGCCCGCCCCCCAGACGCGCCAGAAATGCCGCGCCCGCATCGCCCGCGCCGCCTGCCGCCCCAGCCTGCGCATCGCCACCAGCATGAAATACTCGCGCCCCAGCAGCAGCCCGTTGAGCGCCCAGAACAGCAGCGGAACCAGCGGGCCGGCGAACATGTAGAGGACCAGCGCCACCAGGTTCACCGCGATCAGCAGGCCGAAATAGTTGATGCTGTCGCTCACCACGTCGTAGACGGGCAGCCGCGGCACCGGCGGCAGGTGGGGGTAGTGCCGGTCCTCGACGGCGGCGGCGACGTCCTCCAGAAACAGGCCCGTGAAGGCCGAGGCGACCGGCACCATCAGGAAGATCGACAGCCCGATCATGAACAGGATCGAGCCGAAGGACAGAAGCGTGCCGACCCCCTGCACCTCGCCTGCCAGCGGAATGGTGATCGCCTCGGGCGTGAGCCCCTCGATCACCCACAGGAAGACGGCGTAGATCGCGAACAAGAGCACGAAGGCCAGCGCCACGCCCAGCCACATCACCCGGCGGAAGCGCCGGTCGCCAAGCTGTCCCAGCGCCTTGAAGAAATCGCCAAAGATCACACCGCGACCCAGGTCACGATGCGGTCGAGATCGGGCCGCGGCCGGTCGGGCGGCGCGGCGGTCTCGGTGCCGATGTGGATGACGCCGGCCACAAATTCCCCGGGGGCAAGGCCCAGCCCTTCGGCCCGGAAGGCCTCGTCATACACGGGCCAGCCGGTCAGCCAGTTGGCGCCCCAGCCCGCCGCGAGCGCGGCGTTGAGCAGCGCCAGGCAAACGGCCCCGGCCGACAGGGTCTGCTCGATCGCGGGGATGGTCTCGGACGGCTTCGGCACGCCCACGACGACCACCGCGAGGTCGGCCATGGCGTATTGCGACACGCCCTTGTCGATCCGCTCGGGGGCAAGGCCCAGCGCTGCCCCCCGCGCCGCGGCCAGCGCCGCCAGGCGGTCGAGCGCGGGCTTCTCCAGCACCAGAAAGCGCCACGGTTCGAGCTTGCCGTGATCGGGGCTGCGGGCGGCGGCGGTCAGCAGCGTGCGCAGCGCGGCGCGGTCGGGCACCGGGGCGACCAGCGTCTTGGCCGGGCGCGAGCGTCGGGTCAGCAGGAAGTCGAGCGCGGCGGGGTTGGGCGCGGGCATGGGGCACCTCCGGTCACGCCACGGATGTCGGCGATCGCGGGCGCCCGGTCAAGTCCGGTGCCGCGGGCGTCGCGGGCTCAGTTCAGGTAGCGGCCGATGACGCGGACGAAGGCATCGGGCAGCTCGTCAAACCGATAGCCCGCGGGGCGGTTGTGGATCGCCAGAACGATCAGGGCGGCGGCGACCATGACCAGGATCGCGGCCGAGCGCGGCGGCCGGCCGTCGGCAAAGGCCGCAACCAGCGCCGGAACCGCCAGCACGCCCAGGACCACACCGATGACCAGGACCAGATCCGTGTCCATGCGTGCCCCCTGCTGCCCGTTCCCGGACCGCCGGGGCCGGAGGATGCCCTACTCGGGGTCGGTGCGGAAGATGAGTCGCTCCTCGCAGGGCGCGATGCGCAGGATGTTCGTGGATCCGGGGACGTTGAAGGGGATGCCCGCCATCACCACGATCTTGTCGGACTCCTGCGCAAAGCCGTCGTCGCGGGCGGCGCGGGCGGCGTTGACCACGGCCATCTTGAAGCGGTCGAGCTCGGGCGTGAGCACGCAATGGACCGCCCAGGTCAGGCAGACCCGGCGCGCCACCCGGGCGAAGGGCGTCATGGCGATGATCGGCACGCGCGGACGCTCGCGCGCGACCAGCGCCACCGTGGTGCCGGAATGGCTGAAGCAGCAGATCGCCCGCACCTCGGTCGTCTCGGCGATCTCGCGCGCGGCGGCCACGATGGCGTCGGCGGTGGTGGTGCGCCGGGCGCGGCGCGAGGCCTCGATCACCTCGGTATAGATCGGGTCGCTCTCGACCTCGCGGGCGACGTTGTCCATCGTGCGCACCGCCTCGACCGGATAGCGCCCGGCGGCGGACTCGGCCGACAGCATCACCGCGTCGGCGCCCTCGTAGATCGCCGCCGCCACGTCCGAGACTTCGGCCCGGGTGGGCACCGGGCTTTCGATCATGCTTTCGAGCATCTGGGTGGCCACGATCACCGGCTTGGCGGCCGCCCGGCAGGCCCGCACCAGGCGCTTCTGGATCGGCGGCACGTTCTGCACGGGCAGCTCCACGCCCAGATCGCCGCGGGCCACCATGATGCCGTCCGACGCCTCGAGGATCTCGGGGAAGCATTTCAGCGCCGAGGGCTTCTCGATCTTGGACAGGATCGCGGCGCGGTCCCCGACCAGCCGACGCGCCTCCTCGACATCCTCGGGGCGCTGGACGAAGGACAGCGCAATCCAGTCTGCGCCGAGCCCGCAGGCGAAGTCCAGATCGTCGCGGTCCTTCGCCGACAGCGCCGCCAGCGGCAGCACGACGTCGGGCACGTTCACGCCCTTGCGGTTCGAGATGGTGCCGCCCGCGATCACGGTGCAGTCGGCAAAGTCGGGGCCGCAGGCGTCCACCCGCAGGCGGATCTTGCCGTCGTTCACCAGCAGCGCCGAGCCGGGGTGCAGCGCGGCGAAGATCTCGGGGTGCGGCAGGCAGACGCGGTGCCCGTCGCCCTCGGCCGGGTCGAGGTCGAGGCGGAAGGCCGCGCCCTCCTCGAGCTCGACCGCGCCCGAGGCGAAGGTGCCCACGCGCAGCTTCGGCCCCTGGAGGTCGGCGATGATCGCGATCGGGCGGCGGGTGTCGGCCTCGACCTGGCGGACGATGCCGTAGCGGCGGGCGATGTCGGCCTGCGTACCGTGGCTCATGTTCAGCCGGAACACGTCGGCGCCGGCCTCGAACAGCGCGCGGATCGTCTTGTAATCGTCCGATGCCGGGCCCAAGGTGGCCACGATCTTGACCCTGCGATGCCGCCGCATGTTGCCCGAGCCCCTTCCGCTGCCCGCCGGTGCGCCCGGCGCCGCCGATCTATCGCGCAAATATGTCCGGCGGGCAACCGTTAGCGCTAGCACGCCGCCGCCGCCGGCGCTGCCGCGGGGGGCACGCGGATGACGCCGCCCCCCTTCGTCGTCGAGGGTGCGGCGCGTCCGGGCCGCTGGCTGGTGACCTGCGACCACGCCTCGAACCGCGTGCCGGACGAGATCGGCGGCGGCAGCCTCGGCCTGCCCGAGGCCGAGATGGCGCGGCACATTGCCTGGGACGTCGGCGCCGCCGGGGTGGCGCGCGCCCTCGCCGCGCGGCTCGACGGCCCGGCGATCCTGACGACCTTCTCGCGCCTGGTGATCGACCCCAACCGGGGCGAGGACGACCCGACCCTCTTGATGAAGCTCTACGACGGCACGGTGATCCCGGCCAACCGCGACGCCGACGCGGCCGAGACCGCGCGGCGGCTGGCGGCCTACCACCGGCCCTATCACGACGCGCTGGCCCGGCTGGCGGCGCGCCGGCCGGACACGGTGATCGTTGCGGTGCACAGCTTCACCCCCTGCCTGAAGGGCCGCGCGCCGCGCCCCTGGCATCTGGGGGTTCTCTATGACGCGCGCGACGACCGGCTTGCACGGCCCCTTCTGGCGCGGTTGCGGGCCGAGGGCGACCTGTGCGTGGGCGACAACGAGCCCTATTCGGGGCATCTGCCGGGCGACGCGATCGATCGCCATGCGCTGGCGCAGGGCCGGCCCAACGTGCTGATCGAGCTTCGCAACGACCTGATCGCCGACGCGGCGGGGCAGCAGGCCTGGGCGGCGCGGCTCGCGCCCTTGCTTGACAGGGCGCTGGCCGACGCCCAGCTCTAGCGGGGCAGGAGGGGGGGGAGAATGTGATGGACCCGAACACCGAGGTCGCCGTCGAGGCAGCCGTGTTCCGCCGGCTCGTCCGGCATCTGATGCAGGACCGGCCCGATGTGCAGAACATCGACCTGATGACCCTCGCCGGCTTCTGCCGCAACTGTCTCGCGCGCTGGTATCAGGAAGAGGCCGACGCCCGCGGCGTGCAGATGGACAAGGATGCGGCGCGCGAAGCGGTCTACGGCATGCCCTACGACGCGTGGCGCGCCCGCCACCAGGGCGAGGCCTCGGCCGAGAAGAAGGCCGCCTTCGAGGCGGCCTTTGCCGCGAATGTGGGCACGCCCGGCGACTGACCGCGGGGCGGACCTGGAAGGGCGACGTCGGGGCACCCGCGTCCGCCCGTCTCGCTGTGCGGCTAGCCTGCGCCCTCTGTTCAACCGGCGGCAACGCGATGTCGCGGAAGGGCTGGCCCGCCTCGATCCCGCGGTAAAGGCCCCGCCTCGGCCGTGCGTCACCAGCATCGCACACGGCGGCGCCCCGGATACCGCTTCAAGCGCCCGGTCGATGGCGTCGCCGATCCAGCGCGGATCGTTGCCGAAGGCGCCGCCGCCCAGCCGCGTCAGGAATACATGCACCGGCCGTGCCGGCCCCGCGTGCAGGAGCGCCGCGCGCAGCGTCGCCTCATGGGCGGCTTCCAGCACCAGCCGGGCAAAGGGCTCCCAATCCGCCTCGGGGTCGGGGGCGCAGGCCACCGGCAGGGCGCTGGCCAGCACCTGCGTCACCCGATGACCGCCCGGCGCGAGGGTCACCTCGGTTCCCGCCTGGACACCTTCGCGCAACGCCCCGCGCAGCCGGTCACGCGCGGCCTCGTCCAGCGCCGCGATCCGGGCGGACAGGGCGGCGATGCCCTCGCCCGCCCCCAGCGCATAGCCGTTCCGCATCCGCCACCAGCGCCCTGCGTCGTTGCCGAGCGCGCGGCCCAGGTCCGCCAGCGCGTCGATCTGCCCCCCGGCGGTCTGGCCGCGCTGCTCGTCCAGCGGCACGAAGTAGGCGCGCCACAACAGCCCCGCGCCGCAGGCCATGGCGCGGGCCGGGCCCTGCGTGCGGTCACGCCAGTAGCGCGCCACCCCCGCGTCCGGGCTCACGCCGGGCCCCGGCATCTCCAGCAGGCTGAACTGCGAGGCGACCTGGAACACCGCCCCCGCATGGGCCGGATCGCAATGCAGCGCGATGGCATCGCCCCGCAGGTCGTCGATGGGCAAGGGCCGCTGGCCGCGCAAGCCGAAGCCGGGGGTTGCCGCCCGCAACGCGGCCAGCGAGGGCAGGTGCAGGCTGCCCGCCTGCATGCGCCGCCCGGTCGCGCGCGCCACCAGCACAGCGCCGCCGGCCTCGGCCACGCCCGTCTGCACCGCGCCGGCGCGGTCGTCGTCAAGCCCCGTGAGGTCGCGGAACCAGCCGGGACCCGGCCAGCCCATCAGACCGCTGACTTGCGCATCTCGTCGAGGTAGATCTCGCGCAGCCGGCGGGTGAGGGGGCCCGGCGTGCCCCGGCCCAGCCGCACCCCGTCGATCTCCACCACGGGCATGACGAAGGCGCTGGCCGAGGTGACGAAGGCCTCGTCGGCCGCCTTCGCCTCATCCAGGGTAAAGGCGCGCTCCTCCACCTCCATCTGCGCCTCGCGCGCGAACCTCAGCACGGCGGCGCGGGTGATCCCGGGCAGGATCTCGGGCCCGAGCTGGCGCGTCACGATCCGGCCGCCCGCCACGATCCAGGCGTTGTTCGAGCTGCCCTCGGTCACCACCCCGTCGGCGATCATCCAGGCGTCGTCGACGCCCGCGGCCTTGGCCGCCATCTTGGCCATCGAGGGATAAAGCAGCTGCACCGTCTTGATGTCGCAGCGGCCCCAGCGCAGGTCGGGGAGCGCGATCACCCGCCAGCCGGTCGCGGCCGCGGGGCTTTCGGCCAGGCCGGGCTTGGACTGGGTGAACATCACCACCGTCGGCCGCGTCCCCGCGGGCGGATAGGCGAAATCGCGGTCGCCGGGGTTGCCCCGGCTGACCTGGAGATAGACCAGCCCGTCCACCAGGCCGTTGCGCGCCACCATCTCGCGGTGCAGCGCCAGCCATTCGGCATCGGAATGGGGGTTGGCGATGCCGAGCTCGCCCAGCGAGCGGGCGAGGCGGCGGCAATGGCCCGCGAAGTCGACGAGCCTGCCGTCCAGCACGCTCGTCACCTCGTAGACGGCGTCGGCGAACAGGAAGCCGCGGTCG
>CALJZN010000116.1 GCA_937983405.1 uncultured Paracoccaceae bacterium
CCTGGCCGAGGCCCCGGCACGCCCCGCCGCGGCGCGCGCCGAACCGGCCCCCCAGCGCGCCGAGGCGGCGCGGGCTGCGCCCCCGCGCCCCGCCGCCGGGCGCGGCACCGAGGGCGCTCGGCGCGAGAGCCCGGTGATCGGCATGGGCGACCATGTGCCCGACTTCCTGCTGCGCGCCTTCAATCCGCCACCAGGCGACTGACGACCACCGTCACCTCGGGTTTCTTGCCGATCTCTTCCATGGTGATCTGCCGGACGATGCGCCGCATCGCCTCGTCGAGCTTCTCGTCGCTCTCGAGCGTGGCGCTGCCGGCGCGCGCCAGCGCCTCGGACAGCTCGGCCTCCAGCGTCTCGGCCAGCGGCGCGGGGCCGCGGCCGCGCTCGGGCAGGCCCATCAGCTCGACCCAGGCCTCGCCCATCGGCAGGCCGTCCTCGTCGAGGATCAGCGTGACCAGCACATGGCCGTTCAGCGCCATGCGAACGCGGTCGCGGATCACCCCGTCGGTCGCGCCGACCAGCGCCGTGCCGTCCAGATAGACCCGGCCGGCCTCGATATACTCCACCACTTCGGGCGCCTCGCCCGCGAGATCCACCATCATGCCGTTGGTCACGATCTCGGTCGGATAGCCGCGCGACTGTGCCAGCCGGGCATGGGCGCGCAGGTGGCGGTGTTCGCCGTGCATGGGGACGATCATGCGCGGACGCAGCAGGTCCTGCACCGTCTCGAGATCGGGGCGGTTGGCGTGGCCCGAGATGTGATAGTCGCCCCCCGCATCCTCGATCGTGTCCACCCCCATCTCGCTGAAGGCGTTGACCAGCCGCAGCACGTCGCGCTCGTTCCCCGGGATCGTCTTGGACGAGAACAGGACAAGGTCGCCCTCGGCCAGCGACAGGCCGAGATACTTGCCGCGGCTGAACTGCGCGACGGCGGCGCGGCGCTCGCCCTGGCTGCCGGTGGCCAGCAGCAGAAGGTTCCGCCGCGGAATCGCGCCCGCTTCCTCGGGGCTGACGGTGCGGGGAAAGTCGCGCAGCAGCCCGGTTTCCATCGCCGCCGTCACCATGCGCTTCATCGCCCGGCCCAGAAGGCACACCGTCCGGCCGGTTGCCGCCGCCGCGTCCGCCAGCGTCTTGAGCCGCGCGACGTTCGAGGCGAAGGTCGTGGCCATCACAAGCCCGCTGCGGCTGGCAATCAGCCGCTCGAGCGCCGGGGCGATCGAGATCTCCGAGCGGCCGGGATGCTCGACCATCACGTTGGTGCTGTCGCACACCAGGGCACGGATGCCGCCCGGCACCTCGCGCGCCGCGGCGGCCCAGGCCTCGGGCTCCCAGGGGTCGCCGATGCCCGGGGTCGGATCGAGCTTGAAATCGGCGGTGTGCAGGATGCGGCCCGCGGGCGTGTCGATCACCAGCGCGGCGCATTCGGGCAGCGAATGCGCCACCGGCAGGAAGCCCACGCGAAAGGGCCCGGCCTCGACCGTCGCGGGGCGCGGCTCGACGGTGCGGATCGCCTCGCGCGGCAGGCCCGCCTCCTCGAACTTCATGCGGGCGATGTGGGCGGTGAAGCGGCGGGCATGGACCGGCGCCTTGAGCCTCGGCCAGAGCCAGGGCAGCGCGCCGATGTGATCCTCATGCGCATGGCTGATGAAGATCGCCTCGAGCCGGCTCGCACGCTCGATAAGCCAGGTCAGGTCGGGCAGGATCAGGTCCACCCCCGGCGCGCCGTCCATGTCGCCGAAGGTCACCCCGCAATCGACCAGGATCAGCCGCTCCTTCCCCTCGGGACCGTAGCCGTAGACATAGGCGTTCATGCCCACTTCGCCCGCCCCGCCGAGGGGAAGGTAGATCAGTCGTGCCTGCGTCATGCGGCTGCAAGGCCCCTGTTGTAGGTGTTGAGCACGACGAGGCCGTGCATCGTCAGATCGTCGTCGATGACGTCGAACAGCTTGGTGCCCTGCGCCAGCAGCGGGGCGAGGCCCCCGGTGGCGATCACGCGGGCGGGGCGCGGGCGCTCGGCGCGGATCTGGCGCACGATCCCCTCGCACAGGCCGACATAGCCCCAGTAGACGCCCGACTGCATGCAGGCCACCGTGTTCGTGCCGATCGCGGCCGCGGGCCGGGCGACATCGACATGCGGCAGCGCCGCGGCGGCCATGTGCAGCGCCTCGAGCGAGAGGTTGACGCCCGGGGCGATCACGCCGCCGACATAGGCGCCGTCGGCATCGACCACATCGAAGGTGGTGGCGGTGCCGAAATCGACCACGATCAGGTCGCCGCCGTAGCGGTCGAACCCGCCCACCGCGTTCACCAGCCGGTCGGGGCCCACGTTGGTGCCGGCATCCACCCGCGGCGGCGCGGGCAGGACGCAGCCGGGCTTGCCCACCACCAGCGGGCGGCAGCCAAAATAGCGGTCGCACAGCACGCGCAGGTTGAACACCACCCGCGGCACGGTCGAGGAAACGATGGCCTCGGTCACCCTTACCTCGAGCCTTCCGAGCGCCATCAGCGCCGAGAGCCAGACGAAATATTCGTCCGCCGTGCGGCGATGGTCGGTGGCCATCCGCCAGGTGGCGAGAAAGCGCGCCCCGTCCCAAAGCGCGAAGACCGTGTTGGTGTTGCCGCAGTCGATGGCGAGCAGCATGGCCCCCCCGTCAGAAGAAGATGTCGGCCGCCGTCACATGCCGGCGCCCCGCCTCGGTGTCGATCACCAGCGCGCCGGCCTCGTCGATGGTGGCAAAGCGGCCGTGCAGCGTCTCGCGCCCGGTCCGCGCCGTGACGCTCTGCCCGATCCGGGCGGCACGCGCAAGCCAGGCCGAACGGATCGCCGCGAAGCCCTCGCGCTGCAGGCACCGCTCGAAGCGGTCGAAGGCCGCGGCCAGCAGGGTCAGGAAGGTCTCGGGCGCCACCCGCACCCCGGTGGCCGGGGCCAGCGCCACGGGCGGCAGCGCGCCCGCCTCCAGCGCCTCGACCGGCGGCGCCGTGCAAAGGTTCACCCCGATCCCCACCGCGAGGTGCGCAACCTGCCCGCCCTGCCCCCCGGCCTCGAGCAGGATGCCCGCGACCTTGCCGCCGTCGAGCAGCACGTCGTTGGGCCATTTCAGCGCCAGCCGCCCGGGCTGGCCCGTGACGGCCGTCAGCGCCGCGTCCAGCGCCAGGGCCGCGACGAAACTGCGCTGCGCCGCCGCCGCCGGGTCGCCGCCCGGAAACATCACCAGCGTCGCGGCCAGGTTGCCCCCGGGGTCGGCCCAGGGCCGCCCGCGGCGCCCGCGCGCGGCGGTCTGGCGATGGGCCATGATCCAGGTCGGCCCCGCCAGCCCGGGCAGGCGGCGCGCCGCCTCGGCCATGGTGCTGTCGGTCTCGGGCAGGACGATGCGCGCGACGCCTGCGGGCCAGTCCTCAGCGGACAAGCGCCATCGCCGCCGCCGCGGCGGGCCCCTCGATCCCGAACAGGTTGGCCACGCCCAGCACCATCGCCGCAGCCGCGCCCAGCATCAGCGCCTGCTGCGCCGGCGGCATCGCCCCGTCAAGGCCGTCGCCCTCCTCGCCGAAATACATCAGGTAGACGATGCGCAGGTAATAGAAGGCGCCGATCACGCTGGCGATCACTCCGGCCAGCGCCAGCCAGGCCATCCCGGCCTCGACCGCCGCGACGAGCACGCCATACTTGGCGAAGAATCCCACCAGCGGCGGCACGCCGGCAAGGCTGAACAGCAGCACCATGAGCGCCAGCGCCCGCGTCGGCTCGCGCCGGGAGTAGAGCGCGAGGCTGCCGATGTCGGTGACATGGCGGCCGTCGCGCTCCATCGCCAGGATGAAGGCGAACACGCCCAGGTTCATCGTGACGTAGATCGCCATGTAGATCAGCATCGCCTTGACGCCCGTCGCGCTGCCCGCGGCCAGGCCCACCAGCGCGAAGCCCATGTGCGCGATCGAGGAATAGGCCATCAGCCGCTTGATGTCGCGCTGCCCGATCGCCGCGATGCTGCCCAGAAACATCGAGGCCAGGGCCAGGAAGGCCACGATCTGCCCCCACTCGGCGCGCACCCCGCCGAAGGCGTCGTGGACGACGCGGGCGAAAAGCGCCATCGCCGCCACCTTGGGCGCGGTGGCGAGGAAGGCCGTCACCGGGGTCGGCGCCCCTTCGTAGACATCGGGCGTCCACATGTGGAAGGGCACCGCCGAGACCTTGAAGGCCAGCCCTGCCGCCAGGAACACCAGCCCGAACAGAAGCCCCGTGGACAGCCCGCCCGCCTGCACCGCCGCGGTGATGCCCGAAAACAGCGTCGTGCCGGCATAGCCGTAGGTCAGCGAGGCGCCGTAAAGCAGCAGGCCCGAGGCCAGCGCACCGAGCACGAAGTATTTCAGCCCCGCCTCGGTGGACTTCACGCTGTCGCGGCGCAGCGCGGCGATGACGTACAGGGCCAGCGACTGCAGCTCGAGCCCCATGTAGAGCGCCATCAGATCGCCGGCCGAGACCATCATCATCATGCCCAGCGTGGCCAGCGCCACCAGCACGGGATATTCGAAGCGCATCAGGTCGCGCCGCTCCATGTGCGCGCGCCCCATCACCAGCACCGCCGCACCCGACAGCAGCACGATCACCTTGGCGAAGCGGCCGAAGGCGTCGGCCACGAACAGGCCCGCGAAGGCCGTGCGCGCGCCCTGCCCGCCCAGCCCGATCCAGACGGCCAGGCCCGCCATCACCGCCGCCGTCGCCAGCAGGATGGGCCCGGCCACGCGGTCCTTGCCGCCGAAGGCCCCCCACATCAGCGCGGCAAGCGCCCAAAGCGCCAGCAGCGCCTCGGGCAGGACGGTCAGGGCATCGGTGCGGGTCATCGGGGGGGCCTTGGCGATGGGGCTTCAGTTGAGCGCGAGGCGGACGAGACCCTGGGCCTCGGCCAGCGCGGAATGGTAGCCGGACAGCAGGCTGGCGACCGAGGGGCCGACGATGTCGGTCACCAGCGCGGGATAGACACCCAGCAGGAGGGTCATCGCCACGAGGGGCGCGAAGATCGCCTTCTCGCGCCGGGTCATGTCGGCGATCGACTTGAGCGACTCCTTGATCAGGTCGCCGAATACCACCCGGCGGTAGAGCCACAGCGCATAGGCCGCCGAAAGGATCACGCCGGTCGCCGCCACCGCCGCCACCCAGGTGCTGACCTGGAAGACGCCCGCCAGCGTCAGGAACTCGCCCACAAAGCCGCTTGTCCCCGGCAGCCCGACGTTGGCCATGGTGAACAGCATGAACACCGCCGCATAGACCGGCATGCGGTTCACGAGCCCGCCATAGGCCGCGATCTCGCGGGTGTGCATCCGGTCATAGATCACGCCCACGCAGAGGAAAAGCGCGCCCGAGATGAAGCCGTGGCTGATCATCTGGAAGATCGCGCCGTCCACCCCCTGCTGGTTTGCGGCAAAGATGCCCATGGTGACATAGCCCATGTGCGCCACCGACGAGTAGGCGACGAGCTTCTTCATGTCCTCCTGCATCAGCGCCACGAGGCTGGTGTAGACGACGGCAATGGCCGACAGCCAGAACACAAGCGGCGCCATGATCTGGGAGGCGACAGGGAACATCGGCAGCGAGAAGCGCAGAAAGCCGTAGCCGCCCATCTTCAGCAGGATCGCCGCCAGCACCACCGAGCCCGCGGTCGGTGCCTGCACATGGGCGTCGGGCAGCCAGGTGTGCACCGGCCACATCGGCAGCTTGACCGCGAAGGACGCGAAGAAGGCCAGCCACAGCAGCGTCTGCATGCCCCCGAGGACCTGCCAGCCCATGATTTCCATCGGCCCGGCATCGAAGCTGTGGCGCAAGAGGCGCGGGATGTCGGTGGTGCCGGCATCGACATACATCGCCACCATCGCCACCAGCATCAGCACCGAGCCGAGGAAGGTGTAGAGGAAGAACTTGAAGGCGGCATAGATGCGGTCCTTCCCGCCCCAGATTCCGATGATCAGGAACATCGGGATCAGCCCGGCCTCGAAGAACAGGTAGAACAGCACCAGGTCGAGCGCGGTGAAGACGCCGATCATCAGCGTCTCGAGCACCAGGAACGCGACCATGTATTCCTTGACGCGGCGGGTCACGTCCCAGCAGGCAAGGATGGTCAGCGGCATCAGGAAGGTCGTCAGCATCACGAACAGGATCGAGATGCCGTCCACCCCCATCTTGTAGCGCAGGCCGAAGATCCACTCGCGTTCCTCGACGAACTGGAACCGCGGGTCGGCGGGGTTGAACTGCGCCAGCAGGAAGACCGAGACGACGAAGGTGGCCGAGGTCGCGATCAGCGCCAGCCAGCGGGCGTTGTCCTGCGCCGCCTTGTCCTCGCCGCGCAGGAACAGCGCCAGGATCGCGGCGGCGAGCAGCGGCAGGAAGGTGATGATGGACAGAAGGTTCTGCATCACTTGCCCCCCCCCGCCAGCGTCATCCAGGTGACGAGGATCGCGATCCCCACGACCATGGCGAAGGCGTAGTGAAAGACGTAGCCCGACTGCGCCCGCCCCGCGAGGCGGGTGACATAGGGAATGACCCCCATCGCCAGCCCGTTGATCCCGCCGTCGATCACCGCGCCGTCGCCCTGCTTCCACAAGAGCCGGCCCAGCGCCTTGGCGGGCCGCACGAAGACCCAGTCGTAGATCTCGTCGAAATACCACTTGTTGAGCAGGAAGGCGTAGAGCGGCGCCTGATTGCGCGCCAGCGCCGCGGGCCAGTCGGGGCGGCGGATGTAGAACTGGTAGGCCAGCCCCAGCCCGAGCAGCATCGCCACGAAGGGCGCAGCCTTGACCCAGGCGGGCACCTCGTGCGCCTTGTGAAGCACATGGTTGTCGGGGTGGATGAAGATCGCCCCCTCGCCCGGCCGCGCCGCGGGCGCATCGGCCGCGTCATGCGCGGCCGCAGCCTCGGCCACGGGGATGCCGAACCAGGCCTTCACCGCCGCTTCCTTGCCGAAGAAGCTGCCATGCCAGACCATGCCCGCGAACACCGCGCCGAGCGCCAGCACCGCAAGCGGGATCAGCATGACCCGCGGGCTTTCATGCGCCTGTTCGTGGGTGTGCCGGTTGCCCCGCGGCGTGCCCCAGAAGGTCAGGAACATCAGCCGCCAGGAGTAGAACGAGGTCATCAGCGCGGCGGTGACGAGAAGCCAGAACACCGCGGTCGCGCCGGCGGCAAAGGTGCTCTCGATGATCGCATCCTTCGAGACGAAGCCGGCAAAGCCGTAGTGCGTCAGCGGAATGCCGACCCCGGTGATCGCCAGCGTGCCGATGAGCATCGCCGCAAAGGTCCAGGGCAGCTTGTGGCGCAGCCCGCCGTAGTTGCGCATGTCCTGCTCGTGGTGCATCCCGTGGATGACCGAGCCCGCGCCCAGGAACAGCAACGCCTTGAAAAAGGCATGGGTGAAGAGGTGGAACATCGCCACCGAATAGACGCCCACGCCCGCGGCGACGAACATGAAGCCGAGCTGCGAGCAGGTGGAATAGGCGATCACGCGCTTGATGTCGGTCTGCACCAGCCCGACACTGGCGGCGAAGAGGGCAGTGACGGCCCCGATCCACAGCACGAAGGCCTGCGCCTCGGGCGCGTATTCGTAAAGCGGCGACATCCGGCAGACCAGGAACACGCCGGCCGTGACCATCGTCGCGGCGTGGATCAGCGCGGAAACCGGCGTCGGCCCCTCCATCGCATCGGGCAGCCAGGTATGCAGGAACAGCTGCGCCGACTTGCCCATGGCGCCCACGAACAGCAGCACCGCAACGAGGTTCGCCGCATTCCAGTCGGTCCAGAGGAATGTCACCCGCGTTTCGGCCAGCCGCTCGACGCTGGCGAAGATCGTGTCGAACTCGACCGAATCGGTCAGCCAGAACAGCGCGAAGATGCCCAGCGCAAAGCCGAAGTCGCCCACCCGGTTGACCACGAAGGCCTTGATCGCGGCGGCATTGGCCGAGGGCTTGCGCCAGTAGAACCCGATCAGCAGGTAGGATGCGACGCCGACCCCCTCCCAGCCGAAGAACATCTGCACCAGGTTGTCGGCGGTCACCAGCGCCAGCATCGCGAAGGTGAAGAACGACAGATAGGCGAAAAACCGCGCCTGGTAGTGCTCGCCGGGGCGCCAGTTGTCGTCATGCGCCATGTAGCCGAAGGAATAGAGGTGCACGAGCGCCGAGACGGTCGTCACCACCACCAGCATGATCGCCGTCAGCCGGTCGAGCCGGATCGCCCAGTCGGCGACAAGGCTGCCCGAGTCGAGGAAGCGCATAAGGACGATCCGCTGCGCCTCGTCGTAGCTGCCGAAGAACAGGATCCAGGACAGGATGGCGGCCAGGACCACCAGCGCGGTGGCGATGACCTGCCCCGCCTGCTCGCCGATCAGCCGCCAGCCGAAGCCGCAGATCAGCGCGCCGACCAGCGGCGCCAGAAGAACGACGGTTGCCACCGCTTACCCCTTCATCACGTTGATGTCCTCGACATCGATCGAGCCGCGGTTGCGGAAGAACACGACCAGGATCGCAAGGCCGATCGCCGCCTCGGCCGCCGCCACCGTCAGCACGAAGAGGGTGAACACCTGTCCCACCAGATCGCCCAGATGCGCCGAGAAGGCGACGAGGTTGATGTTGACCGCAAGCAGCATCAGCTCGACCGACATCAGGATGACGATCACGTTCTTCCGGTTCAGGAAGATGCCGAAGATGCCGATCACGAACAGCGCCGCCGAAACCGTCAGGTAATGTTCAAGCCCGATCATCGCCGCCTCTCCCTAGACCTCGACATCGCTGCGATCCCGGAACCGCGTCATCCCCGGGGGGCGCCGGTCGTCGAACAGCGCCGCGCAGGCGCAGGTCTGGTCGGTGTCGCGCACCAGGATCGCGCCGTCGTAAAGCCCCCGCGCCGCCTCGCGCAGCGGGGCCATGCCCGCCGCCCCGCCCGCCGCACGCCGGCCGCGCAGGACCTCGGTCGCGGCCAGCGCCACCGCGACCTCGCGTGCATCGCGTCCGGGGATGGCCCGGAACGCTCCGGTCGCGCAGACGGTCACCCGTGCGCCCCAGAACCCCGCCAGCGCCGCGACGGGCGCCGCGCGCGGCACATGGCGCTCGCCCTCGCCCCGCACGGCCACCGCATAGCTCTCGACCGTCACGCCGCTGGCGTGGCCCCAGCCGCCCAACGGCTCGATCGCGGCGACGACCATGTTGCCCTCGATCACCCCGGCGAAGGGGGGCGGCGGCGCGAGCGCGCCGGCGGGGCCGGCGGCCAGCGCGCCCAGAACGGCAAGCGCCCGTCTCATCGCAGCCCCTGCCCCGGCTTGACGTCCCGCAGCTCCAGCGCCTTCGCCGGATCGCGATACATCTGCGCCAGCACGTCCTGCCGCTTGACGCCCGCGCGGTGGCGCAGGGTCAGCACGATGGCGGCGACCATGGCCACCAGCAGGATCAGCCCGGCGGCCTGGAAGAGGTAGAGATAGCGGTCGTAGACCAGCAGCCCCAGCGCGCGGCTGTTGTGCAGCTCCGTCACGTCGGGCGCGACCGCCCCGCGCAGCGCGGGCGCGGCGGGCGAGGTGCTCCATGCCCCGAACACGAGGGCAAGCTGCATCAGCAGGATCACCGCCATCAGCCCGGCAAGCGGCATGTACTTCGCCATCCCGGCCTTCAGCGCCGCAAAGTCCACGTCGAGCATCATCACCACGAACAGGAACAGCACCGCCACCGCGCCGACATAGACGATCACCAGCAGCATGGCCACGAACTCGGCCCCGAGCAGGATGAACAGGCCCGCCGAGGACAGGAACGCCAGGATCAGCCACAGGACGGAATGCACCGGGTTGCGCGCCAGCGTCACGAACAGCCCCGCCGTCACCAGCGTGACCGCAAAGGCATAGAAGGCAAGGTCGGGCAGGCTCATCCCATGTCCTCCGGGGCATCGCGAAAGACGCTCTGGGCGATCTCGAGCGCCTTCTGCATCGCGGGCAGGCCGCCGAACAGGCTCATCTGATAGATCGTCTCGGCGATCTCGCGCTTGGTCGCCCCCGCTTCCAGCGCATGGCGCACGGTCAGACGCAGCTGCGGCTCGGCCTGCGCGCCCAGCACGGTGAGCGCGGCGATCGTCACCAGCAGCCGGGTCTTGGCATCGAGCCCCTCGCGGTTGAACGTCCGCCCGAAGGCCATCTCCATGAAGTCCTTCGTCATCGTCGGGATCAGATCCTCGAACCCCTTGACACGGAAGGTTTCGAGCGCGGGGTTCACGGCGCGGGCCATGACCTGCCCCTGCTCGAGCATGGACTTGACCATCTGCGACCAGGGGTCGGTCATGCGCCGCCCTCCCCCCCGAGGTGCAGCGCCCAGACGAAGGGACCAAAGGCGCCCCCCGCCGCCGCCCGGGGGCCGCGGGCGGCATCGAAGGCCACGGCCCAGACGGGGGCCCACAGCGCCGCCCAGGGGGCGAAGGGCCCGAAGGCGGCGGGCGGCGGCGCGAAGGTCAGGCGCAGCGCCTCGGCGGGCCAGGCGGCCGGCATCGTCGCGCGGATCAGGGCAAGCCAGGGGTGCATCGCGGCCTCAGCGATAGGGGGCGTCGATTTCGAGGTTGCGGGCGATCTCGGCCTCCCAGCGCTCGCCGTTCTCGAGCAGCTTCTCCTTGGTGTAAAATAGCTCCTCGCGGGTCTCGGTGGCGAACTCGAAGTTGGGCCCCTCGACGATGGCATCCACCGGGCACGCCTCGGCGCAGAAGCCGCAGTAGATGCACTTTGTCATGTCGATGTCATAGCGCGTGGTCCGGCGCGAGCCGTCCGCGCGCGGCTCGGCGTCGATGGTGATCGCCTGCGCCGGGCAGATCGCCTCGCACAGCTTGCAGGCGATGCACCGCTCCTCGCCGTTCGGGTAGCGGCGCAGCGCATGCTCGCCCCGGAAGCGGGGCGACAGCGGGCCCTTCTCGTGCGGGTAGTTCAGCGTCACCTTGGGCGCGACGAAATACTTCATCCCGAGCGCAAAGCCCTTCAGGAAATCCCACAGCAGGAAGTATTTGGTCGCGCGGGTCCAGTCGATCTGCGTCATCCCTCGATCCCCAGCTTTCCCTCGGTGTGTTCGACGCGCCTGTCGATGTCGCGCAGGTATCGGCCGAGAGCAACAGGGATCCCCCTGTTGCCATCGACTTTCGCATCGAGTTCGTCGATCCGACCGGAGAGCTTCTCGTCGAGCTTGCGAATGTCTGCGCGGATCAGTCGGAGCTGCTCAAGCACCAGGTTGTCCACCGCCTCGCCCATCTCAGCCCCCCGCCGTCCAGCGCGCCCAGGCGCCGCCCAGCACCTCGAACCTCGCCAGGAACGCCACGATCACCACCCAGCCCAGCGACATCGGCAGGAACACCTTCCAGCCCAGCCGCATCAGCTGGTCGTAGCGATAGCGCGGCACGATCGCCTTCACCATGGCGAAGAGGAAGAAGAAGAAGGCCATCTTGGCCACCATCCAGAACGCCCCGTCGGGCAGGCCGGGCACGGGCGACAGCCAGCCGCCGAAGAACAGAAGGCTCATCAGCGCGCACATCAGGAAGATGGCGATGTATTCGCCCGCCATGAACAGCAGGTAGGGGGTCGAGGAATACTCCACCATGAACCCCGCGACGAGCTCCGACTCGGCCTCGGGCAGGTCGAAGGGGGGGCGGTTGGTCTCGGCCAGGGCCGAGACGAAGAACAGAACCACCATCGGCAGATGCGGCAGCCAGTACCAGCCGAACAGGCCCCAGCCGGTATCCTGCGCCGCAACGATGGCGCCGAGGTTCATGCTGCCCGAGGAGATGATGATCCCGACGATGATGAGGCCGAGCGAGACCTCGTAGCTGATCATCTGCGCGGCCGAGCGCAGGCTGCCGAGAAAGGCGTATTTCGAGTTCGACGCCCAGCCGCCCATGATGACCCCGTAGACCTCGAGCGAGGACACGGCAAAGACGAACAGGATCGCCACGTTGATGTCGGCCAGCACCCAGCCGGGGCTGAACGGGATCACCGCCCAGGCAAGCACCGCCAGCACGAAGGACAGCAGCGGCGCAAGGAAGAACACCGGCCGGTCCACACCCGCCGGCACCACGATCTCCTTGACGACATATTTCAGCGCATCGGCCACCGTCTGCAGCAGGCCCCAGGCGCCCACCACGTTCGGCCCCCGCCGCATCTGCACCGCGGCCCAGATCTTGCGGTCGCCGTAGACAAGGAACAGCAGCGAGATCATCACGAAGCCGACGACGAGCAGGCTTTGCGCCAGCAGGATCACCGCTGTCCCCAGCCCCGTTGAAAAGAATCCGTCCATGTTCCCCTCAGACCGTCGGGATGCCCTGCTCGGCGCAGTCGGCAACCGTCACTTCCGCGTCGATCGTCCGCAGCCCCCGCGGAAGGGCGGGCGAGATGGTGTAGACCGCGTCCCCCTGCCACACCCCGCCGGCCTGCGCCACCGTGGTGCGGACATGGCGGGCGAATCCGTAGCCGCGGATCAGCGTATACTGCGCCGCTGCGCAGCGTGCATAGGCCTCGAGATCCTGCGACCCGCGTCCGCCGCGCATCGCGACGCGGAAGCTGACCAGCTCGCCGTCCAGAAGCCGGGTCTGCACGCCGAGGTATCGGGCCGGTGCCGGCGGCGGCGCCCCGCCGCCGTCCACGGGGGCACAGGCCGCCACCGCGACCAGACCCGCCGGCACCAGGGCGCGCATCCGCCCCATCCCCTATTCCGCCGCCAGCGCCGCGCGCCCGCGCCCCGCCGCCGCCGTCGCCAGCGCCGACAGCTCGGCCATCAGCGCCGAGGCCCGCGCGATCGGGTTGGTCAGGTAGAAGTCCGCGATCGCCGGCGCCATCGCGCCCGGCGCAAGCGGCGCGGCCGGCAGCGGATCAAGGCGCTTCGCGGGCACGCTGTCGATGCCCGCCAGATGCGGCACCGCGGCGACCAGCCGCTGGCGCAGCTCGGTCAGGCTGTCGAAGGGCAACGGCCGCCCTGCCGCGCCCGAGACCGCGCGAAGGATCGCCCAGTTCTCGCGCGCCTCGCCCGGGGGAAAGCCCGCGCGGAAGGCCAGCTGCGGCCGCCCCTCGGTGTTGACGAAGAGCCCCGGCTCCTCGGTCCAGGCGGCGGCGGGCAGGATCAGATCGGCGCGGTGCGCGCCGCGGTCGCCGTGGCTGCCCTGATAGATGACGAAGGGGCCGGCGGGGATGTCGATCTCGTCCACCCCCAGCGCCCAGACCGTCGCCGCCCCGTCGAGCGCGGCGGCAAGCCCGCCCTCGGTGGTGCAGCCCGCGTCCATCGCCCCCACCCGCGCCGCGGCGGTGTGCAGCACCAGAAGCCCCGCCCCCAGCCGGCCCGCCAGCGCCGCCGCCGCGGCCAGCGTCGCCGCCCCCTCGGGCCCCTGCAGCGCACCCTGGCCGAGGATCACCAGCGCAGGGCCCGGCGCGGGCTCGGCCGAGGCGGCCAGCCGCGCCAGCAGCGCGCGGTCGTTGCCGTGGTCGGTGACGTCATAGGTCAGCTCGGCCGCAGGGCCGATGCGGTGGACCGTGGCGCCGCGGCTCCAGGCCTTGCGGATGCGCGCGTTCAGCACCGGCGCCTCGTCGCGCGGGTTGGTGCCCAGCAGCCAGATCGTGCGCGCGGCGTCGATGTCCTCGATCCGCGCCGTCCCGGCATAGGCGCCGCGGTTCCCCGGCGGCAGCGCCGCGCCGTCGGTGCGGCATTCCACCGCCCCGCCCAGCCCCTCGACGAGCAGCCTCAGCGCAAAGGCCGCCTCGACCGGGGCGAGATCGCCCACCAGCCCCGCGACCTTGCCGCGCCCAAGCGCCGCCGCGGCGGCGGCCAGCGCCTCGGGCCAGGATGCCGGGCGCAGCCGCCCGCCCTCGCGCAGGTAGGGCCGGTCCAGCCGCTGGCGGCGCAGCCCGTCCCAGACGAAGCGGGTCTTGTCCGAGATCCACTCCTCGTTCACCCCGTCGTGGTTGCGCGGCAGGATGCGCATGACCTCGCGGCCCTTGGTATCGACGCGGATGTTCGAGCCCAGCGCATCCATCACGTCGACGGTTTCGGTCTTGGTCAGCTCCCAGGGCCGGGCGGTGAAGGCATAGGGCTTCGAGACCAGCGCGCCCACCGGGCAGAGATCGATGATGTTGCCCGACAGGTTCGACCCGATCAGGCTGCCGAGATAGGTGGTGATCTCGGCATCCTCGCCGCGCCCGGTCTGGCCCATCACGCTTACGCCCGCGACCTCGGTCGTGAAGCGCACGCAGCGGGTGCAGGAGATGCAGCGCGTCATGTGCGTCTCGATCAGCGGGCCGAGGTCGAGGTCGTCCACCGCCCGCTTGGGCTCGCGGTAGCGCGAGAAATCGACGCCGTAGGCCATCGCCTGGTCCTGCAGGTCGCACTCGCCACCCTGATCACAGATCGGGCAGTCGAGCGGGTGGTTGATGAGCAGGAACTCCATCACCCCCTCGCGCGCCTTCTTCACCATCGGCGTGTCGGTGCGCACCACCGGCGGCGCCCCGTTCGGGCCCGGGCGCAGGTCGCGCACCTGCATCGCGCAGCTTGCCACGGGCTTGGGCGGGCCGCCCGCGACCTCGACCAGGCACATCCGGCAGTTGCCGGCGATCGACAGCCGCTCGTGGTAGCAGAAGCGCGGAATCTCGATGCCCGCCTGCTCGCAGGCCTGAATCAGCGTCATCGCCGGATCGACCTCGAGTTCGAGGCCGTCGATGACGATCTTGCGCAAGGTGCTCACCGGGGCGCTCCGTTCAATGTTCGTAAAGAAGCTGGCCGATCAGGCTGCCGCGCGCGATCTCGGCGCGGCCCAGCCGGCAGAAGCTTTCGGGATCGCCGCGGGTGACGTTGTGGGCGGCGAGATAGGCCAGCACCTGGGCGCGCATCCGCGCCTGCTCGGCCTCGTCGGCGATGAAGGCGTCGATCTCGGCGCGACTGTAGCCGAGTTCCTCTGCATAGCGCTCGAGGTCGCGCCGCTTGCGCAGCACGACGAGGATGCGCGGCGAGATGGTCGGGCAATTCTTGCGGATGCGGTCGCCGACCGCGGCGGCAAAGAGCGACTCCCACACATGCGGCACCTGCCCGAGCGGCGGGCGCACCGGGGTCGAGGTCGAGGCCGATGCCGCCGCGGCGATCAGCACGCCCAGCGCCGCCGTGACGATACCGCGAAGCCGCCCCCTCATCCGCAAGCCCCCCCCGCCACCGGGCGCACCCCGCCCTACTCGGCCGCCACCGCCAGCGCCCGGCCGGCCTTGCGGCGGCGGATGCGGTCCTCGACCTCGTCGCGGAAATGCCGCATCAGGCCCTGGATCGGCCAGGCAGCAGCGTCGCCGAGGGCGCAGATCGTGTGGCCCTCCACCTGGCGGCTCACATCGAGCAGCATGTCGATCTCCTCGATCTCGGCGTCGCCGCGCACCAGCCGCTCCATCACCCGCATCATCCAGCCCGTCCCCTCGCGGCAGGGGGTGCACTGGCCGCAGCTTTCGTGCTTGTAGAACTTGCTGAGCCGCCAGATCGCCTTGACCACATCGGTCGAGCGATCCATCACGATCACCGCCGCGGTGCCGAGCCCCGACTTCTGGTCGCGCAGCCAGTCGAAATCCATGATCGCCTCGTCGCAGAGGCTCGCGGGCAGAAGCGGCACCGACGATCCCCCCGGGATCACCGCCTTGAGGTTGCCCCAGCCGCCGCGCACCCCGCCGCAATGCCGCTCGATCAGCTCGCGCAGCGGGATCGACATCGCCTCCTCGACCACGCAGGGCCGGTTGACGTGGCCCGAGATGGCGAAGATCTTGGTGCCCGCGTTGTTCGGCCGGCCGAAGGACGCGAACCACTCGGCCCCGCGCCGCAGGATCGTGGGCACCACGGCGATGCTTTCGACGTTGTTCACCGTCGTGGGGCAGCCATACAGGCCCGCGCCGGCCGGGAACGGCGGCTTCATCCGCGGCATGCCCTTCTTGCCCTCGAGGCTTTCCAGGAGCGCCGTCTCCTCGCCGCAGATGTAGGCCCCCGCCCCGTGGTGCAGGTAGAGGTCGAAGTCCCAGCCCGACCCGGCCGCGTTGCGCCCGATCAGCCCCGCGTCATAGGCCTCGTCGATCGCCGCCTGCAGCGCCTCGCGCTCGCGGATGTATTCGCCGCGGATGTAGATGTAGCAGGCATGCGCCCCGATCGCGAAGGAGGCGATCAGGCAGCCCTCGATCAGCGTGTGCGGATCGTGGCGCATGATCTCGCGGTCCTTGCAGGTGCCGGGTTCGGATTCGTCTGCGTTCACCACCAGATAGGCTGGGCGACCGTCGCTTTCCTTGGGCATGAACGACCACTTGAGCCCGGTGGGGAACCCCGCGCCGCCCCGCCCGCGCAAGCCGGACCGCTTCATCTCGTCCACGATCGCGTCGCGGCCGCGGGCAAGGATCGCCGCCGTGCCGTCCCAGTGCCCGCGGGCGCGGGCGCCCGCAAGGCTGCGGTCGTGAAAGCCGTAGAGGTTGGTGAAGATCCGGTCCTCGTCCTTGAGCATCCTGCCCTCAGTTGTTCTGCCTCAGGCGCCAGACGCGCCACGTCACCACCAGCGCCCAGGCGAAGGCCGCCAGCGCCGCAAGATCGAACAGAAAGACATAGCGCGCCGA
Source organism: uncultured Paracoccaceae bacterium (assembly GCA_937983405.1). Taxonomy (GTDB): domain Bacteria; phylum Pseudomonadota; class Alphaproteobacteria; order Rhodobacterales; family Rhodobacteraceae; genus JAHDXW01. The sequence goes on from CALJZN010000116.1 coordinate 16,596, forward strand.
CCAGCCCAGCTGCCCGCCCAGCCACTGCGCCGCCATCCACGCCACCATGGTCCCCGCCATCACCAGCGCGGCGATGCGGGCCTGCCCGGCGGCGCGCCGGTCGCCGGGGCGTTCGGCGGGCGTGGTGCCGGGCCGCGCCGCAGGCTGCGGCCCCGGGCCCTTCCTGTCGCGCTGGCGTGCCATCCGATCCCCGGTCCTCCTGTCCGTAGGCGTCTCAGTACATGTCGCCGTCGGCGATGCGGCGCGCAACGTCCGTCTCGCCCCCGGCCGCGAGAAGTTTCGCCTGCGCCACCCAGTCGTCGCGGGTCACCCGGCCCTTGAAGCCCTCGAGGTTCTCGTCCACCCAGGCCACCTCGGCCGGGCCCCAGGCCGCGATCTGGTCGAAATGGTAGTAGCCGAGCGAATGGCACAACGCCTCGAGCTTGGGGCCGATGCCGCGGATGCGCTGCAGATTGTCGGGAACACCGCCGCGGGGGCCCGCCAGGCCCTGCGGCCGAACCGCCTCGACGGGCGGGGCCGCGGCGGCCTCTGCGGCGACGGGCAGCGCGGGCTGCACCGCGGCCGGCGCGGCGGCATCGGGCACGGCGGCGTCGGGCACGGCGGATTCGGGCGCGGCGGCTTCGGGCACGGCGGCTTCGGGCGCGGCGGCTGGCGGCGGCGCGGCGGCAGCCGCCGGCGGCGCCGCATCCGGGGCAAGGGCGGCCATCCTGGGCGCCGCATCCTCGGCCGCGGCCGACCCGTCGCCCGCCGGCAGGCCGAGGATCAGGCCCACCGTCGCGAGCACGATCACCGCGACCAGCACCGCGCCGGCCGACGACAGCCCCATCACGAGATAGGTCACGCCGAAGCCCGTCAGCGCCATTCCCGTCGCGATCGCCCAGCCCCAGAGCTGGGGCGTATTCTGTGCAGCATGCTCCTGCATCGCTCCTCGTCTCCCTCCGGGGCCGGGCGGACGGGCCGCTCCGGCCGGTTGCCGCCCCTCAGCCGGTTGTCCCGGCCAATGCCTTGGCCTGCGCCACCCATGCATCGCGCGCGGCGCGCCCCCTGAAGCCCTCCAGCTGGTCGTCGATCCAGGCCATCTCGGCCGGCCCCCAGCCCGCGATCTGGTCGAAGTGGAACACGCCCAGCCGATGCAGCAGCCCCTCGAGCTTCGGACCGATGCCCTTGATCCGCGTCAGATCGTCGGGTCCTGCGCCGCGCGGCGCCGCCAAAAGCGGCGGGCGCACCGCTGCCGGCGCCGGAACGTCCTCGGCCGCGCGGGAGGGGCCGTCGCGCCACGGCGCGCGCAGCGGCACCTCTCCGCCGTCGATCCGCTTCACCGTGTCGCCCAACGCCAGCGCCCGCGCGACCGAGGCGTTGCCCTCGGGGTGGCTGTCGGGAAACTGCCGCAACGTCGTGCGCCCCCCCGCGGGCTCCGAGGCATAGCGCCCGCCCTGCGGCCCGGGCGTCGGCACCCGCCCGGCGGCCAGCTCGTCGAGGATCCACTCCAGCCGCTCGGCCGTCAGATCCTCGTAGTAATCCTTGCCGATCTGCGCCATCGGAGCGTTGGCGCAGGCGCCGAGGCATTCGACCTCCTCCCAGGAAAAGCGGCCGTCGGGCGACAGCCTGTGCGGCGCCGGCGCGATGCGGCGGCGGCAGACCGCGACCAGATCCTCGGCGCCGCAGATCATGCAGGTGGTCGTGCCGCAGACCTGGACATGGGCGACCGACCCCACCGGGGCCAGCTGGAACATGAAGTAGAAGGTCGCCACCTCGAGCGCGCGGATGTAGGGCATCCCCAGCATCTCCGCGACATGCTCGATCGCGGGCCGCGTCAGCCACCCCTCCTGCTCCTGCGCGCGCCACAGAAGCGGGATGATCGCGCTGGCCTGCCGGCCCTCGGGATATTTCGAGATCTGCGCCAGCGCCCACTCCCGGTTGGCGGGCGTGAAGGCGAAGCTGTCGGGCTGGACGGGGTGCAGGCGGCGAAGCATCGGCAGGTCCGGTCAGGGGGTGCAGTCGGGCAGGATCAGGCGGTCGGCCTCGCGCCGGAACGCCGGGCCGGGATCTTGAAGGAAGGCGTCCACCAGAACGCGCAACTCGGCCTCCACCGCCGCGGGCAGCGGCAGGGCGACCCCGTAGATGGCGGCCACGTCGCCGGCGAACAGCTCGACCAGCCGCGCAGCGGCAACCGCAGGGTCGCTCAGGTCCAGCGCGCAGCCTGTCTCCTCGGCGTGGAACTCGGCCATGGCGCGCACATAGTCGGGCCCGAGATCGGCGCGCAGGAAGGCGAGCATCTCGTCCGGATCCGGCGGCTGCACCTCGGGCGGAACATAGGCGGCCAGAGCCGCGGCATAGGTCTCGGCGTCGCGCGCCGGATCGGCCGCGCAGAGCGCCGACGACAGGGTGAGCGTCGAGAAGTCGTCGCTCAGCGATGCAAGGCCCGCCGACATGAGAACCTCGACATACTCGACCGTCGCATAGGGCTCGGGACCGAGCGGCGCCAGGGCCACCGCGGCCGCTTCCTCGGTCATCGTGCACCCGGCATCCCGGACGGCGGCGATGAAACGGGCCGGCGCGTCGTTGTCGTCGGTCCCGGCCGCGGCGGCCGCCGGACCCAGCCCGAAGCCGAGGACGCAGGCCAGGGCGGCAGGACGGGCTGAACGGCCCAGGGCGCGGCTCACCGGTCGATCTCCCCGAACACGATGTCGAGCGAGCCGATGATCGCCGCCACATCCGCCAGAAGATGCCCCTTGGCCAGATGGTCCATCGCCTGCAGGTGCAGAAAGCCCGGCGCGCGCAGCTTGGCGCGCCAGGGCCGGTTGGTGCCGTCGGCGACAAGATAGACCCCGAACTCGCCCTTGGGCGCCTCGACCGCGGCATAGACCTCGCCCGCGGGCACGCGGAACCCCTCGGTGTAGAGCTTGAAGTGATGGATGAGCGCCTCCATCGAGGTCTTCATCTCGGCCCGCGGCGGCGGCGTCAGCTTGCCGCGCGCCAGGATGTCACCTTTCGTCACGCGCAACCTGTCGATGGCCTGGCGGATGATCTTCACGCTTTCCCGCATTTCGGCCATGCGCACCAGATAGCGGTCGTAGCAGTCGCCGTTCTTGCCCACCGCCACCTTGAAGTCGTAGCCCTCGTAACCCTCGTAGGGCTGTGCGCGCCGCAGGTCCCAGGCCAGCCCCGAGCCGCGCACCATCACGCCCGAGAAGCCCCAGGCCAGCGCGTCCTCCTCGGTCACAATGGCGATGTCGACGTTGCGCTGCTTGAAGATGCGGTTCTCGGTCAGCAGCGTGTCGATGTCGTCGAGCACGTTGGGGAAGGCATGCGCCCAGGCCTCGATGTCGTCGATGAGCGCGGGCGGCAGATCCTGATGCACCCCGCCGGGGCGGAAATAGGCCGCGTGCAGCCGCGCGCCGCAGGCGCGCTCGTAGAACACCATCAGCTTCTCGCGCTCCTCGAAGCCCCACAGCGGCGGGGTCAGGGCGCCCACGTCCATCGCCTGCGTGGTGACGTTGAGAAGGTGGCTGAGGATGCGCCCGATCTCGCAATACAGCACGCGGATGATCGAGGCGCGCGGCGGCGGCGCGATCCCGGTCAGCCGCTCGATCGCCAGACACCAGGCATGTTCCTGATTCATCGGCGCGACATAGTCCAGCCGGTCGAAATACGGCAGGTTCTGCAGATAGGTGCGGCTTTCCATCAGCTTCTCGGTGCCGCGGTGCAAGAGCCCGATATGCGGGTCGCAGCGCTCGACCACCTCGCCGTCAAGCTCGAGCACCAGCCGCAGAACCCCATGTGCCGCGGGGTGTTGCGGCCCGAAGTTGATGTTGAAGTTGCGGATGCGCTGCTCGTTCGTCAGCACGTCGCCCCGGCCTGCCCCGTCCATCCTTACGCCTCCGCCCCGGCGAACCAGCGGGCCGGCACCTCGGCCCCGAAGGTCTCGCGCACGAACCTGTACTGCGGCTCCAGCACCCGCCGCGCCGCCGCCGCGCGGCCGGGGTCGAGCGGCACCGCCACCCCCTCGTGAACCCGCCGCCCGAAGTCGGGGCGCACATAGTCGATCCCGAGGAAGCCGGTCAGCCGGCGCACGGTGGCCTCGGTGAACAGCTCTTCGAAGAACAGGAACAGCCGGTTCTCCGGCCGGATCGTGCGCAGCATTCGTCCCACCGCCCCGATATAGTCGCACCGCTTCGCGATCTCCACCTCCTGCCCGCGCAGGAACCGGTCGAGGATGAGCCGCGCCTTGCCCTCGGGGTCGGTCTGGCCGTTGCGGCGCAGCGGCGTGACCTGGCGGATGTTCGACCACAGCCGCGCCAGCGGCTCGCGCAGGATGTAGACGAAGCGCGTGCAGGGCCCCAGCGCCTGCATCCGCGCCAGCACCGGCTCGGGCACTAGCGCATAGGCCGGGGTGATGTCGCCCAGTAGCCGCGCCGCGCCCGCGCCTTCGCGCAGCAGCGCAAGATAGCCGGCATCGTCGGGCGCCCCCCGCGACAGCAGCGCGATGAGGCCGTCGTAGGTCTCGACATGCCGCCGGGCGATGTCGCGGTCGCGCGGGGCAAGGTCGGCCCGCTGCATTCGGGCGGCATAGTCGTCGCGCCGCTTGCCGAAGGCCGCGATCCACCACTCGGCCGTGTCCGTGCCGGCCACATCGAAATAGTGCAGTTCCTTCACCGCGCGGAAATGGCACTGCGGGTGGTCGTCGAGGTAGCGGTGCAGCCAGCTCGTTCCCGCCCGCGTCGCGCCAAGCCCGAACAGGAGCGCGGCCTCGCCCATCAGCGCGCGCCCGCCTTGTCGTCGCCCGGCAGGATGTGGCGCGCGCCCTCCCAGGGCGACAGGAAGTCGAAGGCGCGGTAATCCTGCACCAGTTTCACCGGCTCGTAGACCACCCGCTTGACCGCTTCGTCATAGCGCACCTCGACATAGCCGGTGGTGGGGAAATCCTTGCGCAGCGGATGGCCGCGAAAGCCGTAGTCGGTCAGGATGCGCCGCAGGTCGGGGTGGCCCGAGAACAGGATGCCGAACATGTCGAACACCTCGCGCTCGAACCAGTTGGCCGAGGGGTGGACCGAGGTGATCGAGGGCACGAGATCGTCCTCGCGCACCGCGACCTTCAGGCGGATGCGCTGGTTCGCGTGCATCGACAGAAGATGGTAGACGACATCGAACCGCGGCATCCGGTCGGGGTGATCGACGGCCGTGATGTCCACCAGCGTCGCGAAGCGGCAGGTCCGGTCGATCCGCAGGAACTCGACGAAGGCCACGAGGTTGCCGGGCACCACCTCGAGCGTGAGCTCGCCCGCGGCGATCCGCGTGCCGCGCAGGTCGTCGGGGCGGCGGGCCTCGATGTGGGCGGCAAGGTCGGCAAGCCGCGCCGGGCTCGGGTCGGTCATGGCGCCTGCTCCCTACCGGACGATCGTGCCGGTGCGGCGGATCTTCCGCTGCAGCTGGAGAATGCCGTAGAGCAGCGCCTCGGCGGTGGGCGGGCAGCCGGGCACATAGATGTCCACCGGCACGATCCGGTCGCAGCCGCGCACCACCGAATAGCTGTAGTGGTAATAGCCCCCGCCATTGGCGCAGGAGCCCATCGAGATCACATAGCGCGGCTCGGGCATCTGGTCGTAGACCTTGCGCAGGGCTGGGGCCATCTTGTTCGTCAGCGTGCCGGCCACGATCATCAGGTCCGACTGCCGGGGCGAGGCGCGCGGCGCGGTGCCGAAGCGCTCGAGGTCATAGCGCGGCATCGCGGTGTGCATCATCTCGACCGCGCAGCAGGCCAGTCCGAAGGTCATCCAGTGGAGCGAGCCGATGCGCGCCCAGTTGATGATGTCCTCGGTCGTCGTCAGCAGGAAGCCCTTGTCCTGCAGCTCGCGGTTGAGCCCGGCGACATCGGCCTCGCGGGCCGCGCCGGCGGCGACGGTCACTCCCATTCCAGCGCCCCCTTCTTCCATTCGTAGGCGAAGCCCACCGTCAGCACGACAAGGAAGGCCATCATCGACCAGAAGGCCGTGACCGAAAGATCGCCGAACGCCACCGCCCAGGGAAACAGGAACGCCACCTCGAGATCGAAGATGATGAACAGGATCGCGACGAGGTAGAAGCGGACGTCGAACTTCATCCGGGCGTCGTCGAAGGCGTTGAAGCCGCATTCGTAGATCGACACCTTCTCGGCGTCGGGGTTGCGCACGGCGACCACGGCCGCCGACAGCATCAGCACCAGGCCGAGGGCCAAGGCCACACCGAGAAAGACGAGGATGGGCAGATAGTCCGCCAGCAGCTGGTCCACATCCGGCTCCCTTGCATCCCGTCTTGCGCGGGGTGTCCGACCGAAACCTAAGTCGCGGGGACTCCCCGGTCAACCGGCCCCCCGCGCCGCGCCGGGGCCCGCCCCCGCCGCGCCGCAACTGTCTATCCGAAAGCGCGCGGAAGGCGAAGGCCTGAAATGCCGCAGCTGCGACATTCTCCCGCGCGATCGCGGCGCCGGGCACGACGCTGCGGTGCGGGCGGCCGCGGTCCGCGGCAAGCCCTCACGGCATGTCCCAGTCCGGGCGACGGCGGGCGAAGAAGGCGGCGATCCCCTCGGCCGCTTCGGGGCTGTCCCAGCGGCGGACCAGCGCCTCGATGGTCTGGGCCACCACGGCCGTGTCGATCGGCGGGCCGAGGCGGCGCAGCAGCCGCTTGCCCTCGGCCACCGCCCCGGGCGCGCAGGCGAGAAAGGGCGCCACCTCGTCCTCGACCGCCGCATCCAGCGCCTCGGGCGCCACCGCCCGGGCGAGAAGCCCCAGCGCCACCGCCTCGTCGGCGGCAAAGCGGCGGCCCGAGAAGAAGATCCGCCGCGCCGCCGCCATCCCGATCCGGGCCAGCACATAGGGCCCGATCGTCGCGGGGATCAGGCCCAGCCGCACCTCGGTCAGACCGAAGCGGGCGCCCGCGACCCCCACGGCCAGGTCGCAGACCGCCATCAGCCCGACGCCCCCGCCGTAGGCCGGCCCCTGCACCCGGCCGATCAGCGGCTTGTCGAGCCCGTCGAGCGCGGCGAGCATCTCGGCCAGCCGCCGCGCCTCGCCGGCGCGGGTCGCGGCATCGGCGGCCATCTGCGCCCGCATCCAGTCGAGATCGCCGCCCGCGCAAAAGCTCTCGCCGGCCGCGGCCAGCACCACCACCCGCACCGCCGGGTCGCGGCCAAGGCGCGCGGCCGCCGCCGTCAGCGCCGCGATCAGATCGGCCGACAGCGCGTTGTGCCTCTCGGGCCGGTTGAGCGTGACCGTCGCCACCCCCCGCGCATCGGTCGCCACGTCAAGGGTCGCGTCCATCGCCCCCTCCCTTCAGACCCCGGGCAAAGGCCGCCGCCTCGGCCAGCCGGTCGGGGTCGAGCCCCGTCTGCCACCCCTGCGCCGCGAGCCAGCCCGCCAGCCGCTCGGTGGCAAGGTTGCCCGCCGCGCCGGGGGCGAAGGGGCAGCCGCCGAGGCCCCCGGCCGCGGCGTCGAACACCCGCACCCCTGCGTCCAGCGCCACGGCCACATTCCCCACCGCCCGGCCGGCGGTGTCGTGGAAATGCCCGGCCAGCCGGTGGGGTGGCAGCACGGCGAGCACCGCCTCGAGCATCGCCGCCACCGCCTCCGGCGTGCCCCGCCCCAGCGTCTCGCCCAGGCTGATCTCGGCGGCGCCCATCGCCGCCAGCGCCGCGGCCACGCGCGCCACGGCGGCGGGCGCGACCGGCCCCTCGTAGGGGCAGTCGGTGACGACCGAGACATAGCCGCGCAGGGGCACGCCGTCGGCCGCCGCGGCCGCGGCCACCGGGGCAAGCCGCGCAAGGCTGTCCTCGATGCTGGCGTTGAGGTTGGCGCGGCTGAAGCCCTCGGTCGCCGCGGCGAACACCGCCACCGCGTCGGCCCCGGCGGCGCGGGCGGCCGCATAGCCCTTCAGGTTCGGGGTCAGCGCGGCATAGCGCACGCCGGGCGCGCGGGCGATGCCGGCCAGCACCGCCGCCCCGTCGGCCATCTGCGGCACCCATTTCGGGCTCACGAAGCTTGCCGCCTCGATCCGGCGGAAGCCCACCGCCGAGAGCCGGTCGATCAGCGCGATCTTGTCCGCCGCGGGGATCGGCCGCGGCTCGTTCTGCAGCCCGTCGCGGGGGCCGACCTCGACGATCTCGACGAAGCGGCTCATGGCGCGGGCGCCTCCAGCCGGACCAGCGCCGCCCCGGCCTCGACCTGCGCGCCGGCCTCGGCCAGCACCTCGGCCACAAGGCCCGCGGCGGGGGCGGTCAGCACATGCTCCATCTTCATCGCCTCGAGCACCATGAGCGGGTCGCCCGCCGCCACCGCATCGCCCGGCCCGACATGGACGGCCCGCACCAGCCCCGGCATCGGCGCACGGACGACATCGGCCGCCGCGCCCGCCGCTGCCGCCCGCCCGAGCGGGTCGGGGATGTCGAAGCGCGCCGCCCCGCCCCCCTCGGGGTCGAACACATGCACGGCCGCGCCCAGCACAAGCGCCCGCGCCGGGCCCTTGGCGCCGTCGATCCACCAGCCGTCCGCCCGCCGCTCGGCCAGATGCTCGGCGCCGTCCAGTCCAATCCGGGCGCGGTCCGGCCCCTCGACCGCAAGTTCGGCCGCAACCGGCACCCCGTCGCGCACCAGCGCCACGGGCCGCACCAGCGGCGCCCAGAGCGCGAAGCCCGCGTGCTTCGGCGCCCCCTCCCACAGCCCCGCCGCGGCCAGCACCGCCGCCACCGCCGCCGCCGGGCGCGGCGCGGGCGCGGCCGCCAGCGTCGCCGCCTCGCGCTCGATCAGCCCGGTATCGACATCGCCCGCCACGAAGGCCGGATGCCGCGCCAGCGCGCGCAGGAAGGCAAGGTTCGTCACCGTCCCCGCCACCTCGGTGGTCGCCAGCGCCCGCTCGAGCCGGCGCAGCGCCACCGCCCGCGTCGGACCGTGCACGACGATCTTGGCGATCATCGGGTCATACCAGGGCGAGATCGCATCGCCCGCCCGCACGCCGGTCTCGACCCGCACGTCCGGCGGAAAGGCCAGATGCGCGATCCGCCCGGTCGCGGGCAGGAAGCCCGCCGCCGGGTCCTCGGCATAAAGCCGCGCCTCGACGGCGTGGCCGCGGATGGCGAGGTCCTCCTGCCGCAGCGGCAGCGGCTCGCCCGCCGCCACCCGGAGCTGCCATTCGACCAGATCGACGCCGGTGACCGCCTCGGTGACGGGGTGCTCGACCTGGAGCCGCGTGTTCATCTCCATGAACCAGAAGCGGTCCTCGCGCAGCCCGTCGCGGGCATCGACGATGAACTCGACCGTCCCCGCGCCGCGGTAGCCGATGGCCCGGGCCGCCCGCACCGCCGCCGCCCCCATGGCGGCGCGCATCGCCGCGGTCATGCCGGGGGC
>CALJZN010000117.1 GCA_937983405.1 uncultured Paracoccaceae bacterium
GTGTCCTATCTGCAGGAGGCCCGCGCCGCGGGCCTCGTGCGGGTGACGCTGTCGGAAGAGCCCTTCCTGCGCCACGAGCTGGCCCTGGCCCTGTGCGCCCGCTTCGGCCTTGCCGCCGCCCATGTCGTGCCCGCGGCCGACAGCCCGGCGGCGACGCTGGCCCGCGTCGCCCGCGCCGCGGCCGACTGGCTGCCTGGCCTGATCGCGCCGGGCGACCGGCTGGGCGTCGCCTGGGGGCAGACCGTGTTCGAGACCGTCGAGGCGATGGGCCAGACCCGGACCGAAGCGGTCGAGGTGGTGCAGCTGGTGGGCTCGGCCCCCAGCCCGTTCGGCTTCACCGCCGAGGCCTGCTCGACCAACCTCGCGCGCAAGCTGGGGGCGCGCTGCGTCAACCTGTTCGCCCCGGCGATCCTCTCCTCCGCCGAGGCGGCGCGGATCCTGACCGCCGAGCCGATCATCGCCGCCCAGATCGCCACGCTGCACTCCTGCACCAAGGCGATCTTTGCCGCCGGCTCCTGCCTGCCCGACAGCCATGTGGTGGGTGCGGGCGTCGCCACGCTGTCGGAACTGGCACTCTACAAGGCCGCGGGCGCCGAGGGGGTGCTGTGCGGACGCTTCATCGACGGGCAGGGCCGGGCGCTGCCCGGCCCGCTCGACGGGCGGATGATCGGGATCGGCCTTGACCGGCTGAAAGGCCTCGCGATGGGGCTTCTGGTGTCCTGCGGCGCCGAGAAGGTGGCGCCGATGCGTGCGGTGCTGCGCGGCGGCTACGCCAGCCATCTGGCTACCGACACTGCCACCGCCACGGCGCTGCTGGCCTGACGGGGCGGCGGCGGCCTGCGGCCCCGGGGGACCCGCGTGGCCGGGGGCGGCGGCCCCCGGGCGGGGCCGGCCTAGGCGCCGCCCGCGAGGTCGGGAAACAGCGCCGCCAGCCCCTCGGCCGTAGCCGGGCAGAGGCCGCGTTCGGTGATCAGCCCGGTGACCAGTCGCGCCGGGGTCACGTCGAAGGCGGGGTTGGCGCAGGGCGTGGCCTCGGGGGATATGCGCACCCGGGCGGCCGCGCCATCGGCCCCCCGGCCGTGGACGAAGGCCACCTCGTCGCCCGACCGCGCCTCGATCGGGATCTCGGCCAGCCCGTCGCGGATGCGCCAGTCGATCGTGGGCGAGGGCAGCGCGACATGGAAGGGCACGCCGCAGTCGCGCGCCGCCAGCGCCTTGAGATAGGTGCCGATCTTGTTGCAGACGTCGCCCGTGGCGGTGGTCCGGTCGGTGCCGACGATCACCAGATCGACCTCGCCGCGCTGCATCAGATGCCCGCCGGCATTGTCCACGATCAGGTGATGGGGGATGCCCGCGCCCGCCAGCTCCCAGGCAGTCAGATGGGCGCCCTGGTTGCGCGGCCGCGTCTCGTCGACCCAGACATGCAGGGCGATCCCGCGCGCGGCGGCCTGGTAGATGGGCGAGGTCGCGGTGCCCCAGTCCACCGTCGCAAGCCAGCCCGCGTTGCAATGGGTCAGGATGTTGACCGGGCCGGATTTCCGCGCCGCCACGGCCTCGATCAGCGCCACCCCGTGTTCGCCGATCCGGCGGTTGATCTCGACATCCTCCTCGCAGATCGCCGCGGCGCGCGCACAGGCCGCGTCGAACCGGCCCGAGGGGGCAAGCGGGGCCAGCCGCGCGCGCATGTCCTCGAGCGCCCAGCGCAGGTTGACCGCGGTGGGCCGGGTTGCAACCAGCCGGTCGAAGGCCCGGGCAAGACCCGCATCCGAAGGGTCGGCCGCCATGGCCAGCGCCATCCCCCAGGCCGCCGTCGCCCCGATCAGGGGCGCCCCGCGCACCCACATGTCGCGGATCGCCACCGCCGCCTGATCCAGCGTCGTCAGGTCCACCAGCACGAAGTCATGCGGCAGGCGGGTCTGGTCGATGATCCGCACCCTGCGGCCGCCGTCCTCGGCCCAGATCGTGCGGAAAGGGGTGCCGTTGACCTTCATGCCAGATCCTCCGCCTCGATCCGTTCCGCCGTGGCGATCAGCCCGTCGAGGGTGATCGTCGCCCGGTTCACCGCCAGATGCCGGCCCAGCGCCAGCGCCCGGCGCTCGGCCACCATCCGGCGCGCGGGATCGGCGATGCTCTCCAGATCCTCGACATGCGCGAGGCCCAGGATGCGGCGGTGCATCTCGACCCCGCAGAAGCCCATCGCATCGGCCCAGATGCCCGCCATCACGCCCTGAAGCGCCTGCTCGGCGGCCAGCACATCGCCCTGATCCTCGAAAAGGCTGGACTGGTAGAGGATTCCCCGCCGCTCGGTCCGCCAGAGGCGGGCGAACTCGGCGGCAAAGACCTCCCAGGTCTGGCGCGTCACATCCAGCAGCCAGCGGCGGAAGCCGTCGCGCGCGCCCGGTGCGGCCTCGTGCCCGCCTTGTGCGAAGTAGCCCAGCAGGAAATTGGCCAGCAGCATCCCGATGTCGAAGCCGAACGGGCCGTAGAGGGCGAACTCGGGGTCGATGACCTGCGTATCCTCGGCCGTGACCATGATCGAGCCCGAATGCAGGTCGCCATGCACCAGCGTCTCGGCCTTGGACACGAAGGCGTGCTTCATCGCCTGGGCGGCCACCTTCAGGTCGCGGTCGGCGCGCAGCCGCGCCACCCAGGGCTCCAGCCCCGGGGTGTGGCGGTTCATGGGGGCGTCGAAATAGGGGTCCGAGAACACCAGGTTTTCGGTGATGTCGGCCAGCGCGACGTTGCCGGCAAACAGCGCAAGGTCGGCCTTGGCCTGCCCTGCCGGCAGCGACAGGTTCGAGCCGCGGAAGAGCGTGCGCGCGAGGAACAGGCCCATGTCGCGGGCGAGGTTCGGATGTTCGACCCCGGCGATCACGCTCTTGCGCAGGATCACATGCGGGCTGAGGCAGCGCATGACGATCAGCGCCTGATCCGGATCGTGATGATAGACCTCGGGCACGCGCCCGGGGTCGCGCGCGGCGTGGCGGATCAGCGCGTTGTATTCGAAGAACGACCGCGCCAGCGGCAGCGGCCAGCTGTCGCCCACCAGCCGCACATAGGGCAGCGCCTGCTTGACCACCAGCGCGCCCTGCGGGCTTTCGACGACGAACACGAGGTTGAGGTTGCCGTCGCCCACCTCGCGCACCGCCCAGGCGGCGGTGTCGGTGCCCAGCCGGTCGGCGACGGCGGGCACGTCGGCCAGGCGGGCGCGCAGGGTCTCGGCGGTGAAGGGGGCATAGGCGGTCACGGGCGGGCCTCCTGACGGATGGTGATCTGGGCGGGGCGCGAGGCGCGCGCGACCCGCCGGGCATTGGGGATGTCGTTGCCCAGCGCCTTGGCGCGGGCCGCCTCGGGGCTGTGGCCGTAGCCCAGCCAGCGGGCGACGAGCCGGCGCTCGAGCTCGGCTTCGGGCACCGCGAGGGCCACAGTCAGGTCGAACAGCGGCGCCAGCGCCGACCACGGGGTTTCCTCGAGCAAAAGATAGTTGCCCTCGGTCACGATCACCGACACCGCGGCCGGGATCAGGCGGGCCCCGGCGCGGGCCAGTTCCAGCGACCGGTCGTAGACCGGCACCGCGACATGGGGCTCGTCGGCGGCGCGCAGCCGCCGCAGGGCATGGGCGTACCCCGCCACGTCGAAGGTCTCGGGCGCGCCCTTGACCGCCTGCAGCCCGGTCGGGCCGAGGTGCCAGTCGTCGTAATGGAACCCGTCCAGGGGAAACAGCGCGGCGGTGCCGGGGGTTACGTTCAGCGCCGCCACCAGCGCCTCGGCCAGCGTGGACTTGCCCGCCCCCGGCGGCCCGGCGATGGCCACCACCCGCCGTCCGGCCCCCAGCCGCGTCCGCACCACCCCGGCCAGCTCGGCCGCCTCCATCAGATCAGCCCGTATTGCCGCGCCTTGCCGCGCAGGAAGGGCAGGCCGTTGTCCATCACCTCTTCGAAGTCCTGCGCCACCGGGCGCCAGACGGCGAGGCCATAGGCCACCTCGGGCGGCATGTTGATGAAGCTCTCCATCGCCAGCCCCCCCTTGAAGCCGATGGCGGCCAGCGTGGCAAAGACCTCGTCCCAATCGCAAGTGCCCCAGCCCGGGGTGCCGCGGTCGGATTCCGACAGGTGGATGTATTTCAGATGGTCCCGTGCCGCGAGGATGCCGTTGCCCGCGCCCTTCTCCTCGATGTTCATGTGATAGGTGTCGAGGTGGATGAACATGTTGTCGGCGCCCACCCGCTCGATCATCTCGCGCGCCTGGAGGGCAGTGTTCAGCAGGTGGTTCTCGTAGCGGTTGACGGGCTCGATCCCCAGCAGCAGGCCGCGTGATTTCGCGTGTTTCGCCGCCGCCTGCAGGGTGCGGGCGATGTTGTCGAGTTCGCCCTGCGTCGGCGGCACGCCGGTGCGCTCGCCGATCCCGCCGTAGGTGACGCCCGAGAGCGCCTCGCACCCCATCTCGGCGGTGACGTCAAGGGCAAGGGACAGATGCTCGATGGCCCGGTCGGGGGCGACCGAGGGCCATTTGCCCTGCGGCAGGCCCAGCGAGCAGACCCCGCGCAGCTGGTGCCGCGCCAGCAGGTCGCGGGTGTGGGCGGCATCGACCCCGGCGGGATTCAGCAGCGCGATCTCGATGAAGTCCATCTTGTAGCGGGTGGCCCCGGCGACGGCGCGCTCGGCCCCCTCGCGGTTCCACGTCATGGTCCACATGCTGGTGTGAACGCCAAAGCCGTGCATGTCGGGATTCCTCTGCATGGGGTGGCGAGCGGCGGGGGGCTGTCTGCCCCCGCACCCCCGGGGGGTATTCTCGGCAGGATGAAGTCAGGGCGGGGTGAGGGCGGCCAGCATGTGGCGGAAGGCGCGCATGCCCGGGTCGTCGAGCCCCTCGGATTTCGCGCCGAAGATCCGGGCGCGGCCGATGCGCGCCGGCTGGGGGCGCATCCGGTCCATCGTGGCATCCACCGCCGCCAGCGCGGCGGCCTGGATCGCGGCGGGCTCGGCGCGCCCCTCGGCCGCGCGGGCGGCGGCGTCGAGGGCGTCGAGCACGGTCTTGTCGCCGAGGGCGGCCTTGCCGCGCGCCTGCATGGCGTCGCGGGCGGCGTCGAGCAGGGCGGCGATCTCGGACCAGTCGGCCCGGTCGCGGCCCTTGAGTGCCTTGGCGGCGGCCAGAAGCCCGGTGGCCGTCAGGGTGCCGAAGCTGGAGCCCGAGCTGCGGGTGAAGGCTGTCGCCACCTGCATCAGCGCCTGGCCGAGATCCTCGGGCAGGGCGGGCAGCAACTCGCGCACCGCCCGGCCGCCGCGCACCAGCGTCACCCCCAGATCGCCGTCGCCAAGCTGGCCGTCGAGCGCGTTCAGCTCCTCGGCCGCCTGCTCCATGTGGTCGGCGATCCGGGCAAGGCCGGCAGCAAGTGCGGCGCGGTCGAGCATGGTCAGACCCTCCAGAACGGGCAGTCGCAGGGGGCGGCGAGCCAGCGTTCCAGATCGTCGTCGAGATGGCACAGGGTAAGCGAGGCGCCCGCCATCTCCATCGAGGTGGCATAGCGGCCGACCAGCGGCATGACGATGCGCGCGCCCGCCCCCTCGAGCCGGGCCTTGACCGCGCGATAAAGGATATAGAGTTCCTCGGGCGGGGTGGCGCCCAGCGAGTTGACCATCACCGAGACCGGGCCCGACACCGGGCGGTCGGCCAAGAGCATGTCCAGCATCTCGCCGGCGATGGCATCGGCGGGCTTCAGCGGCCCGCGCCAGACCCCGGGCTCGCCATGGATGCCCATGCCCATTTCCATCTCGCCCTCGCCGATCTGGAAGGTGGGCCGGCCCGCCTGCGGCACGGTGCAGGGCGACAGCGCGAAGCCGACCGACCGGCAGGCCTCGGCGGCGCGCCGTGCGGCCTCGGTCACGCCGGCAAGGTCGAGGCCCGCCTCGGCCGCCGCCCCCGCGATCTTGAAGGCATAGACCATGCCCGCCACGCCGCGCCGCTTCTCGGCCTCGGCCCGGCCGGCCGAGGCCACGTCGTCGGCGACCAGAACGGTGGTGCAGGCGATGTCCTCCATCGCCACCAGATCGCCGGCCATGTCGAAGTTCATGATGTCGCCGCCGTAGTTGCCATAGAGGCGCAGCACCCCGGCGCCGCCGTTGGCGGACCGGATCGCATCGGCCATCTGCTCGACCGAGGGCGAGGCGAACACGTCGCCGATGGCGCAGGCATCCAGCAGCCCGGGTCCGACATAGCCCGTGAACACCGGCAGATGCCCCGAGCCGCCGCCCGAGACGACGCCCACCTTGCCCGGCCGGATCGGTTGGGCGCGGGCGATCACCCGGCCCTGCGCGCCGGTCTGGCGGTAGTGCCCGGGATGGGCGGCGACGAGGCCCTCGAGCATCTCGTCGACATAGGCGAAGGGGTCGTTGAGGACCTTTTTCATCGCGGTCTCCGCACAGCAGGCACCGGGCGCCCCGGGGTCGGGGCGCCCGGGCATCACACTATCGTTCCAGCCGGGCGCGGCCGGTGTAGCGGAAGGCTTCGTTGGCCTTGGCCTCAACCTCTTCGGGCGAGGACCGGCCCGAAACGATGTCGATGCGGCCGAGGAAGACCAGCGGGATCTCGTCGCTGCGGCCTTCGATATCCATGCGGATCGCTTCGGCCATGGCCACGCCGACGTCGTCGGACATCCGCATCGGGGTGGCCAGCAGCTCGCCGTTCTTCAGCGCATCGATCTCGTCGCCGGTGCCGCCCCAGGCGGTGACGCCCACCTTGTCGCCGAGGCCCGCCGCCTGCACCGCCGAGATCGCGCCCATCGCCATGGCGGTGTTCGCGTTGTGGATCAGCGTCACCTCGGGATAGGCCGAGATGATCAGCTGCGCGCCGTTGAAGCCGCCCTCGCGCTGGAACTCGCCGTAGTGCTCGTAGGCGAGCTTCCAGTTGGACTTCTCGGCCAGGCAGTCGCGGAACCCGCCCGAGCGCTGGTTGTCGATGCCGCCGGGGATGCCGCGGATCAGCGCATAGGTGCCCTCGGTCCCGAGGTTCTCGACCACCCAGTTGCAGATGTTCAGCGCGCCGAACAGGTGGCTGAAGGTGGTGTACATCATCGGCTGGTCGTCGCCCCAGTCCTGCAGGGGCGTGTCGTAGTTCAGCACGATCACGCGCTTGCCCGAATCCATCAGGCGGCGGATGTCGTCCTGCTGGGCGCGCAGCTCCGAGGGGCCGAAGATGACATAGTCGAACTCCTCCTGCGCGACCTGTTCGGCATAGGTCGATTGCAGCAGGAAATCGCCCATGTTCGAGGCGAACTGCACCGCCTCGAAGGGCAGGCCGATCTCCTTCATCCGGGCGACCATCGCCAGATACGACCGCAGCCAGAAATCCGACACGTCCTGGCTGGGATAGATCACCGCAATCCGCACCGGTTGGGCCGGCGGGTTGGCCATCGGCACGCCGGGGGCGCCCACGATGGCCTGCATGTTGGCCAGCACCTCGGGCGTCTGGACCTGGTGATACCACCAGAAATAGCGCTCGCCATCGTCGGGCAGCGGGGTCAGGGGCAGCCGCTGGGCGGCTGCCGGCGCGGCCAGCGCCAGGGCCAGGGCCGAGGCGCTCAGGATCAGTCGCA
This sequence comes from uncultured Paracoccaceae bacterium, assembly GCA_937983405.1. GTDB lineage: Bacteria > Pseudomonadota > Alphaproteobacteria > Rhodobacterales > Rhodobacteraceae > JAHDXW01. The sequence goes on from CALJZN010000117.1 coordinate 7,592, forward strand.
GGTTTCGGGTCATTGTCGGGGTCCTCCTCCCAGATGGACGGTGTGGTGGGGCCGGTCCGCCGCGCGGGCCGGCCGGGGGCGGCCGCGGCCGCCGTCAGTCGTCGCCGCGCCCGCCGGTGCCCTGCCGGCGCTGCACCCAGGCGTAGAAGCCGATCGAGGCGATGATGATCACGCCCGAGGCCACGAGCTGCCAGAAGAACTGGAAGCGCAGCATCACCAGCGCGTTCGTCACCATCGCCAGCAGCAGAACGCCGACCAGCGTGCCGAACATCGTGCCCCGCCCGCCGAACAGCGCGGTGCCCCCCACCACCACCGCCGCGATGGTGTGCAGCGCAAAACCCATCCCGGCCGTGGCCTGGATCGCGTTCAGCCGGCCGGTCAGCAGGATGCCGGCGATCGCCGCGCAGAAGCCCATCAGCGCATAGTGATAGACCTTCTGGCGGTCGATGTTGATGCCGGTGAGCTGCGCTGCCTCGCGGTTGCCGCCGATGGCAATGGCGTAGCGGCCGAGCCAGGTGTAGCGGTAAAGGACGAACCCCGCCGCCAGCGCGATCAGCCCGACGATGGCGGCGGTCGGGATCAGATCGGCAATCCGGCCCCGGCCGAGGAAGGGGATCGGTTCGGGGAAGCGCGCCAGCACCAGCCCCGCCGCCAGCACCAGCCCGATGCCGCGATAGATCTGGTCCATCGCCAGCGTCGCCAGCAGGTCCGGCACCCGGAACTGGGTGATGACGAGGCCGTTGAGCGTGCCGCACGCCAGGCCGATCACCAGCGCCACCCCCATCGCCGGATAGGGGCCCCAGCCGTGGTCCTTGATCAGGATCGCCATGACAAGGGCGGCCAGCACTGCCACCGCCCCGATCGACAGGTCGATCCCCTTGCCGGTGATGACGATGGTCATCGCCATGCCCAGCACCATGTAGATCGCTGCGTCCTGCAGGATGATCATCAGGTTGTCGAAGGCAAAGAACCGCGGCTGCGAGACGGCCATGCCCACCGACAGGGCGATGATCATCACCAGCGGGCCGATGATGTTGATGTAGCGCTCCCACCAGGAGAGCTGACGCATCCGTCCGGCGTTCCTGTCGCGCGGGGGCGCGGCCCCGGCGGTCATCTCGGTCATCGCTTGCCCCCCCTCAGACATGGGCATCCTCATCGACATCGGCGCCCACGATCAGGCCGAGCACATCCTTGCGCGTCGCCGTGCGCGTGCTGACCACCCCGGCCCGTCGCCCGCCGCGCATCACCTGCACGCGGTCGGCCACGGCAAAGACGTGGTGCAGGTTGTGGCTGATCAGGATCACTGCCGTGCCCCGCGCCCGGACCGCGCGCACGAGGTTCAGGGTGTTGCGGGTTTCCTCGGGGCCGAGGGCGGCGGTGGGCTCGTCCATCACCAGCACCTTGAGGTCGGTGCCGGCGACGGCGCGGGCGATCGCCACCGCCTGCCGCTGGCCGCCCGAGAAGCTGCGCGTCGGCGCGTCGAGGTCGGGCAGGCTCACGCCCACCCGGTTCCGCAGGATCTCGACCGTGCGCGCCCGCATCGCCGCATTGTCGAGAAACGGGATCCCGAGGATGCGGCGGATCGGCTCGATCCCGAGGAAGACGTTCTGCGGCGCGGGCAGGGTATCGACCAGCCCGAGGTTCTGATAGACCGCGGCGATCCCCGCATCCATCGACTCGCGCCGCGAGCGGATCGACACCGGCCGCCCCGCGATCCGGATCTCGCCCGAGTCGGCGGTGTGCACACCGGTCAGCACTTTGATCAGGGTCGATTTTCCCGCGCCGTTGTCGCCGACGATGGCCAGCACCTCGGCCGGCATCAGATCGAGATCGACATCGATCAGCGCCCTCAGGCCGCCGAAGGACTTGTTGATCCCGCGCATCTGCAGGATCGGGGTCTGGTCGGTCACGTCATCCTCCCCACACATCCTAGATACCGCCACGCCTGGCTGCGCAGTCGGCGCCCTGTCGGGCCTGTCGTTCGGCCCTGTCGGTCGGGCCTGTCGTTCTGCAAGCCGGCCGGTGCCCGCCTTGGCCGCGCCTGCCGCTCGTCTCCCCTGCTTGCCGCCCCTCGCCCCCGAATTCGACCTTCGTCGATTTAACCTGTCTTTTGTAGATCGCAATCCCCGATCTCGGCGGCCAGCGCGCGGGCCAGCATCTCGTCGGCGATCAGGCGCCGCACGAAACCCGCGCGCAGCACCGCCGCGGTGGCGGCGCGCTTTTCGGTGCCCGCCGCCAGCAGCACCACGTCGCGCGTGCGCAGGTCGTCATAGGCGATGGCGGGCGAGCGGTGGTTGAGGTCGGTCTCGGCCAGCGACCCGTCGGCGCGGAAGAACCGCCCCGTGGTGTCGGCCACCGCCCCGGCCGCGGCGAGGTCGGCCTGATCGGCCGGCGTCAGCACGCCCGAGGTGAACAGCAGCGCGTCCGGCTGGCACTGGCCGACGCTGACGATCGCGTAATCGGCCGCTCGCGCCACCGCGAGCGTCTCGCGCACCAGGCGTTGGCGCAGGATCAGGCGGCAGTCCGCGGGGCTGTCGGCGAGGAATGGCGCGGGCAGGAACAGGGCCGACCCGCCGGTCAGCGCCGCAAGATTCGTGCAGACATCGAAGGGAGACGAGTCCGAAGTCTGCGCCATCGACCCCATCAGCGATACAAAGCGCAGCCCGGGGTTGGAAAGCCCGCTGACCGCGCGCGCCATGGCCGCCAGCGTCCAGCCCCAGCCCATGCCCACGGTCAGCGGCTGCCCGCCCTCGCCGATCCGCTGCAGGAAGCCTGCCGCCACCACGCCCACCGCCCGGCGCGCCACGGCCGAGGTCTCGGGCCCCTCGGCCAGGCCAGGGGGCATCGGCGCCACCTGCACCTCGGTCAGCCCCCAGGCGCGCCTGATCCGGTCGGCCAGCGCCAGCGTGCCGCTGATCTCGTGGGTCACGCTCACCCGCACCAGGCCGCGCTCGCGCGCCTCGGCCAGCATGCGTTGCACCTTGAAGCGCGAGATCCCCAGCGTCCGGCTGACGTCCTCCTGGCTCATCTGGCCGATGTGATAGAGCCAGGCAATGCGGGCCAGATCGTCGGTCTCGGTGCGGGGCAGCAGCATGGGCGATCCGTCAAAGGTCGTCCAACACTAACTATTGACGTCTGCGCGCGTCAACGTATTTTTGACAATTGTGCAGCGGCCGCACATTGTTGCGCCGCATCGAGGCGTCGGACGGGGGCGGCATGGCCTATGTCATCGGGATCGACGGCGGCACCGAAAGCCTGCGCGCCCATGTCTTCGACCTGTCGGGCCGGTCGCTGGGGGTGGGGCGCGGGGCCTACGCCACCGACTTCCCCGCCCCTGCCCGGGCAGAACAGGCGCCCCCGGACTGGTGGCAGGCGGCCGGCGCGGCGGTGCGCGGGGCGCTGGCGGCGGCCGGGGTCGGGGCCGGGCAGATCGCGGCGCTGGCGGCCGACACCACGTCTTGCACCGTGGTCGCCTGCGACGACGCCGGCACGCCGCTGCGCCCGGCGCTTCTGTGGATGGATGTGCGCGCCCATGCCGAGGCCGCGGCGGTGGCGGCCACGGGCGACCCCGCGCTGCGGATCAACGGCGCGGGGGCGGGGCCGGTCAGCCCGGAATGGATGATCCCCAAGGCGCTGTGGATCAAGCGCCACCAGCCCGAGCTCTACGCCCGCGCCGCGCGCATCTGCGAATACCAGGACTGGCTGAACCACCGCCTGACCGGCCGCTGGGTGGCCAGCCGCAACAATGTCGCGATGCGCTGGCACTGGCAGGCCGAGCACGGCGGCTGGCCGGTCACGCTGCTGGCGGCGCTGGGGCTTGAGGACCTCGCAGGCAAATGGCCCGCCGAGATCGTCGCGCCCGGCGCTCAGATCGGGCCGTTGACGGCCGAGGCCGCCAGCCATCTGGGCCTGCGCCCGGGAACGCCGGTGGTGCAGGGGGGGGCCGATGCCTTCATCGGCATGATCGGTCTGGGGGTGACCGAGCCGGGGGAGCTCGCGCTCATTACCGGCTCGAGCCATTTGCAGCTGGGGATCGCGACGCGCCCGGTCCATGCGCCCGGCGTCTGGGGCACCTATGCCGACTGCGTCTATCCGGGCAAGCACGTCATCGAGGGCGGCCAGACCTCGACCGGGTCGGTCATTGCCTGGTTCCGGCGCCATTTCGCCGCGCACAGTGATTTCGACGCCCTGAACGCGGCCGCGGCAGCCCTGCCGCCGGGGGCCGAGGGGCTGCTGGCCGTCGATCACTTCCAGGGCAACCGCACACCCTACACGGATGCGCTGGCGCGCGGGGCGATCACCGGCCTCAGCCTCAGCCACACGCCCGCGCATCTCTATCGCGCGCTGATCGAGGCGATCTGCCTCGGCACGCGGCTGATCGTGGAGAGCTTCGGCGACGCCTTCCAAGCGCGCCGGATCGTGGTTGCGGGCGGGGCCACGCGGTCGGACTTCTGGCTGCAGGTCCACGCCGACACGCTGGGCGTGCCCCTCGCCCTGACAGCCGAGCCCGAGGCCTGCCCGCTGGGCGCGGCCATCCTCGCCGCCACCGGGATCGGCCGGTTCGCCACAATCGAGGAGGGCTGCGCCGCCATGGTCCGCGTCGCCCGCACGATCGAGCCCGACCCCGCCGCCCATGCCGCCTATGGCCCGATCCACGACCGCTACCGCGCCGCCTATGCCGCGCTCAAACCCCTGAGGGCCGATCCATGAGCAACACCGCCCCGCTGGCCCGCTACCGCACCATGCGCCGCATCCGCAGCTTCGAGGAGCGGGTGGGCGAGCTGTTCCTGAAGGGCGAAAGCGCGGGCTCGATGCTGCATCTGTCCATCGGCGAGGAGGGGGTGGTGGGCGTCACCGACGCGATGCGCCCGGGCGACAGTTTTACCACCCACCACCGCGGGCACGGGGTGTTCCTGGCCCGCGGGGCCGACCCCGCGCGGATGATGGCCGAGATCGCGGGCAAGGCCACCGGCTACTGCGGCGGCAAGGGCGGGTCGATGCACATCGCCGACCGCCAGCTCGGGCATCTGGGCGCCAATGCCATCGTCGGCGGCGGCATCCCGCATGTGGTGGGCGCGGGGATCACGGCACGCAACCGCGGCCTCGATCACGTGTCGGTCGCCTTCTTCGGCGACGGCGCGATGAGCCAGGGGATCCTGTATGAGGCGATGAACATGGCCGCGCTCTGGCGCCTGCCAGTCGTGTTCTGCTGCATCAACAACCAATACGGCATGGGCACGCGGGTCGACCGTTCGGCCGGCCGCGTCGCCTTTGCCGAGCGCGCTCGCGCCTTCGGACTGGCGGGCGCGTGGGTGGACGGCGCCGATGTCGAGGCGGTGCACCGGATGGCGGCCGATCTGCTCGCGGGGGCGCGAGCGGGGCAGCCGGCCTTCCTCGAGCTTTCGGTTTACCGCTTTTACGGCCACGCCCGGATGGACAAAAGCCCCTACCGGACCCCCGAGGAAGAGGCCGAGGGCCGCCGGCGCGACCCGCTGGCCACCGCCCGCGGCGCGCTTCTGGCCGCGGGGATCGCCACCGAGGCCGAGCTCGACCGGATCGACGCCGAGGCGGGTGCCGAGATGGACGCGGCCCTGGCCGCCGCCATCGCTGCCCCGGCCCCCGCGCCCGAGGCGATGTTCCGCGATGTCTACGCCCCGGGCACCCCGCAGCCGCAGCCGCAGGCGGACCGCCTGCGCGCGATCCTTGCCGAAGGCTCTGCCGCATGAGCACGACCACCTACCGCGAGGCGCTGCGCCAGGCGCTGATCGACGCGATGACGGCCGATGCCGACATCATCCTCTTGGGCGAGGAGGTGGGGGTCTACGGCGGCGCCTATGGCGTCACCAAGGGGCTGATCGAGCTGTTCGGCGAAAGCCGGGTGATCGACGCGCCGATCTCCGAGGCCGCCATCGTCGGCGCCGCCGTCGGCGCGGCGCTGACCGGGCTCAGGCCGGTGGCCGAGCTGATGTATGTCGATTTCGCCGGGCTGGCGATGGACCAGATCGCCAATCAGGCGGCGAAAAGCCGCTCCATGTTCGGCGGCCAGATGGGGGTGCCGATGGTGCTGCGCAGCCAGGGCGGCACCGGGCGCTCGGCCGCCGCGCAGCATTCGCAAAGCCTCGAGGCCTGGTTCCTGCACACGCCCGGGTTGCGGTTGGCGATGCCGGCGACGGTGTCGGATGCCTACCACCTGTTGCGCCAGGCGCTGACCCAGCCCGACCCGGTGGTGTTTCTGGAACACAAGGGGCTTTATGCGCTGAAGGGCGAGGTGGGGGATGCGCCCGATGCGCCCTGGGGCGCCCCCGCGATCCGCCGCGCCGGGTCCGACCTGACGCTTGTCGCCTGGTCTCGGATGGTGCACGAGAGCCTTGCGGCGGCCGAGGCGCTGGCCGGCGCCGGGGTCTCGGCCGAGGTGATCGACCTGCGCTGCCTGAACCCGCTCGACCTTGGGCCGGTCTTCGCCTCGGTCGCCCGCACTGGCCGGGCGATGGTGGTGACCGAGGCCGCGCTGACCGGCTCGGCCGCCTCCGAGATCGCGGCGCGGATCGGCGAGCATTGTTTCGACTGGCTGGAAGAGCCGGTGCTGCGGATCGGCGGCGAGGATATCCCGATCCCCGTGGCCCCGGCGCTGGAGCGCGCGGCGATCCCCACCGCCGCCCTGATCGCCGACGCCGCGCGCTGGCTGGTGCATCGCGAGGCCCCGCCATGGGCCTGACGACGCTGACCCTGCCGCGTCTGGGCGAGACGATGGACGAAGCCCGCGTCACCGCCTGGCTGGTGGCGCCGGGGGCGGCCTTTGCCCGCGGCGACGTGCTGCTCGAGGTCGAGACCGACAAGACCGTGGTCGAGGTGCCGGCGCTGACGTCAGGCGTGATGCGCGCGCATCTGGTGGCCGAGGGCGCGACGGTCGCGATCGGCCAGCCGATCGCCGAGGTCGAGGCCGAGGGCGCCGCGCCAGACCCCGCGCCGCCCGCCGCCGCCACCCCCGCGCCGCCCCCGGCTGCCGCCGCTGTCAGAATGCCTGAAATGCGATTGACGGCACATGCTGGATTGATGCGTACGCACATCGAGATGGTACAATAGCCCAGCGGCTCTTGGCAGCGTGCTCGTTGTTGATACTT
>CALJZN010000118.1 GCA_937983405.1 uncultured Paracoccaceae bacterium
TGCAAGACCCTGCGGAAGTGGACCGCCACGGGGTCGTCTGGCGACAGCGTTTCCAGCGCCTCCTCGATCTGCAAGGCCTGCGCCGGATCGGAGTCCAGTGCGGCGAAGGCGGTGACGGGATCGAGCAAGAGGCGCGATGCGAGCGCAGTCAAACGACCAACATGATCGTCGCGCCGCCCTGCCGCCCCGATCTCTGGAGGAGCAAACTGCCGAACGGAACCTGTCTCTGCCCTGTTTCGCAGCGCAGGAATATGGGAAAAGGTCTTGCTAATTGCGACCTTGCCCAGTTGTTCCGCATGTGCCAAGAATTTTTCAAGTGTCGCGCAGTGTTCGGCGTAATACTCATCATAACTGATTTTGAAAAAACCCGGATGTGCGCGCTGGATATCCGTCATGTGTTCGTTCAGCTGAGCCGACTTGTCGTGCCCCCAAAAGTAGCTGTTTTCCTCTGCGGGGCGGCCGTCACAACCGTAGATATCCACCCGATCAGCCAAACTGAAGGCAACTTGTAGCAGAAAAAGAGTCAGGATGTTGCCGGTCGAAGTTACCCGCAAATCCTGCAGCAGGTTGTAATTTGGCAGATCGCTCTTTTCAAAGGGAGCGGACAGGATGTCAACTCCCTCACCAGAAAAGTAATCCTCGTAAATGTGCCGGTCACGTTCGGGCACCATCAAGCTGCAGCCGTATCGTTTCAGCGCAAAGCGCAGGTGGCGTCTAAACTCTTCTGCATAGGTGGACACCCCGGCATGGAAGATGGGATCCGCGCAGACAATAAGTTTCGGCTGAAGATGGTCGAGCAACTCAACATTCTTCACCATACTGTTGGCAGCAATAGTGTCGACCTTTCTGAAATCATGCTTCCACGCGTCGGACAGGCTTGGTCCTGTGCCGAAAATAGCCACATGGTCCGCTGTAAAGCGTTCGCCAAGCCTCCGAAGCGAACGGAGCGACTGCTGTCGGTACCGGGTAAGGTCAATCGCCTCGGACACCGCCTTCAGGAAATGTGATGTGGCGAAACGTTCGTTGTCCTCATCGACTCGCCACATTTTCTTTTTGTAAAGCTTCGCTGTGTTTTTTGTCTGAGGGAGAGGAAGGCGGCGACTTTCCGGAGTGTCGTACTTCCAGATCAGGCTGAGACCCACACTGTCCCAGTTGCCGCTTTCCAGCGCAGAAGCGGGATGTGTGAAGATCTTGCCAAGGAACATGTCCCGCCGGTCGCGTGCGACTTCGGAGATCACCGGATTTGGCGCATAGCTCGAGGAGAAATCGGCGGCTGTGAAGATATGGATGCCGACAATGTGTGATGCGATTGGCGCAAAGTGCCATGCAACACGGCACAGGAAATCCTCCATTTGCTGCCGGCTCTCGAATGGCGGCCAAACTAGGATCTCGAACGGCGCATGATTGAGGGGCCGGTTGGGTAAGTCAGCATAAGCCAGCGGTTCGCGCTGGAGATGTGGCGTGCGAATATGCGCCGCGCCCGCGACGTCACCGGTGGCCAGCCGCAGTTTGACGCAACGACGGTAGCTTTCGAAGTTGCTGGGATCGATCTGCATGCCAGCCAGCAGGTAGCCTTCGGCAGTCATGATGCGACCGTGACCGGCTTGCATCCGGCCGGCCGCAACCAGTTGAGTTGCGGCTTCCGGAGATTTGTGTGTCAGAGAATTTAATAATGCGTTGATGTAGGCACGGTGCTCGGTCGTCTGATTGCTGAGGATCATCCGGTCACGGGCATCGTTCCAACTTTCCTGGGTGTCGGCGTTCATATCGCGAACAACGCCTCGGAGCAGATCATGCAGACCCTCGGCTTTTAACGCGGGGTAGCATTTTATCAACCCGGGAAACATTCGTCGGTAGAAGCGGAATAGCGCGGTATCTGGTGCCAGCAGCGGAACGCCAAGCTCGAGGGCCGAATATACTGCTCCGGACGCCTGCAAAGTGCGAAGATCGTCGTAAGCTATCAGCATTACATCGACACTGCTCAGGGCCTCGGAGAAGCGCTCTTCGCTCATATAGCCGAATTCGTAGAACAACCTGCGGGAATCGGTTTGTCGGAAATCGGAAATTGCTGTCGCAATATCCGATTTTACTGCTGGCATGAGTTGGCCGGCAAGATGGTAGTCGAAAGCGACGTCCTCGAGCTGCCCCAGCGCCTTAATCAAAAAATCGTTGTTGCGCCGTTCGTTAATAACGCCGAATGTGCCGATTTGAAGGGGTGCTTCCGGTGCGCGTGCCCGGCGGGGTGGCAACGCTATATCAGTTTCGTTGTAGCTCCGATGAGGAAACCAGTAAGCTGGAATCCCGTGGTTGGACAGCTTGTCAACCAGAAAGGTTTCGAGCGCGAACATTCCTGCCAGTCGTGTTCGGCATATATGATGGAATTGAGGATCGCTGTCGAGCTGTCTGATGATCGACCAGACCGCATGAACAATCAAATATGTTCGGTCACTCAATTCTTCTGGGATATTGGCCAGAAGTTGCTTGCGCGAATTTCCCTCAGAGGTGACGATGACTAGATCAGGGTCCAAACTGGAAACTTGCGCCCACAACGCCTGGCAATTCGAAGCCGTCTTCTGTCTTGCAATGAATTCCTCCGAGGCAAGAGGACCGCTGCTTCTGCCGTCCCGGTCCGGCATCATCGCCGCTCGAAAGTCAACGTTTCCTGAGATATAGCTTTCTTGCATGATGCCTTCGACATCAAGATAAACCGAGCGGATGTTGTCTTGGTCGAGGAGCTGGAGAACCTGGCGATTGAAACGGATGTGATGGCCAAAGCGAGCCAGAGCGGGATCAAAGATGACGATTTTCATGATCGTTTTGCTCCAGAAGGCTATTGGTTTTGAGAAAGAAGCCGAGCCTCCCGATCGCCGCGTGGCTCGCCCGGATCACCGCATCGACCGAGTTCGACCCGTTGTGCGACCCGAAGATGCAGCGGTCCATCCCGCGCAGCGGGCTGTCCGGGGGCAGGGGTTCCGTCTCGAACACGTCGAGCGCCGCGGAATGGACCTGGCCGGATTGCAGGGCGGCCACCAGCGCCGCCTCGTCGATCAAGGGCCCGCGGGCGACGTTGACGATGCGCACGCCCGGCCTGCACGCGGCCAGCACGGCGGCGTCCAGCATGTGCCGGTTCGCGGGCGTCAGCGCGCAGGTGAAGACGAGGAAATCGCAGTCCTCGACCCCTGCGGGCCAGGCGGCGCGGGCGAGGCCCGCGATGCCCGCATCGCCCTGCACGCCGGGATCATAGGCGGTGACCCGCATCCCGAGCGCCATCAGCCTTGTGCAGGTGTTGCGCCCGATGTCGCCGAGGCCCACGACGCCCGCCTGACGGCCCATGAGGCTGATGCCCGCGGGCTTCGGCCAGCCGCCCGCGCGCACGCCGCGGTCGATCAGGAAGAGTTCCCGCGCAAGCCCGATCACATAGGCGGTGGCCACATCCGCCACCTCGGCGCCGAACATGCCGGGCGTGTTGGTGATCGGGATGCCCAGATCCTTGCAGGCCGCGAAATCGACGTTGTCGACCCCGATCCCCCATTTCACCGCCGCCCGCAGCCGGCCGGCGCGCCCCGCCGCGAACACCGCCCGCGTCGCCGGATCGTCGCCGATGATCCAGCCGTCGTAGCCGGGCAGCAGGGCGATCAGCTCCGCCTCCGACAGCGTCTGCGTGACCTGGGCGGGATGCAGGCGCAGCCCCTGCGCGGCCGCGGCTTCCGTGAACCGCCCGATCTGCCCCAGCATCGGGGGGCAGGTGACCAGAACGTCGTGCATCCCGTCCCCCTATGCCGCGTCCGCCTGCCGCGCCCGCAGCAGCGCCACCGCCTCGGCCAGCGCCCAGTCCTCGGGCGTGTCGATGTCGATCGCCTCGAGCCGGTCCATGACATGCAGGATCGGCCTGCGCCCGATCCGCGCATTCGCCGCCGCGAAGCTTTCGCGGCTGAAGATGTAGAGGTTCGAGTTCTCCTCGAACCAGGGCTCGAGATCCTGGGTCTGGATCAGGTTCGCCGGATCGTGGTTCACCGGGCTGCCGTCGGCGCGGTAGAACCGGGTCTGGATACGGTTGACGGTGAAGAGCGAATCCGCCATGCCCGCCGCCACCCCGGCGCGGTAGGCGGCCAGCGCCGCCCGGATCGTGGCCGGGGACAGCATCGGGTTGGTCGTGTGCGTCATCAAGTAGGTGTCGGCCGCGACCGCGGCGATGTCGTCGGCGAGGATGAGGTTCATCGACACCGTGTCGCCGCAGAGATCCGGCCGGCGGTCGCGGATCGTCACCCGCGGGCCGTCGGTCAGCCCGTTCTCGGCCAGGATCGCGCGCGCGTCGGTGTTGATCACCACCCGCTCGACCTCGTCGAGCGCGAGAAGCGCATCGAGGATCCAGCGGAACAGCGGCCTACCGTGAAGCGGCCGGAAGTTCTTTCCCTTCACCCTCTGGCTGTTGGCCTTCATGGGGAGGAGTGCGACGCAACGGCCGGAGCCAGTCATCCTGTTCTGCCTTCTTCGTGACTTCGGGGTAGAAGAACCGTTCCTTCGCCCGCTGCGACAGGATCCGGTGTTCGTGGTTGCCCCGCCAGGATCCGACGTACTGGTTCCAGCGGTAGCGCAGCATGTCGATCCGGCGGGTGGAGCGGATGCGGTTGCGCGCCGCCGACCGCCAGTCGCCGGCCACGCTGGCGAGGACGAAGCGCAGCACGTCGAGCCGCGTCAGGTGCACCTCGGGCATGATGGCGCGCAGCGCGATCGCCTCGCGCTCGAACCGGCGGCGGACCTGCGGCCAGGTCTCGGCATGGTGGTGGAACACCGGCGCCCCGGCAACATAGCCGATGCGCAGGCCCCGCGCGACCAGCCGCTTGGCCAGTTCCATGTCCTCAAGGCCCGTCAGCGCCTCGTCGAAGCGGTGCGCGGCCCAGACGGATTTCAGGATCGCGGCATTGGCGTTGTTGCAGAAGAACCCGTCCTGCGGCACCGCGGAGGTGTCGGGGAAATACTTGGCGAAGATGCGCCGCTCGCTGTAGTTGCTGTCGTCGTCGCCGATCTGGCGGCCGTAGGTATAGGCCGCCCGGCCGTCGATCAGCGGCGCGCAGAGCGCGCCCAGCCAGTCGGTGCCGACCGGCACGCAGTGCCCCGACACGAACACCAAGATGTCGCCCGTCGCCGCCGCGCAGCCGCGGTTCAGCGACCGGCCGAACGAGAATTCGGCCTTCTCGATGGTGACGATCCGCGCCCCGTGCGCGCGCGCGAGGTCGAGCGTCCCGTCGGTCGAGCCCGAATCGACCAGCACCACCTCGACCCCGCCGGGCAGGGCGGCGGTGTCCTGCCGGGCGATCATCACCAGAAGGTCGCCGAGGTGGCGGGCCTCGTTCAGCGTCCTGATGACGATGCTCGCGCGCATCGTGCCCTCCGTTCTGCCGGTCGTCCGGCGCGTCCGCACTGCAGGGCCTGTCTGCACTGCCCGCGGCGCGCCGGGACAGGTTTGGGGTAGCCCCTCGCCCGCCCCTTGTCCACCGCTGCATCCGCCGCCGGCGGCGCGCGGGCCCGCCGATCGGCGGTTTCCGGCGCAGAAAGCGGCGACGGCCCTTTCCCTGACCGTTCCGCAGGCGCTAACTGCCCCCGCGCCGCCGGCCGCGGCCCGGCCCGAGGGAGGATCCGTCCGATGCAGCTGCCCCGCTTTCCCGATCTCGACGGCGCGGCCGTCGTCGTCACCGGCGGCGGGTCGGGCATCGGCGCCGCGCTGACCGAGGCCTTCCTGCGCCAGGGGGCGCGCGTGGCCTTCCTGCAGCGGTCCGACGGCACGGCCTTCGCCGGGGCGATGGCGGCGGCGACCGGCAACCGCCCGCTCTGGCTCGGCTGCGACATCACCGACACGGCCGCCCTGCGCGCCGCGCTGGCCCGCGCGGCGGCGGCGCACGGGGATGCCCGGGTGCTCGTCAACAACGCCGCCGACGACAGCCGGCACGACACGCTGGCGGTGGACGAGGCCTATTGGGACCGCGCCATCGCGGTCAACCTCAAGGCCTATTTCTTCGCCGCCCAGGCGGTGATCCCGGGGATGCGCGCGCAGGGCGGTGGCAGCATCGTCAACATGACCTCGATCAGCTACATGATGGGCAATGCGGGCTATCCCGTCTATGTCGCGGCCAATTCGGCCCTGAACGGCCTGACGCGGGCGCTGGCGCGCGAATTCGGCCCCAACCGCATCCGGGTCAACGCGCTGGCGCCCGGTTGGGTGATGACCGACCGCCAGCGGCGGCTCTGGGTCACGCCGGAAGGGCTCGCTGCGCATCTCGACCGGCAGTGCCTGAAGGAGGTGCTCGAACCCGCCGACATCGCCGGGGGCTGCCTCTTCCTCGCCTCCGGGGCCAGCCGCATGATGACGGGGCAGGCGCTGGTGATCGACGGCGGCGTGGTGGTGACGGGATGAGCGGCCCCGCAACCGGCCCGGCGGACGGCCCCGCAACCGCCGCCGCGCTGTTCGACGCCCGGCCCTGCGGCCTCGGCGAGGGCGCGCTGTGGCACCCCGGCCGCCAGACGCTCTACTGGTTCGACATCACCGGGCGGCGGCTGATGTGGCGGGGGCCGGAAGGCCCGGGCGCCCTCGACCTGCCCGAGATGCATTCGGCCGCCGCGGCCATCGCGGGCGACGCGGGCGCGCTGCTCGTCGCCTCGGAAACCGGCCTCTGGCGGCTGCGCCTCGCGGACGGCGCGCGCAGCCTTCTCTGCCCGCTCGAGGCGGACGATCCGCGCACCCGGTCGAACGACGGGCGCGCCGATCCGCAGGGCGGGTTCTGGATCGGCACCATGGGCAAGGCGCTCGAACCCCGCGCGGGGTCGATCTGGCGCTGGCACCGGGGCGACCTGCGGCGGCTCTGGTCCGGCATCACCATCCCGAACGCGATCGCCTTCGACCCCGGCGGGGCGGCCGCCTATTTCGCCGATACCCCGAGGCGGCGGGTGATGCGCGTGACGCTCGACCCCGCGGGCTGGCCCCTGGGCGAACCGGCGGTGTTCCTCGACCTGGCCGCGGCGGGGCTGAACCCCGACGGCGCGGTGACCGACGCCGCAGGCGCGCTGTGGGTGGCGCTCTGGGGGGCGGGGCGGGTCGCGGCCTGGGGGCGCGACGGGCGGCCCCTCGGCGCGGTCGCGGTCGCGGCCCCCCACGCCGCGTGCCCCGCCTTCGGCGGACCGGACCTCGGCACCCTCTTCGTCACCACCGCGCGCGAGGGGATGGACGCGGCCGCGCTGGCCGCCCATCCCCTGGCGGGGGCCGTCTTCGCAGCGCCCGGTGCGGGCCGCGGCCGGGCCGAGGCGGCGGTCGCGCTGGCCTGAGCCCGCCGCCGCACGGCCCTGCCCGCCCCCACCCGGACGGCCGGAACGGCACCCGGCCATCCCGGTCGGGGGCGCGCATCCCCGGCCCCGGCACTTCATCTTGTCCCAAATACTCCGGGGTCCGGGGTGGAACCCCGGCACGCGGACGGGGCACGGGAACGGGGGCAGTCAGAGGCCGAACACCCGCCGGTAGTCGGCCTTCTCGAACACGGTGCAGGCGCCGTCCACCGTGGCATCGAGGATGCGCCGCCCGGCGCCTTCCCAGACCCGGCGGGCTTCGGCGTAGGCGGTTTCGGACAGGGCGAGGTCGGGGTTGTCCCAGACCTGGCCCGCGAAGTAGCCGGGGTCGAAGTGGTTGGGATCCGGCCCCTCCATCCGCCGGGCCGCGTTCGGCGGCCCCTCGAAGGCAAAGCGGTGGTCCATGCCGACGATGACGATCTCGGCGAATCCCATCCAGAACGCGACCTGCAGCGCGGCATGGGTGACCGTGCCGCCCTCGCGGAACCCCCGCGTCAGGTCGGTCGAGAACAGGACGGGCGGCTTCAGGACCGGAACGTGATAGGTGAAGGCGTCCTCGGGCAGGTGCACTGCCGCGCGGGCGCCGACGAACTTCATGCAGGTCATGGCGGCGATCGCCGCGGCCGACTGTTCGGCCACCTTCGGGTTCACCACCACGAGGTGGCGGGGGTAGAAGCCGAACCGCCCGAGGCCGAGGTGGATCTTGTTCAGCCCGATCACCACCTCGCGCCGCAGGAAGCCGAGGTCCATCGCGTTCAGCGACGGCCCGTTGCAGACGATCACCCCGCGCTGGCCGCGATGCAGGTCGCGGAAGCGGGCGAGCCGCGGGGCCGGGGCTGGGGCGTCCATCGGGCCTCCTCCGGGCGCAGGCGTCGGGCGCGGGCCTCAGGCCCGCGCGAGCAGCACGGCGCGGTTGCGCGCCTCGACCAGGCGGAAGCCGCGGTCGAGCAGGAAGGGCACCGCCGTCGTGCCCTTGGCGGTCCAGCGGCCGGCCGCGTCGGTCCAGGTGTCGTCGATGCAGATCAGCCCGTCGGGGGCAAGCCGCGTCACCAGCGCGGCCGCGCAGTCGAGGTGCATCCGGTGGCAGGCTGCCTCGTCGATCGGCGCGCCGAGGAAGGTGCGGTAGCGGCTCTGCCGCTGCGCGCTGTGCTGGCCGTGGTCGAAGTCGTAGGCGTCGAGGAAGACGTAGTCGATCGTGCCTGCGAAGGCGGCCAGCCAGTCCTCGCCCTTCGCGGCCTCGGCGCGGAAGGGCAGGCCCGTGCGGCGGAACAGCCGCTGCGCGCGGGCGGCGTTGCGCGGGTCCATGTCCACCGTCACGAAGTCGATCCCGCGGGCGGCGCAGAAGCGCGCGAGCTTCTCGGTCGAGCCCTGGCCGGGCACCCGTTCGCGCGTCGTGCCGATCTCGACCATCAGGCGGGGGCCGGGGCGCGCGGGATCGGGGCCGGCAGCGGGCGGGGCGGCGGCGAGATGGTCCATCAGCAGGACGTGCCCGTGTTCGTCCGGCCCGGTCCGCTGCGGGCCGTGGATCGCGGTTTCCAGCGCCGCGCGCAGGGGGTCGGGCAGGGCGGCGGGGCCCGCAAGGGCGGCGCGCGCAAGAAGCGCCAGCGCCATCTTCGGCCGGCCGAGCCGCAGATAGACCTCGGCCCCCGCCACCGCCGCGCCGGCGGGCGCATCGGGCGGCAGCGCGTCCTCGGCGTCGGCCAGGTGGTCGAGCGCCAGCAGCGTGTCGCCGGCCGCGGCGCGGTGCGCGGCGGCGGCGATCAGGAACAGGGCCGCGTCGCGCGGGGGCATGGCGGCGGCGGCGGCGTCGATCGCCTCGGGCGCGGCGTCGGGATCGGCGAGGCAGGCGTCGAGCGTCGCGACCAGCGCCGCCGCGTCGGGCGGGGGGGCGGGCGCGGCCGGAGGTTCGGCCGCCAGCCGCAGGAGCCGGTCGAGCGTCGGGCCGAGCCGCGCGGGGCGCCGCCCCGGCGCGGCGGCAAGCCGCCCCGCGGGCGGCGGCGGCAGGGCGCCGTCCGCCCCGCCGCCGTCGATGGCATCGAGGCGGGCGGGATCGCAGCCGAGCCGGGCGCAGAGCGCGGCATAGGCCGGGCCGTCGAGCGGCGCGTCGGTTGCCGGCGCGCCGCCGGCCCAGGCGAGCGGTGGCCCCCGGCGCGGGGGCGGC
>CALJZN010000119.1 GCA_937983405.1 uncultured Paracoccaceae bacterium
CGAATATGTGAGCGGTCCGCGCATCCTGCCCTATGACGAGACCAAGGCGCGCATGAAGGCGGTGCTGAAGGACATCCAGTCGGGCGCCTTCACCCGCAACTGGATGACCGAATGCGCCGTGGGCCAGCCCTTCTTCAAGGCCACCCGCCGCAACAACGACGCCCACCAGATCGAGCAGGTGGGCGAGAAGCTGCGCGCCATGATGCCCTGGATCACCAAGGGGCGGATGGTCGACAAGGCGCGGAACTGAGGCCCCGCGCCCGCCGCACCCCGCCGCGGGCGCCCGGCCCGCGCCGCCGGGGCTGCGCCGGGCGCCCGCACCCGCCTGGGCTGCCGGCGGCTCCGCGGCGTAATGTCCGATCGGCCGGGGCGCGCGGGGGCGCGGGCGACGGGCTGCCTCAGGCGGCGGTGCGCACCGCGGCGACGAGGCCCGCGACGACCTCGCACAGAAGGTCCTCGTCCTCGCACTCGGCCATGACGCGGATCAGCGGCTCGGTGCCCGACTTGCGGATCAGCAGGCGCCCGCGGCCGTTCAGCCGCACCTCGGCCGCCGCGATGGCAGCCTTGACCGGCGCGGCCGCGAGCGGTTCGGCCCCGAGGGCGTAGCGGACATTCTCGAGCCTCTGCGGCACCGGCTCGAAGCTGTGGCACAGCGCGCTGGCCGGACGGCCGGTGCGCACCATTTCGGCCAGGAACTGCAGCGCGGCGATCAGCCCGTCGCCGGTGGTGGCGTAGTCGGTCATCACGATATGCCCCGATTGCTCGCCGCCGAGGTTCCAGCCGCCCGTGCGCATCCGCTCGACCACATGGCGGTCGCCCACCGGCGTCCGCTCGAGCCGCAGGCCGCGCCCCTGCAGGAACCGCTCGAGCCCGAGGTTGGACATCACCGTGGCCACCAGCGTGCCGTCCTTCAGCCGCCCCTCCTCGGCCCAGCGCGCGGCCAGCAGCGCCATGAGCTGGTCGCCGTCGGCCTCGCGCCCCTTCTCGTCGAGCAGGATCAGCCGGTCGGCGTCGCCGTCGAGGCAGATGCCGAGGTCGGCACGACGCTCGCGCACCAGGGCCGCCGCGGCGCGGCTGTCGGTGGATCCGCAGCCGGCGTTGATGTTGAAGCCGTCGGGCTCCACACCCATCGCGATGACCTCGGCGCCAAGCTCCCACAGCACCTCGGGCGCGGCCCGATAGGCGGCGCCGTTGGCGCAGTCGATCACCACGCGCAGCCCGTCGAGCCGACCGCCGCGGGGGAAGGTGGTCTTGGCATATTCGACATAGCGGCCGCGCCCGTCCTCGATGCGCTTGGCGCGGCCGATGTTCTCGGGCCGGGCAGGGGCGATCTCGCCGGCCACGATCGCCTCGATCGCCGCCTCGTCCGCGTCCGACAGCTTGAAGCCGTCGGGGCCGAAGAGCTTGATGCCGTTGTCCTCGGAGGGGTTGTGGCTGGCCGAGATCATGATGCCCAGATCGGCGCGCATGGTCCGGGCGAGAAAGCCCACCGCCGGCGTCGGCACCGGGCCCAGAAGCAGCACGTCCATGCCGGTCGAGGTCAGCCCCGCGGTCAGCGCCGTCTCGAGCATGTAGCCCGACAGCCGCGTGTCCTTGCCGATGACGACACGGTGGCGCCGCTCGGCATCGCGTCGGAAATGCCGGCCAGCGGCCGCACCCAGCCGCAGCGCCATCTCGGCCGTCATCGGGTGCGTGTTGGCCCGCCCCCGCACACCGTCGGTTCCGAAAAGCCGTTGTGCCATCTTCTGCCCCGCAACCCTGTCCGCCGGCGACACTACCACGCCGGTCGGCAGGCGGAAGTCCCGCCCGCCCGTCCGGCGAAGTCCTGCCGGGCTGCCGCGCGATCCCGCCGGGCGGGGCCGACCGGACGGCGCCCGACCGCGCAAGGGCGCCCGGTGCCGCGGGCCGGGAGCGGCGGGCCGGGGCGATCGGCCCGGGCAAGACGCCCCCCGGGGGCGGGCCCGGCCTCAGTCGTCGCTCTGCAGGTCCCGGTGGCGGTCGGCCAGCGCAAGCCGCGCGGCCGCCAGCCGGGCCACGGGCACCCGGAACGGCGAGCACGAGACATAGTCGAAGCGGGCGGCGCGGCAGAAGGCGATCGACTCGGCATTCCCGCCATGCTCGCCGCAGATCGACAGGGTGAGGTCCGGCCGTGTCGCGCGCCCCCGCGCCGCGCCGGTCAGCAGCAGCTCGCCCACGCCATCGACATCGAGCGTGTGGAACGGATCCTCGGGGAAAACCCCCTGCTGGACATAGGCGGCCATGAACCGCCCCGCATCGTCGCGCGACAGGCCATAGGTCATCTGCGTCAGGTCGTTGGTGCCGAAGCTCAGGAAGGCCGCGTGCTGGGCGATCTCGCCCGCGCGCAGCGCGGCGCGCGGGGTTTCGACCATCACGCCCAGGCGGTAGTCGAAGGCGGCCCCACGGGCCACCCGCACCGCCGCCGCCACCGCGTCGATCCGGGTCTTGACCAGTTCCACCTCGCGCTTGGCCGAGACCAGCGGGATCATGATCTCGGGCACCACCGGGGCGCCCCGGCGGCCGGCCTCGATCGTCGCCTCGAAGATCGCGCGCACCTGCATGTCGTAGATCTCGGGCACGGTGATGCCCAGCCGGACCCCGCGCATCCCCAGCATCGGGTTGAACTCGGCCATCGCCTCGATCCGCCGCGTCACCTCGGACAGCGGGCGGCCCAGCGCCTCGGCCAGCTCGCGCTGGCCCTCGCGGCCGTGCGGCAGGAACTCGTGCAGCGGCGGGTCGAACAGGCGAATGCACACCGGCAGGCCGTGCATGATCTCGAACAGCCGGATGAAATCGGCCCGCTGCATGGGCAGCAGCCGGTCGAGCGCGGCGCGGCGATCCTCGGAGCTTTCGGTGAAGATCATCTCGCGCATCACGGCAAGGCGATCGTCCTCGAAGAACATGTGTTCGGTGCGGCACAGCCCGATGCCTTCGGCTCCGAAGTCGCGTGCCAAGCGGGCGTCGGCCGGCGTGTCGGCATTGGCGCGGATGCCGATGTCGCAGGCCGCCTCGGCCCAGGCCATCAGCGTGCGGAAGCTGTCGTCGAGCGCGGGTTCGAGCATCTCGACCGCGCCCGCCAGCGCCTCGCCGCGGGTGCCGTCCAGCGTGATGACGTCGCCCTCGTGCAGCACCCGCCCGCCCGGCGCCGTGACCTTGCGCTCGCGCGCATCGAAGCGCAGGCCGGCGGCGCCGACGACGCAAGGCAGGCCGAGGCCGCGGGCGATCACCGCGGCGTGGCTGGTCACCCCGCCGCGCTCGGTCAGCACGCCCTGGGCGGCGTGCATGCCGCGGATGTCCTCGGGCGCGGTCTCGCGCCGCACCAGGATGCAGGCCTCGCCGCGGGCGGCGAAGGCCTCGGCGGCGGCCGAGGTCAGCGCCAGGCGCCCCCGCGCCGCGCCGGGGCTCGCGGCGATGCCGCGGGCGAAGACGTCGCGCGGGCCCGAGGGGTCCACCTGCCGGTGCAGAAGCTCGGACAGCGCCCGCGGCTCGACCCGCAGCAGCGCCTCCTCGCGCGGGATCACCCCGTCCTCGGCCAGCGCCACCGCGATGCGCACCGCCGCCCGGGACGAGCGCGCGACGCGCACCGCGTCGAGCACGCGCAAGGCGCCGTTCTCGAGCGTGAACTCGATCTGCATCTCCTCGCGCAGCCGCGCGCGGCATTCGGCGCCGTGGCGCAGAAGCTCGGCAAAGGCCTCGGGGCAGCGCTCTTCCAGCGAGGGGCCGCGCGGGTCGCGGGTGAGAAAGATCGCCCCGGCCCCCGGCGCCAGCGCCTCGCGGCCGAGGCTTTGCGCCTTGTAGCGCCCCGTCACCTGCGGCCGCCCGGTGGCCGGGTTGACGAACTGGATCACGCCCGAGCCGCTTTCCCCCGGGCCGAGGCCCAGCGCCATCTGCTGCACCACCAGGCCCAGCCCCGCCTCGGCCGGCGCCCCCTTGGCCTGGCGCAGCAGGCGGGCCGAGGTGCTGTCCCAGGCGCGGGCCATCGCGCGCAGCACCTCGGCCAGCTGGCGCGCGGGGTCCTGCGGAAAGGGCGCGTCGGTCTCGGCCTCGTAGGCCGCAAGCGCGGCCCGCAGCGCGGCGCCCGAGACCTCGGCCATGGCGAAGCGGTCGGGGTCGAGCCGGGCGACATGGATGGCATAGGCCTGCACGAAGCGCAGGTAGAGGGCGGTCGCGGCCTCGTTCCCGTGGGTGATGGCCAGCGCGGCATGCCGCGCGTCGGTCATGCCCACGTTCAGGATCGAACCCGGCCCGCCCCAGTCAGGGTTCTCGGACGACGGCCGCACCGACACCAGCGCGCCCGGCCCGAAGCGGTCGAGGATCGCGCCGGCATCGGGCATCAGGCCCGCGGCGACCGCGCGCACCGCCGGGAACGACAGCGCCACAGATCGCGGCACGGGCAGGCCGATGCGCACCAGCCGCTGCAGGCATTTCGCGCGAAAGCCGTGGGTCGCGGCCGACAGCCGCGCGGTGGGCGTGATCTCGGTGAAATCGTGGATGTCGACGTGTTTCTGCACCGCGGCGCCCCCTTGCGGCAGCAGCATACTCCGATCCGCGGGTCAGGCAAGCCTGGCGTCCGCGCCGGCGCGCTAGCCCTCCAGCCGGGCAAGGTCGGCGACGCTGCGGCAGACGCTGCGGATGCGGTGCAAGAGGTTCAGGCGGTTGCGGCGCAGGAGCGCGTTGTCGGTATTCACCTGCACCGCCTCGAAGAAGGCATCGACCGGCGCGCGCAGGGCGGCAAGCGCCCGCATGGCGGCGGCGAAGTCCTCGGCCGCCAGCGCCGGGGCAAGGGCGGCCTCGGCGGCATCCAGCGCGGCGAAGAGGGCGGCCTCCTCGGGGCCCTCGGCGAACCTCGGATCGGGGCCGAAGGAATATTCGACGCCGTCCCGCGCCTCGGCCTGGGCGAGGATGTTGTTGGCGCGCCGGAAGCCCTGCACGAGGTTCTCGCCGTCGGGGGTTTTCAGGAAGGCCGCCAGCGCCTCGGCCCGGCGGACGAGCAGCCCGAGGTCGTCGTTGCCGGGCAGGGCAAGGCAGGCGTCGATCACGTCGTGGCGGATGCCCTGCTCGCGCAGGTGGACCTTCAGGCGGTCGTGCAGGAAGGCGAGAAGGTCGGCCGAAACCGCATCGGCGTCGCACTCCGGCAAGCCCCGGGCGTGCGACCGCCCGAGGTGGCCGCGCAGATGCTGCAGAAGTGCAAGCCGAAGCGCGTTGCCCAGGGTCAGCCGGATGACCCCCAGCGCCGCGCGCCGCAGCGCATAGGGGTCCTTGCTGCCCGTGGGCTTTTCGTCGATGGCCCAGAAGCCCGCCAGCGTGTCGAGCTTGTCGGCCAGCGCCACGGCGACCGAGACGGGTTCGGACGGCACATCGTCGGAAGGGCCGAGCGGCTGGTAATGCGCCCGGCAGGCCGCCGCCACCGCCTCGGGCAGGCCGGCGACGCGGGCATAGTGCATCCCCATGATCCCCTGAAGCTCGGGAAACTCGCCCACCATCGCCGATTGCAGGTCGGCCTTGGCCACCCGCGCGGCCTCGGCCGCAAGGTCGGGCGGGGCGCCGACCGCGGGCGCGATCGCGCGCGCCAGCGCCTCGATCCGGGCGATGCGCTGGGCCTGGGTGCCGAGGCGGGCGTGGAAGGTGACCCGGGCGAGCCCCGCGGCCATCCCCTCGAGCCCCACGGTCCGCACCGTGCGCAGGTCGTTCTCCCAGAAGAAGCGCGCGTCGGAAAGCCGCGCGGCCAGCACGCGGGCGTTGCCGGCAAGGATCGTCGCGCCGTGGTCGGCCGTCTCGCGGTTGGCCACCGTCACGAAGCGTTCGATCCGCCCCGTGGCGGGGTTGCGCACCGCGAAGAACTTCTGATGCTCGCGCATCGAGGTCTGCAGCACCTCGGGCGGCAGGTGCAGGAATGCGGGGGCGATGGCGCCCATCAGCACCACGGGCCATTCGACAAGGCCCGCCACCTCCTCCAGAAGCCGCTCGTCGGGCACAAGCTCGAGCCCCCGGGCGAACGCCAGCGTCTGCGCCTCGGCGCGGATGTGCGCCATCCGCTCGTCGGGGTCGAGCATCACCTTCGCCGCCCGCAGCCGTGCGGCATAGTCGTCGAACCCCGCCACGGCAAAGCGCCCCGGCGCCAAGAAGCGGTGGCCCTCGGTGCTGTTGCCCGCGGCGATGCCCTCGAGCGACAGCGGCACGACCTCGGCCCCCGCCTCGGTGGTCAGCAGGCAGAGGATCGAGCGCAGCGGCCGCACCCAGCGCAACGCCCCCGAACCCCAGCGCATCGACTTCGGCCAGGGAAAGCCGCGGATCACCGCCTCGAGCACCTCGGCCACCACGGCGGCGGCGGGGCGGCCGGGTTTCTCGACGACGGCGAAGAACATCTCGGCCTTGCCGGCGCGGCGCACCTCGAGCGCCGTGCGCGGCAGGCCGGTCGCGCGCAGGAAGCCCTCGATCGCCTCGGCGGGGGCGTCGGTGCGCGGGCCCTTGCGTTCCTCGATCAGCCGGGGGCTTTCGGCCGGCAGCCCCTGCACCGTCAGCGCCAGCCGCCGCGGGGTCGAGAAGGCGCGCGCCCCGGCATAGGCGAGCCCCGCATCCACAAGCCCCTGCGTGACCAGCCGCTTCAGATCCTCGCGCGCGCGGGGCTGCATGCGCGCGGGGATGTCCTCGGAGAAGAGCTCGATCAGCAGGTCGGGCATCGGGTCAGTTCCGCAGGGTCGCGTTGAGCTGGTGCCAGGCGAAGGCGCGGCCGTCGGGAAGGACCGCCACGATGCGGTCCACCCCGGGGCGGATGTCGCGCTCGCCCAGGAAGGCGACGGCCTCGCCGCGGGCCAGCGCCGCACCGATGGCGGCGGCGTCGAAGCAGTCGAACCAGGGCGGCGCGATCAGCGGCTGCGGCGCCGCGTGGATGGCGTAGGTTTCGGTCAGCACCGCCAGGCTCAGCGGCATGGTGAAGCAGGCGCGGAAGCGGATGGGCGAGCTTTCGCTGTCGATGCCGCGGAAGTCGTCCACCGCCACCGGCTGTGGCGCCCCGCCGCCCACCGGGGTCAGCCGGATCGCGTCGGCGGCGACGGGGGCATAGTAGGCATAGACCTGAAGGTAATACATCGCGAGGCCTGCGACGGCGGCAGCGATCACGATGGCCCCCGCGACAAGCTTGCCATTCACGCCGCACCCGCCTCGGTCGCGAGGAAGGCATCGGCACAGGCCCTGGCCAGCGCGCGCACCCGGGCGATGTAGGCCTGCCGCTCGGTGACCGAGATCACGCCGCGGGCGTCGAGCAGGTTGAAGAGGTGGCTCGCCTTGATGCACTGGTCATAGGCGGGATGGGCCATGACGATGCGCCGCCCGGCCGCGTCGGCCTCGGGCTGGGCGAGGATCGCGGTGCATTCGCGCTCGGCATCCTCGAAATGCCGCAGCAGGGTCGCGGTGTCGGCGGCCTCGAAGTTCCAGCGCGAATATTCGCGCTCGGTCTGGCGGAAGATGTCGCCGTAACGCAGCGGAATCGGCGCATCGGGGTCGTTGAAGGGCATGTCCATGACGTGATCGACGCCCAGCACATACATCGCCAGCCGCTCGAGCCCGTAGGTGAGCTCGCCCGAGACGGGGCGGCAGTCGTGCCCGCCGACCTGCTGGAAGTAGGTGTATTGCGACACCTCCATGCCGTCGCACCACACCTCCCAGCCGAGGCCCCAGGCGCCCAGCGTCGGGCTTTCCCAGTCGTCCTCGACAAAGCGGATGTCGTGCAGCGCGAAGTCGATGCCGATCGCGGCCAGGCTGCCCAGATAAAGCTCCTGCAGGTCGGGGGGCGAGGGTTTGATGATGACCTGAAACTGGTAGTAGTGCTGCAGCCGGTTCGGGTTTTCGCCATAGCGGCCGTCGGTGGGCCGGCGCGAGGGCTGGACATAGGCCGCCGCCCAGGCCCGCGGACCCAGCGCGCGCAGCGTGGTGGCGGGGTGGAAGGTGCCCGCGCCCACCTCCATGTCGTAGGGTTGCAGCACCGCGCAGCCCTGGCCGGCCCAGTAGGCCTGCAGCCGCAGGATGATCTCCTGGAAGCTTCGCGGTGCGGTTGTCGCGCTCATCGGGGGCCCCTGGCGGCAGGCGCCCCCTCCTTAGGCGGCGCGCCGCGCAGGGTCAACGCCCGGCTGGCGCGGTTGTGAGGTGCATCTTTCGCCGCGGCTCTGCTAACGCTCTGGGCCGGCAGAAGCGGGCGGAGGGGGCAGGGGCGGCGATGGGGCGTTGGGTGCGGGGGTTGGCGGCGCTGGCGATGGTCTGCCTCGGGCTGGCCGGCGGTGCGGCGCAGGCGCAGGAAACGACCTTCGTCCAGATCGAGGCGCAGCCGACGCTGGCCGAGGCGCTGGCGCGGGCCCGCGCCTATGCCGGGCTGTTCGACGACGTGAAGGGGTTCCGCCTGTCCTCGGGCTGGTATGCCATCGCGCTTGGCCCCGCGTCGCGGGCCGAGGCCGCGCGGCGGCTGGCCGCGCTGCGGGCCGAGCGGATGATTCCCGCCGACAGCTTCCTTGCCGAGGCGCGCAGCTATCGCGAGCCCTACTGGCCGGTGGCCGGCGGACCGCCCGACGCGCCCCTGCCCGCCGCGCCCCCGCCCGCCGCCTCACCGCCCGCCGCGCCCCCGCCCGCCGCCCCACCGCCCGCCGCGCCCCCGCCCGCCGCCCCACCGCCCGCGGTGCCGACCGACGAGACCCTGGCCGAGG
>CALJZN010000120.1 GCA_937983405.1 uncultured Paracoccaceae bacterium
GCCCTCATCGGCAGACGGCTTGGATCGCGGCGTCGCGGTCGTGCCGCGCGCGCGCGGGGCGACGCGTCGGCCCCGGCCGCACCGGGCGACCCGTCCGGCCGGACATCCGGCTGCCGGACTGCGCGACACTGGCGGCGGCACGGCGCGTCATTGTTGCGTTACAAGCTGCACCTAATCCTCCGCCCGCGGCAACCGGGGATGCAGGAAGGAGCTCGACGTGCCAGAGACTGGGGACTGCGGCCTGCAGCTGAAGGGCGTCGTCAAGTCCTTCGCAACGGCCACCGCCCTTGCCGGGATCGACGTAAGCCTGCCGGCGGGGCGGTTTTCGGTCCTGCTCGGGCCCTCGGGCTGCGGCAAGTCCACGCTCTTGCGGCTGATTGCCGGGCTGGATCAGGTCAGCGCCGGCGAGATCTGGCATGGCGCCACCCGGATCGACGGCCTGCCGCCCAAGGCGCGCAACCTGTCGATGGTGTTTCAATCCTACGCGCTGTTTCCGCATCTGACCGTGGCCGAGAACATCCTGTTCGGCCTGTCGGTGCGCGGCGTGGCGAGGGCCGAACAGCGAACGCGGCTGGACAGGGTGGCCGGCATGATGGGGCTGTCCGAGCTTCTGTCGCGCAAGCCGGCGGAACTGTCGGGCGGCCAGCAGCAGCGCGTGGCGCTGGCGCGGGCGGTGGTTTCCGAACGCCCGATCTGCCTGATGGACGAGCCGCTGTCGAACCTCGACGCCAAGCTGCGCGCCGAGATGCGCAGCGAGATCCGGGCGCTGCAGCAGCGGCTGGGGCTGACCATGGTCTACGTCACGCACGATCAGGTCGAGGCGATGACCATGGCCGACCTGATCGTCGTGATGAACGCAGGCCGGATCGAGCAGGTGGCGACCCCGCGCCTGCTGTATGCCCGGCCGCAGACGGTCTTCGTGGCCGGGTTCATCGGCACCCCTCCGATGAACCTGATCCCGCGCACAGCGCTCGGATCCGTGCCCGCGCCGCAGGGCACCGCGACGATCGGCATCCGCCCCGAGGACATGACGCTGCAGGGCGACGGCCATCGGGTCGAGGCGCGGGTCCGGGAGGTGGAATATCTGGGGGCAGACACGCTCGTCGCGCTGGAAATCGACGGTGCGCGGGTGGTCCTGCGCCAATCCGGCCAGGCCGCGCCGCTGCGCGACCGTGTGACCGCCACCCTGCCGGGCGACCGGCTGCATTTCTTCGACTCCCGCGGGCAGCGGATCGCGCGGCCCGACGACGACCTCTCAGACCAGCAGGAGACATCCCGTGATCCGTTTCTTCAAGCAAACCCTCTCGGCGACCGCGATCCTCGCATCGCTGTCGCTGCCGGCCTCGGCGGTTGACCTCGAGTTCTACTTCCCCGTCGCCGTCGGCGGCGATGCGGCCGCCACCATCGAGGCGCTGACCCAGAAATACATGGATCAGAACCCCGACGTTAAGATCGCGGCCATCTACACCGGCAGCTACTCGGACACCACCACCCGGGCGATCACGGCGGCCCGGGGCGGCCGGGCCCCGCAGCTGGCGATCCTGCTGTCCACCGACATGTTCACGATGATCGACGAGGACGTGGTGATGCCCTGGGACGACTTCCTGTCGGACGAGGACATGACGTCCTGGATCGGCGGCTTCTATCCTGCGTTCATGCGCAACAGCCAGACCGAGGGCAAGACCTGGGGCATCCCGTTCCAGCGCTCGACCCCGGTGCTCTACTGGAACAAGGATGCCTTCAGGGCAGCCGGCCTCGACCCCGAAGTGCCCCCCGCCACCTGGGACGAGATGGTGGAGATGGGCAAGAAGCTGACACTGCGCGACGCCAGCGGCAATGTCACCCAGTGGGGCGTGCGCATTCCGTCCTCGGGCTTCCCGTCCTGGCTGTTCACCGGGCTCGTGGCGGCCAACGGGCAGGACGGCCTGGCCAATGATGCCGGCACCGAAGTGATGTTCGACACGCCCGCGGTGGTCGGCGCGCTGGAATACCTCGTCAGCCTGTCGAAAGACCATGGCGTGATGGAACCCGGCATCATCGAATGGGGCGCCACGCCGCGCGCCTTCTTCGAGGGGCAGGCCGCGATGATCTGGACCACCACCGGCAACCTGACCAACATCCGCAAGAACGCACCCTTCCCCTTCGGCGTGGCGATGCTGCCTGCGAAGGTGCGTCGCGGTGCCCCCACCGGTGGCGGCAACTTCTACCTGTTCAAGGGGTCGAGCGACGAGCAGACCCGCGCGGCGATCGACTTCGTGAAATGGGCCACCGCGCCCGAGCAGGCGGCCGACTGGGCGATTGCCACCGGCTACGTTGCCCCGCGCCCCGACACCTGGGAAACCGACCGGATGAAGGCCTATGTCGCCGAGGTGCCCGGCGCCCTGGTCGCGCGCGAGCAGCTGGAGTTCGCCGTGGCCGAGCTTTCGACCTACGAAGGCCCGCGCGTGACGCAGATCCTGAACGACAATCTGGCGGCGGCGATCACCGGCCAGAAGACCCCGGCGCAGGCCATGGCCGATGCTCAGGCCGCGGCCGATGCCATCTTGGCGGCCTATCGCCGGTAAGGCGGCCAGGCCCTGCGCGGACGGGCGGACAGCCGGCCTCGGCTGTCCGCCCTGCTCTGCGGTGCCTCCGAAACGCAACGCTTTGACACAGGAGCTCTCATCACCATGCTTCGCACCTTCGCGGCCTCGGCCGCCCTCGCCCTCGGGCTGTCCTCGGCCGCGCAGGCCGTCGAGCTTGAGTTCTACTTCCCCGTCGCCATCGGCGGCCCGGCGACCCAGATCATCGACGAGCTGGTGGCCGACTACATGGCCACCACGCCCGGGGTGAAGATCACCGCGATCTATGCCGGCAACTATCCCGACACGCTGTCGCGCGCGATCACGGCCTCGCGCGGGGGCAGGCCGCCGCAACTGGCGATCCTCGATGCGCCCGATCTGTTCACGCTTCTCGACGAGGATCTGATCCTGCCGTGGGACGATTTCCTCAGCGCGGAAGAGATGGAGACCTGGGTCGGCGGCTTCTTTCCGGCCTTCATGCAGAACAGCCAGACCGCGGGAAAGACCTGGGGCATCCCGTTCCAGCGCTCGACCCCGGTGATCTTCTGGAACAAGGACGCCTTCGCGGCCGCGGGCCTTGACCCCGAGGTGGGCCCCGCCACCTGGGACGAGATGGTCGAGATGGCCAAAAAGCTGACCCTGCGCGATGCCAGCGGCAAGGTCACGCAATGGGGTGTGCGCATCCCGGCGCAATCGGTCTGGCTGCCGTCGGGGCTGGTGGCCGCAAACGGCGGCGAGATGTCGAGCGAGGACGGCACGCAGGCCTATTTCAACACGCCCGAGACCATCGGCGCCATCGACTTTCTGGCTGCCCTGTCGCGCGACCATGGCGTGATGGAGCCCGGTGTCCTCGACTGGGGCGCCACGCCGCGGGCCTTCTTCGACGGTCAGGCCGCGATCATCTGGACGACCACCGGCAACCTGACGAACATCCGCAAGAATGCGCCCTTCCCCTTCGGTGTCGGGATGCTGCCGGCCAATGTGCGGCGCGGCGCGCCCACCGGGGGCGGCAACTTCTATCTCTTCCGGGGCGCCAGCGACGAGCAGCTGGCCGAGGCGGTGAAGTTCGTGCAATGGGCCACCGCGCCGGAGCAGGCCGCGAAATGGTCGATCGCCACCGGCTATGTCGCCCCGCGCCCGGAGGTCTGGGAAACCGAGGTGATGAAGGACTACGTCAGGGAAGTGCCGGGTGCCGTGGTCGCGCGCGACCAGCTGCAATACACGATCCGGCAGTTCTCGACCTATGACGTGTTGCAGGTGTCGAAGGCCTTCAACGACAACGTGGCGGCCGTGATCGCGGGCGAAAAGACCGCGGCGCAGGCGATGGCGGATGCGCAGGCCACCGCCGATGCGATCCTGGCAGCCTATCGCAAGTAAGCAACCCTGCGCGCGGCGCCCGGGGCATCCGGGCGCCGCCGCGTTCGCGGAAGGCCTTCCCATGACGGTGCGACGCGACTGGCTGACAGCCCTGGCCTTTCTGGCGCCGGCGCTGGCGCTGCTGTTCACCTTCACCCATTATCCGGCAATCCAGACCCTGATCGACAGTTTCTGGTCCACCCCGCGCGGTCGTCGGGCGGCGGTGTTCGTGGGCAGCGACAACTACGCGCGGCTGATGCAGGATCCGGTGTTCCTGCGCGCGATGGTCAACAACGCGATCTATGCTGCCATCACCATTCCGGCCTCGATCATCCTGGCGCTGGTCATGGCGCTGTTCGTCGAGGGTCGAATCCGCGGGCGCGCGCTGGTGCGCATGTCCTATTTCACGCCGACGATGCTGCCGCTGATCGCCGTCGCCAATATCTGGCTGTTCTTCTACCTGCCGGGCTTCGGCCTGTTCGAGCAGATCCGCAGCGCCTTCGGCCTGTCGCCGCGCAACTGGGTGGGCAGCCCCGAGACCGCGCTCTACGGTGTCAGCATGGTCACGGTCTGGTCGCAGGCCGGGTTCTTCATGATCTTCTACCTCGCCGCGCTCAACACCATCCCGCCCAGTCTGCGCGAGGCGGCGGCGATCGAAGGCTGCCGCCGGTGGACCTTTTTCCGCCGGGTGATCTGGCCGCTCATCATGCCCACCACGCTGTTCGTCTCGGTCAATGCCACGATCAACGCCTTTCGCACGGTGGACCACATCTTCGTGATGACGCAGGGCGGGCCGAACAACGCCTCGATGCTGCTCCTCTACTACATCTACGAACAGGGGTTCCGGTTCTGGGACACCGCCTATGCCGCCACGCTGACCGTGGTGATGGTGGCGATCCTGTCGGTGGTGGGCATCGGGCAGTTCTTCCTTCTCGACCGCAGGGTGCATTACCGATGAGCAGCATCGTCGCCCCCGTGCGCGCCTTCGATCCGGACCGCGCGCTGATCCATCTGGGCGCCTGGACGCTGGCGATCCTGTGGATCCTGCCGCTTGCCTATGCGGTCTGGACGGCCTTTCACCCCTCGGCCTACGAGACGCGCTTCGACCTGTTCGCGCCGCTGACGCTGGAAAACTTCATCCGCGCCTGGAATGCCGCACCGTTCGGGCGCTATTACGTCAACACCATCCTGCTGGTGACGATGATCCTGGCTGTGCAGCTCGTGCTCTGCTCGCTGGCGGCCTTCGCCTTTGCGCGGTTCGAGTTTCCGGGCCGGAACCTCCTGTTCGCGCTGGTGCTGGTGCAGTTGATGGTGATGCCCGACATCCTGATCGTGCGGAACTACGCCACGATGGCGCGGCTGGGTCTGCTCGATTCGATCCTGGCCATCGGCCTGCCCTATTTCGCCAGCGGCTTTGCCATCTTCCTGCTGCGCCAGACCTTCAAGACCGTCCCGCGCGAGCTGGACGAGGCAGCGCGGGTCGAGGGCTGCTCGTGGCTGGGCCTGCTGCGACGGGTCTATGTGCCGCTTGCGCGGCCCACCATGCTGGCCTTCGGGCTGGTCTCGGTCAGCCACCACTGGAACAACTTCCTGTGGCCGCTCATCGTCACCTCCTCGGTCGAGACCCGGCCGCTGACCGTGGGCCTGTCGATCTTCGCCACGACCGACAGCGGCACCGAATGGTCGATCATCAATGCTGCCACGCTGATCACCTCGGGCCCGCTGCTGATCGGATTTCTCATCTTCCAGCGCCAGTTCGTGCAAAGCTTCATGCGCGCCGGCATCAAGTGAAAGGTCATGCCCCATGCCCCTCGGACCCATCGGCGCAGCCGCCACCCTGCAGGGCTTTCCCGTCATCCGCGACTGGCTGTTCGAGGCCGACCGCCCGCTGGAGATCCAGGATTTCTGCGCCGTCGGGGTGCTTGAGCATGACCACGCCGAGATGATCGCCGCGTGGCGCGGCCTGCTCGACGGCCATCGCGGTGCGCGCGGCCTCCACGGGCCGTTCTTCGGCCTCGATATCGCCACGCCGGATACCGGCGTGCGCGCTGTGGTACAGAAGCGGATGATGCAGATGCTCGACGTGGCCGAGGCGCTCGGGGCCACGATGATGGTCGTGCACAGCCCGTTCAACCACTGGCACCAGCTCAACCGCGCCAACTATCCCGGCGTCTATCCCGGCCTGATCGAACAGGCCGCCCGGACGCTCGCGCCGGTGCTTGACCGCGCCGCCGGGATCGGCTGCACGCTGGTGCTGGAGAACTGCGACGACACCGACCCGGCCGCACGGCGCGCCATCGTGCAGCAGATCGACCGGCCGAATCTGCAGATCTCGATCGACACCGGCCATGCCGACATCTGCCACGGGCGCTATCACGCACCCAACCCGGTGGATTTCATCGCCGACGCCGGCGCGCTTCTGGCGCATGTGCATCTGCAGGATGTCGACGGCTACGCCGACCGGCACTGGCACCCCGGCGACGGCCGCATCGCCTGGGGACCGGTGATGCAGGCCCTGGCCGCCTTGCCGCAGGCGCCGCGCCTCATCGTCGAAGTGCGCAACGCCCTTCACCGCCTGCCGGCCACGGCCCGGTTTCTGGCAGCCTGCGCCGACGGCCGCGAGCCCGGCGCCGACATGGGCTGACCGGTCGGGGCCGCTTGGCCCGAACGCGCCGTTCCCCCGGCCCGGGATGCGGGCATGCCGCGGGCGCGGCGGCCGTCCGTGACGGCGACACGGACCGCGGCGTCCTGCGGTCGACCTCTCGCGCCATCGGGCGCCGGCCCCGCGGCTTGTCGCGGTGCGCGCCGGATGCGGGGCAGGGGCGGCGGCGATGCCGTTCGGGGCGCTCTCGAACCGCCGGCGGGCTGGCCCTCCGCCCCTGTCGCCGCATGGCCCGGCCGGCGGGCGTCGATGTCCGCAGGAGGGGACGGGCCTGAAAGACCACCTGCTCCACGAGTCGCTGGATCGGGTTGGCTTAGCCACGCGACCCGCTCTCGTGCCGCTCGAGCAGCCAGAAGAAGGCCACGGTCAGGGCGAGCACGATCATCAGCAGGACCCAGGACGCGGCCGCGCCCTCGTTGAGCGACAGCCCGAGGAACGCACGCCGGTAGGCGAAGTAGCTCAGCACTTCCGTGGCGTTACCGGGCCCGCCGCGGGTCAGCACATAGGGCAGGTCGTAGGTGCGGAACTCGTTGATGAGCTGGATGACCACGGCGATCGCGGCGACCGGGCGAAGCATCGGCAGCGTGAGGTAAAAGAACTGCTGGACCGCGCCGGCACCGTCCACCTCGGCC
Organism: uncultured Paracoccaceae bacterium; assembly: GCA_937983405.1. GTDB lineage: Bacteria > Pseudomonadota > Alphaproteobacteria > Rhodobacterales > Rhodobacteraceae > JAHDXW01. The sequence continues at coordinate 7,212 of CALJZN010000120.1, forward strand.
GCCTCGTAGGGCTCGCGCGGCAGCGCGGCGAGACCCGCCGCGAGGAGCAGCACCACGAAGGAGGTCTGCTGCCAGATATCGACCGCCGCCATGGTGGCCAGCGCCAGCCCGGGGGAACCGAACCAGTCCACGCCCTCGAGGCCCACGCCGCGCAGCATCTGGTTGATGACGCCGAGGTTGGGTTGCAGCAGCATCCGCCAGATCAGCGCCACCGCGATCGGCGACATCGCCATCGGAATGGTCAGGATCGCGAAATAG
>CALJZN010000121.1 GCA_937983405.1 uncultured Paracoccaceae bacterium
GGCCGCAACCCCCGCCGGGCCACCTCACCCCCGTGGCCTCTGCCGCAACGTTGCGCCCGCAACGGGCATCGGCGCTGCGCCACCCGAAAGGCCCCGCGCCGATGCCCGGCGCTCACGCCTCCGGCGCGCGCACTCCTCACCCCGCGATTCCGGTCGCCGCCCGACGAGAGAGAGGGGGCAGGTCGGCGTCTGCAGACATACTTCTGGCCGGCGTGCGGGCGCCGGTGGGGATGCCTGCCGTCCTGCCGTCAGTCGCGCAGGCTTTCCTCGCGCAGGGCATTGGCGAGGAGGTTCAGGCCCAGAACGAAGCTGACCAGACAGAGGGCCGGGACCACCGCGATATGCGGGAAGATCGCCATCAGCTTTCGCCCCTCGCTGATCGTCGATCCCCAGTCCGGGCTTTCCGGGCTGACAGCAAGGCCGAAGAACCCGAGCGCCCCCAGGAGGATCGTGGTATATCCGAGGCGCAGGCAGAAATCGACGACCAGCGCGCCGCGCGCATTGGGCAGGATCTCCCAGCACATGATGTACCAGGGCCCCTCGCCGCGGGTCAGCGCGGCCTGCACATAGTCGCGCGACCGCAGGTCCATCGCGGCACCCCGCACGATGCGGAACACCGTGGGCGCATTGATGAAGGCCACCGCGACGAACACGTTCAGGATGTTGGGATCAAGCGAGACCACGCCCAGCGGATCGGCGTCGAACACGACCCCGGCCACCAGCCAGGCCGCGATGACGAGAAACAGCCCCAGAACCAGATTGCGCCGGGCGGGCGCGACGAACAGCCGGGCGTTGATCGCCGCCAGCAGGAACAGGCAGGGCAGCACGAAAAGGACCGCCGCCATGCCGGCGGGGATGGTCGACTCGCGCACCTCGGGGCTGACCAGAAGGAAGAACAGCAGGATCACCGGAAAGGACAAGAGCGCATTGGCGACGAAGCCGACCGCGGTGTCGAAGGCGCCGCCGAAATAGCCCGCGGGCAGGCCGAGGGCGATGCCGAGCATGTAGGCCAGCGCCGCAGCCGGCGGGGCGATGGCCAGAACCTCGCCGGCGCCGGCAAGCGCCCGGGCGAACACGTCGCGCCCCAGAACGTCGCCGCCGAGCAGATAGGTGATGGCGGTGCCGTCGGGCAGCACCAGCCGGCTGCCCGGCAGCGCGTTCTTCATCTGGGTGACCTGAAGCAACGGATCCTGCAGCGAAAGCCACGGCGCGAGCAGCCCGACCAGCCCCCAGAACAGCACCAGGACCAGGCCGACCATCCCGACCGGATTGCCCGTCACATGGCCCAGAAGCCCCAGCCGCCGGCGCAGCAGCACGACCGCCGCCAGCATCACGCCCAGGGCCGCCAGCACGGGGCCGAGCGCTGCGACGATCGCGCCCAGGGTCTGAAGAAGCGTCAGCCGGGTCATCGCGCGCTCAGCCGAACCGCAGGCGCGGGTTGAGCAGGGTATAGGCGATGTCCGACACCAGCTGCGTGATCAGCACGATCACCGCGGCGACCATGGTGCAGCCCATCAGCAGCTCGATGTCGTTGTTGCCCGCCGCCTGCACGACCAGCCAGCCGAACCCCTTGTAGTTGAAGATGATCTCGATGATCACCACGCCGCTCAGCAGCCAGGGGAACTGCAGCATGATCACCGTCACCGGCACGATCATCGCATTGCGCAGGGCATGGCGCAGCACGATGCGGGCCTTCCCCAGCCCCTTGAGGCGCGCGGTGCGGATGTATTGCGCCCGCATCACCTCGACCATCGAGGCGCGCGTGATGCTGGCGATGTAGCCCACGCCGTAAAGGCCGATCGCCAGCACCGGCAGCGTGAAGTTGCGCCAGGTGATCGCTGTCTCGGCGCTGGTGGCGGTGCCGAGAAACAGCGTCGGCGTCTCGATCAGGCCGAGATCCCCGAGGATCGGCGACAGGCCGGAGGTCGCCGAGGCGAAGATGACGACGAGGATCACCGCCCAGACGTAATCCGGCGTCGCGGTCGAGACGATGGCGAGGGTCGAGACGATGCGATCGGTCGGGGATCCTTCGCGGATCCCCGAAACCACGCCCAGCCCGATGCCGCCCAGCGTCAGGACCAGCATCGCGTAGAGCATCAGCCAGCCCGTGGCCGCCAGCTTGGGGGCGATGACCCGGGTGACCGGCTGGTCGAAGACGGTGGAGGCTCCCAGATGCCCCTGCAGCGCGCCGCAGAACCGCTGCCCCGGATCGGCGCCGACCGCAGCGCAGCGCCCCGCCAGGGTCGCGCCCTCTCCGGGTTGCCAGGCCGGCAGAACCCCCAGCCACTCCCCGAACCGAACCACCTGCGGGCGGTCATACCCGTTCCGGCCCAGCCAGAGATCCACGTCCGCGTCGGTCATGCGCACGCTGGCCTCGCTTTTCGCCATCTTCTCGAGGTTCGACGGCAGGTTCGTCAGCCAGAACACCATCGAGGCCAGAAACAGCATGGTCAGCAGCAGAATCCCGAGCCGCCTGAGCGCAAAGCGGATCATGCCGCCGTCCTGTCATGCCGATCGCGGCAAGGAGGGTTTCCCCCCCTTGCACCACGCCTGGGCCCGATGCGGTCAGGCATCCAGCCAGACCTGGGCGCAATCGACCACGAAGGTCGGATGCATCCCCAGCCCCTGCACCGCCGGGGTGGCGTGCCGCCCCATGCTGGACCAGAAGGGCTGGATCAGCACGCCGCTGTCCTGCAGCATCTTCTCCAGCTCGCCCATGATCGCGCGCCGCTTTTCCACGTCGGCCGTGGCCAGCGCCTGATCGAGCTTGGCATCGAACTCGGGGTTGGAATGGCCGGTCTCGTTCCAGGCCACGCCCGAGCGATAGGCGAGATCGAGCACCTGCAC
>CALJZN010000122.1 GCA_937983405.1 uncultured Paracoccaceae bacterium
CCCCCCCCCCCCCGGGGTCAGGCCAGTCCGGCGATGATGGCGCGCAAGCCGGCGATGCCCTCGCCCGTCTCCGAGGAGGTCAGCACGATCTCGGGATAGGCGGCCGGATGGCGGGCGAGCGCCGCGGCGACGCCCTCGGCCAGCGCGGGTACCGCGCGCGGGGCGATCTTGTCGGCCTTGGTCAGCACGACCTGGAACGAGACCGCCGCGTGGTCGAGCAATGCCATGATCTCCTCGTCCGCCGGCTTGACCCCGTGGCGGGCGTCGACCAGCACGAGCGCGCGCCGCAGCATGGCCCGCCCGGCGAGGTAGCCTCGCAACAGTGCCTGCCAGCGTGCCACCACCGCCGCCGGCGCCTCGGCAAAGCCGTAGCCGGGCAGATCGACCAGATAGAGCGCCGGCCCGAGCGCGAAATAGTTGATCTCCTGCGTCCGCCCCGGGGTGCTGGAGGCCCGCGCCAGCGCCCTGCGCCCGGTCAGCGCGTTGATGAGCGAGGATTTGCCGACGTTCGAGCGCCCGGCAAAACAGACCTCGGTACGGTCGGCCGGTGGCAGGGCGGAGAGGCTGGTCACTCCCTTCACGAAGGTCACCGGCCCGGCGAAAAGACGCCGGCCGCGCTCGGCCGGCTCGGGCTCGGGCGGCGGGGCGAGGGGGAAGGCCGGCGTCATGGCGTTCGCGGCGCCGGCCTGGCCCGAGGCTGCCTCCTGCCCGCTGCCGCCCCGGTCCGCCGCGTGACGTCGCCCTCCGGCCGCGGCCGCCCGGCCTTGGGGGCGTGCCGCGGGGTCACTTCGGGACCGGGGGCTTGGCCTTGCGCCGGAGCCCCGCGCGGATGTTGCCGAAGAGGTCCGGCTTGTGCCCGTGGCTGCGCATGATGACGTACTGCTGGACGAAGGTGATCGTGTTGTTGGCGATCCAGTACAGCACCAGACCCGAGGCGAAGCTGCCGAGCATGAACATGAACACCCAGGGCAGCCAGGCGAAGATCATCTTCTGTGTGGGATCGGCCGGCGCCGGGTTGAGCTTCTGCTGCAGCCACATCGACACGCCGAGCGCGATGGGCAGGATGCCGATGAAGATGAAGCCGAGGAGGCTGTGCGGGTCGGGTGCGGGCCAGGGCAGCAGGCCGAAGAGGTTGAAGATCGAGGAGGGGTCGGGTGCCGACAGGTCGCGGACCCAGCCGATCCAGGGGGCGTGCCTGAGCTCGATGGTGACGAAGATCACCTTGTAGAGCGAGAAGAAGATCGGGATCTGCAGCAGGATCGGCAGGCAGCCCGCGGCCGGGTTGACCTTCTTGGTGCGGTACAGCGCGATCATCTCCTGCTGCAGCTTCTGGCGGTCGTCGCCGACGCGCTCCTTGATCTTCTCGAGCTCGGGCTGGAGCTCCTTCATCCGCGCCATCGAGACGTAGGACTTGTAGGCCAGCGGGAACAGCACGGCCTTGATGACCAGCGTCAGCAGGATGATCGACCAGCCCATGTTGCCGATCTGGACGTTGATCCAGTGCAGCACCGCAAAGATCGGCTTGGTCAGGAAGAAGAACCAGCCCCAGTCGATCGAATCGAGGAAGCGGTCGATCCCCTGCTCGTTCTGGTAGCGGCGGATGACCTCCCATTCCTTGGCGCCGGCGAACAGCCGCAGGCGCGCCTCGGCGCTTTCGCCCGGGGCGAGGGTGACGGCAGGCTGGCGCGCCTCGGTCTGGTAGATGTCGGCGCCGGGCACGTGTTTCGCCACCGCCGTGAAGGGTGTCCCGGCCGGCGGGATCAGCGCGGTCATCCAGTACTTGTCGGTGAAGCCGATCCAGCCGTTGCCGGCGACCTCAGTGACCTGTGCGCGCGCGGCCTCGCGCGCCACCACCGGCAGGTCGGCCAGGTCGCCGTAGTCGAGTTCGGTCAGCTTGCCGTCGGCCATCTGCACGACGCCCTCGTGCAGGATGAAGAAGTTCTGCAGGTCGGCGGGCTTGCCGTGGCGCGCGACGACACCGTAGGGGGCCAGCCGAGCCGGCGCCTCGCCCCGGTTGACGACGCGGTCGGTCACGGTGAAGAGGTAGTCGGGGTCGATCTCGAAGGTGCGGGTGAACACGAGGCCGAGCCCGTTCTCCCAGGTCAGGGTCACGGGCGCGCCGGGAGACAGCGAGGTACCCTGCGCCAGCGTCCAGGGCGTGTTGGCCCCGGGCACGTCGTCGAAGCCGAGGCTGCCGCCCGGGGCCCAGCCGAACAGCGCATAGTAGGCGCCCGCCCCGCCCACCGGGCGCAGCAGCTGCACCACGGGCGCATCGGGCGCCAGCGTCTCGCGGTAGTCGCTGAGCGCCAGAAGGTCGATGCGTCCGCCCTGCAGCGAGATCGCCCCTTCCAGCCGCGGGGTGGCGACGGGAACGCGCGGCGCTTCGGCGCGCGCGGCCGCCTCGGGTGCGCCCGGCTCGGTCGCGGGGTCGGCCGCGGGCGGGGCAAGGGCCATCTCGGGCGCGGGGGCCTGCGGTGTGGAGGTGGCCACAGGCGCCTCGGGCGGGGGGAACAGCAGGAACCACACCACGATCACAAGGAAGCTCAGCGCCGTGGCAAGGATGAGGTTCTTGTTCTGGTCGTCCATCGGACCCAACACGCGAAGGCTTCGGGGAATGGGCTGCTTCAACCCTTCGGGCGGCGAAAGGTCAAGCGCTTTTCCCCGGCAGCCGGGTCCGGGCGCCGGCGGTCGCGCGGGCGCCGCGGGGTCAGCCCGCGGGCCTCGGCCGTCGTCCGCCGGCGGCCGTCCGCGGCGCCGCGACGGGCCCGGCGGCGGGCCCCGCCGCGCCGGCAAGGCGCGCCCGGTAGGCGGCGATCCAGTCGGCCGTCTCCTCGAACGGCATCGGACGGGCAAGGCCGAAGCCCTGGACGAAGCCGCAGCCGAGTTGCGCCAGCATGGCATGCTCGGCCGCCGTCTCGACCCCCTCGGCCAGCGTCTCGAGGCCCAGCCGCTCGGCCATCGAGACGATCGCGGCGACGATGCGCTGCTGCTCGCGGTCGGTGTCGACCCGCGTGACGAAGCTGCGGTCGATCTTGATGCGGCGGACGCCGAAGCGGCGGATCGCGCCGATCGAGGCCTGGCCGGTGCCGAAATCGTCGAGGTCGATCTGGCAGCCGAGGCGCGCGAGGCTGCCGATGGTCTGCATCACGACATCGTTGTCGCTGCGCGCAACGACGGTCTCGAGGATCTCCAGCGTCAGCCGGCCGGGCAGGATGTCGAAGCGATCGAGCTCCCAGGCGATGCGTTCGGCGAGCCTGGGGTTGCGCAGCTCCTCGGGCGCGACGTTGACCGAGACCGCGGGAATGTCGAGGCCGGCCGCGTCCCAGGCCTGCAGCGCGCGGAGCGCGCCGTAGAGCATGACCTCGCCCAGCCGCTCCGACAGCCCCTCGGCATGGACGGCGGCAAGGAAGTCGGCCGGCGGAATCACCCCGCGCTCGGGGTGGACCCAGCGCGCCAGCGCCTCGAACCCGGTGATGGCGCCGGTATCGGTGGAAACCTGGGGCTGGAAGAAGGGCCGGATCGCGCCCGACTCGAGCGCCTCGCCGAGGCTGGCGCGCAGCGCCGTCCGCTCGATCTGGGCGCGCGCCATCTCGGGCGTGAAGGCGCGGATCGCGCCCGGCCCGTTGCGCCGCGCCTCGGCCATCGCCGCCTCGGCGGCGGCCAGGAGCGCGGCCCCCCCCGCCGCAGGCGCGCGGCCGGCAAGGCAGAAGCCGACCGAGGCGGTGACATGCACCGCGGCAGCCTCGATCGAGAGCGGCTCGGCGACCTCGCCCTGCAGCCGTGCGGCGATCTGCAGCACCGCCTCGAGATCGGCCCGCCGCACCGGCGCGAGCGCCACGGCGAAATTCGCCCCCTCGAGCCGCGCCACGGTGTCGTCCGCCCGCAGCGCGCCCTGCAGCCGCTCGCCCGTGCGGCGCAGGATGCGCGCCCAGGCGGCGTGGCCGTGGCGATCCAGCAGCAGCTCGGCCTCGTCAAGGCAGAGCACGAGGCAGGCGGTGGTGGTGCCCGTCGCCGGCCCATCGGCCAGGGCGCGGTCCAGGGCCTCGACCGCGGCCGCGCGCAGGGGCAGGCCGGTGGTGCCGTCGGTCGCCGCCGCGGCGCGCGGCGCGGGGGCGGCGCCGAGGATCCCCGCCAGCGCGTAGACCAGCGGCACCAGCAGCGCCGTCAGCACCAGCGCGCCCTCGCCCCCCAGCCAGAACGCCCCCAGCGTCGCCGCCGGAAGAAAGGCCAGCAGTTCGGGCCGGCGCGCGAAGCCCGCGATGCGCCGCACCGGCGTGCCGAGGACGAAACCCAGTCGCGCGACCATCGAAACCGACCTTCCCGCCGCAACCCTGCCCGACCGCGCCCGAACGACGCGACGGGACGAGGCTAGGCCCCGGGCCTGTCGGCGCGGTTAATCGCGTTCCGCATTCTGCGGAGGATTTTCCTCAATTCCCGCCGGTCTGCGGCGCAGCGCGGCGAAATCGAACAGCGCCGGGTCCGGCAGATGCGAGGGGCGGGCATGCATCAGCGCGCGGAACATCACCTGGCGGCGGCCGGGCGCCTTCGCCTCCCACCCGTCGAGCAGGGCCTTGACCCGGGCGCGCTGCAGCCCCTCCTGGCTGCCGCAGAGGTCGCAGGGGATGACCGGATAGCCCATCGCGGCGGTGAAGCGGGCGCAGTCGGCCTCGGCCACGAAGGCAAGCGGGCGCAGCACGAACAGGTCGCCCTCGTCGTTCAGCACCTTGGGCGGCATGGCGGCCAGCCGGCCGCCGTGGAAGAGGTTGAGAAAGAACGTTTCGAGGATGTCGTCGCGGTGATGGCCCAGCACCACCGCCGAACAGCCCTCCTCGCGCGCGATGCGGTAGAGGATGCCGCGCCGCAGCCGCGAGCAGAGCGCGCAGTAGGTCCGCCCCTGCGGCACCCGGGCGGTGACGATCGAATAGGTATCCTGATACTCGATGCGGTGCGGCACCCCCATCCGGGTCAGGAAGTCGGGCAGCACGCCGGCGGGAAAGCCCGGCTGCCCCTGGTCGAGGTTGCAGGCCAACAGCTCCACCGGCAGAAGCCCGCGCCATTGCAGCTCGACCAGCGCGGCGAGGAGCGTGTAGCTGTCCTTGCCCCCCGACAGGCAGACAAGCCAGCGCGCCCCGGGCTCGACCATGGCGAACTGTTCGATCGCGGCCCGGGTCTCGCGCAGGATCCGCTTGCGCAGCTTGCGGAACTCCACCGACGCGGGCGCGCCGCGAAACAGCGGGTGGATGTCGTCGGGGGCCTCGTCGTCGGGCATCGGGCTCTCTCGTGCCGGCGCCGCGGCCGCGCGGGCGGTCAGTGACGGTGGTCGCGAGGGCAGGCCCCCGGCACGGGATCATACCCCGATCCCCCCCAGGGGTGGCAACGGGCGAGGCGCCGCAGCATCAGCCAGCCGCCGCGCAGCGCCCCGTGCCGCTCCAGCGCCTCGAGCGCATAGGCCGAGCAGCTGGGCTGGAAGCGGCAGCCATGGCCGACCCAGGGCGACAGGATCAGCCGGTAGGCGCGGACGGGCAGCGCGACGAGATGCGCAAGCGGGCTCACGGGCCGGTCCGGTCGGCGGGCGGCGAGCGCAGCGGGCCGGCGTCGGCCCGGGCATGCAGCTGGCGCAGGGCGCGGGACAGATCGTCGCGCATCGCGGCGAAGGGGCGGGCGACGGTGGCGCCGGGTCGGGCGACAAGGACATAGTCCCAGCCGGCCCGGCCTTCGGCCGGGATCAGCGCGCGCGCAAGGGCGCGGAGGCGGCGTTTCGCGCGGTTGCGGACGACGGCATTGCCGGTCTTCTTCGAGGCGGTGAAGCCCACGCGGATGGCCGCGGTCCCCTCGTCTTCGGCCCGGCGGCGCCCCTGGACCAGGAAGCTGCCCGTGGGCAGGCGGCCGGCCTGCGCGGCGCGCAGGAAGTCGCTGCGCCTCTGCAGCGTGACGACGGCCGGCACCGCGGCTTTGGCGGCGTCGGTCAGGCGGTCAGCCGGGCCCGGCCGCGGGCGCGGCGCGCGTTGATCACCTTGCGGCCGCCCTTGGTCGCCATCCGCGCGCGGAAGCCGTGGCGCCGCTTGCGGACCAGGTTGCTCGGTTGGTAGGTGCGCTTCATCGCGGTGGTCCTTCGCCTTCATGGCCGTCCCTGCCCGTCGCGGCGGTTGCACAGCCTGCTGATGTCGTGATCCGAGGCGGATACGCGAGCGCGCGGCGCCTGTCAACACGGGCAGGACGGGGCAGGGGCGCGGAGGGGGGCAGGGGGGCAGGGGCGCAGCGGGGCAGGGGGGGCAGGGGCGCAGCGGCGCCGCTGCCGCCCGCGCAGGGCCTACTTTTCCCCGCGCGGCTTTGATAGTCCTGTGCGCGGGCGGGGCGGCTGCGGCGCGGGCTGGCCTGCCTGCGCGCCCCGACGGGCCTACAGGACGCGGTGATGATCAACTCGCTTTCCGGCCGGTTCCTGCTGCTGACCGCCGCCTTCGTCATGCTGGCGGAGGTGCTGATCTTCCTGCCCTCGGTCGCCCGCTTCCGCGAGGACTGGCTGCTGTCCCGCCTGGAGCGTGCGCAGATCGCCTCGCTGGCGCTGCTGGCGACCGACGAGATGATCGGAGAGGACCTCGAGCGCGAGCTTCTGGCCAACGCCGGGGTCTTCAACGTCGTGCTGCGGCGCGACGAGATCCGCCAGCTCGTGCTCTCTTCGCCCGTGCCTGCGCCGATCGCGGCGACCTACGACCTGCGCGATCCCGGCACCTTCGAGCTGATCCGCGATGCGCTGCTGGTGCTGGCCGAGCCGGAGAATACCGTGATCCGGGTGATCGGCGACCCGGTGCGCGAGGCGGGGCTTCTGATCGAGGTCACGACCGAGACGGCGCCGCTGCGCCAGGCGATGATCGCCTACGGCCTGCGCATCCTGGTTTTGTCGGGGATCATCGCCGTTGTCACGGCGTTCCTGCTGTTCGTGGCAGTGCGCCGCCTGCTGGTGGCCCCGATCCGTCGCGTCGTGCAGCACATGACCGCCTATGCCGCCGCGCCCGAGGATGCCCGGCGCATCATCGAACCCACCGCGAGGGTGCGCGAGATGCGCGAGGCCGAGCTCGCGCTGCAAAGCCTGCAGACCCAGCTGACGCAGGCGCTGCGGCAGAAGGAGCGGCTGGCCCAGCTGGGCAGCGCCGTGGCCAAGATCAGCCACGATTTGCGCAACATGCTCTCGACCGCGACGCTGCTGGCCGACCGGATGGAGGCCAGCGACGACCCGCGGGTGGCCCGCGCGGCGCCCAAGCTCGTGGCCTCGCTCGCCCGCGCGGTGAACCTCTGCGAAAGCACGCTCGCCTTCGGCAAGGCCGAGGAGCCGCCGCCGCGGCTGGCGCGCGTGCCGCTGCGGGCGCTGGCCGAGGATGTGGTCGAGCAGGAGCGGCTGGCGGGCGAGGGGGCGGCGGCGAGCGTCGATTACCTGATCGACATGCCGCCTGCGCTGGCGATCCGCGCCGACCAGGAGCAGCTGCACCGGGTGCTGGGGAACCTTGTGCGCAACGCCCGCCAGGCGATCGAGGCGACGGGAGCGCCGGGGACGATCGAGATCGCCGCGGGCGAGAGCGATGCCGACTGGTGGATCCGCGTGGGCGACACCGGGCCAGGCCTGCCCGAGAAGGCGCGCGGCAACCTCTTCACCGCCTTCCAGGGCGGCGCGCGCAAGGGCGGGGTGGGCCTTGGGCTGGCGATCTCGGCCGATCTCGTGCGCGGCCATGGCGGGCGGATCGAGCTGCTGCGCAGCGATGCCGAGGGCACCGAGTTCCTGATCCGCCTGCCCAAGGCAGTGGTCGCGGCCGAGCCCGGCCCGGTGTCGCGGGCCGCGCGCGCCTGACGCGCCCCGGCCGCCGCCGCACGGCGCTCCCGCCCGCCCACCCCGCGCCGTGCGGCGGCGGCCGGGGCGGCGCGCCAACTTCCGGCTTGCATAAGCCGCGCACGGCGACTAAGTCCCGGGGCGTCGCACCCGTAGCTCAGTTGGATAGAGCATCAGACTACGAATCTGAGGGTCGGGCGTTCGAATCGCTCCGGGTGCGCCATTTCCGAACATGTCCGGGTGGCGCGGCCGGGGCGCTGGGTTTCGCCTTCCGGCGCCCGTCCGCGGCGTCCTGCGGAGGGGGGGCGTGCGGTCGTCGGGGGCGGGCGGTCGTCGGGGGCGGGCCCGACGATCCGGATGCGCGCCGGCGGCGCGCGCAGGGCACGCGCCCTGACCGGCGCAGGCGGGGGTGGGGCAACCCGGTGCGGCTGCCCGAGCCGCGGACGGGGCGGCTGCGGCGGTTGCGCCCCGGGCGCCATGGCCGGCCGAGGGTCGGCAACCGGCCGGCCCGGCGCCCCCGAGGCAACGACATCGCGCAGCCCCTCGCGGAGACGCCGAAGCGCGGCCGCGTCCGGGCGCCGCCGTTGCCCGATGGGCAGACCGTTCCGGGATCGATCGCAGGCCGGATCGGGGACTGCGGCCGCCGCCACCCGCACTCGGGCCGGCAGCAGCTCAGTGCGCGCGCTCATCGCAGCTCAACCCGCGGCCGCCTCGGTGCCCGGCGCGGCGGGACAACACCGGTTGCACCAAGACCCCGCCGACGGACCTGCGCGGGACCGAGGGGATGCCGCCGCCGGAGGGGCGATGGGGGGGCGGTGGAGGGGCGGTGGAGGGGCGCTGCACGGCGCCGCCGGGCAGGACCGGCAGGGCCGCCGCGATCGCCGCGGCCCTGCCGTCGCCGGGCGCGACATCCGCCCGCGGCACAGGCGCCTCGCGCGGCGCCCGGACGGGATGAGCGCGTCTTCGGCCATGGCGCAGGCCGCGGGGGGCGGGCAGACCGCCCGGCTTGGGGCGGCCGGAGTGCCGGGTTGCGCCGCGGGGACTTGCGATTGTTCGTGATCTGTTCCATCCTTGGCGCATGTTGCGTCCCGACTCGACCGCTGTCGATCCCGATTGCCGCCCCGGGCGGGGCGCGGGGCTGAACATGGCCGGCCGGCACGAACGCCTGCGGCGCGAGGGGGCGGACGACGGCTGGGACCTGCCCGAGGATCTGCCGCCGCTGCGCACCGAGGTCGCCGAGGAGCGGCCGCGCAGCGCCCTCGCCCGCAACGCCTCGCCCGACATCGGCTTCGACCGCTCGCTCAACCCCTACCGGGGGTGCGAACATGGCTGCGTCTACTGCTACGCCCGGCCTGGGCACAGCGAGCTCGGCCTGTCGCCCGGGCTCGACTTCGAGACCCGGCTGGTCGCCCGGCCGCTGTTGCCAGAGGTGCTGGCGCGCGAGCTCGGGCGCAGGGGCTACCGCCCCGCGCCGGTGATGCTGGGCGCGGTGACCGACCCCTACCAGCCGGCCGAGCGCGACCGCGGCATCACCCGCCGGCTGCTCGAGGTGCTGCGCGACCACCGCCATCCGGTGATCGTGACCACCCGCGGTGCGCTGGTCGAGCGCGACCTCGACATCCTGGCCGAGATGGCGGGGCAGGGGCTGGCGGCGGTGGGCATCAGCCTGACGACGCTCGATGCCGGCCTCGCCCGGGCGATGGAGCCGCGCGCGCCCGCCCCCGCCCGGCGGCTGCGGGCGGTCGAGCGGCTGGCCGCGGCCGGGGTGCCGGTGCGGATCATGGCCTCGCCCATGATCCCCGCGCTCACCGACCACGAGCTTGAGGCAATTCTCGCGGCGGGGCGCGCGGCGGGCGCGGTGGCGGCCAGCACGATCCTGCTGCGCCTGCCCCGCGAGGTGGCGGCGATCTTCCGCGCCTGGCTGGACGAACGCCAGCCCGGCCGCAGCGCCCATGTCATGGCGCGGCTGCGCGAGATGCACGGCGGGCGCGACTATGACCCGGCCTTCGGCAGCCGGATGACCGGGACGGGGCCGATGGCCGCGCTGCTGCGCCGGCGGTTCGAGCTGGCCTGCGCGCGCCTTGGCCTTGCCCGCGGCATGCTGCCGCTGCGCTGCGACCTGTTCCGCCCACCACCGCGGCCGGGCGAGCAGCTGAGCCTGTTCTGAGCCCCCCGCGGGCGCGATCGCCGCCCGGGTCTGCGCGCCCCGCGCGCCGCGTCAGCTGCCGGCCAGCAGCTGGCCCTTGGCCACGATCAGAAGCTCGCCCAGCTTGCGCCGGATGGTGGCGGCGTCGGCCTTGTCGCCGAGGTCGGCGGCGACCTTGCGGACGACATCCTCGTGACCGGGCTCCTCGAAATCGGCCTTGACGACCGAAAGGGCATAGTCGTCGGCCGCCTTCCCGGTCAGGCCCATCAGTTCGGCCGCCCAGTATCCCAGCAGCTTGTTGGCGCGGGCCTCGGCGCGCCACTGCATCTCGGCGTCATGGGCGAATTTGGCCTCGAAGGCGCGTTCGCGGTCGTCGAAGGTGCTCACCGGGGTGTCTCCGCTGGCCGTGGCGTCCCGCCTGATATGCCTGCGAAGGCCCCGCCCCGCAAGGGGCACGGCGGCGCATGTGCAGCTCGCCGCCGCCTGCGGGGCGCGGCGGCCGGTCGTCCTTGCGGCCCGCCGACCCTTGGCCTATATCCCGAAGCCGAAAGGCCGGCCCCATCGCCGGCCCTGCACGTATTGGAGCAGCCATGGCACGGCGGAAGAAGGTCTACGAGGGCAAGGCGAAAATCCTCTACGAAGGCCCCGAACCCGGCACGCTGATCCAGTACTTCAAGGACGACGCCACCGCCTTCAACGCCCAGAAGGTCGAGGTGATCGAGGGCAAGGGGGTGCTGAACAACCGCCTGTCCGAGTTCTTCATGCAGGGGCTCAACGATATCGGCGTGCCCACGCATTTCATCCGCCGCATCAACATGCGCGAGCAGCTCATCCGGCAGGTCGAGATGATTCCGCTCGAGGTGGTGGTGCGCAACATCGCCGCGGGCTCGCTGTCCAAGCGGCTGGGCATCGACGAGGGCACGGCGCTGCCCCGCCCGATCGTCGAGTTCTACTACAAGGACGACAAGCTCGGCGATCCGCTGGTGGCCGAGGAGCACATCATCGCCTTCGGCTGGGCGACGCAGCAGGACCTCGACGATATCGTGGCGCTGGCGCTGCGCGTGAACGACTTCCTGTCGGGCGTGATGATCGGGGTCGGCATCCGCCTGGTGGACTTCAAGATCGAGGTCGGGCGGATCTGGGACAACGACTATCAGCGCATCGTCGTGGCCGACGAGATCAGCCCCGACAGCTGCCGGCTGTGGGACATCAAGACCGGCCAGAAGCTCGACAAGGACGTGTTCCGCCGCGACCTGGGCTCGCTGGCCGAGGCCTATTCGGAGGTCGCGCGGCGGCTCGGCGTGCTGCCCTCGGTCGCGCCAGCGGTCACCAAGCCCACGCTGATCAACTGAGGCCCCATGCGCGCGCGCGTCGAGGTGATGCTGAAGGACGGCGTGCTCGACCCCCAGGGCGAGGCGGTGCGCGCGGCGCTGGGCACGCTGGGTTTCCGGGGGGTCGAGGCGGTGCGGCAGGGCAAGCTGATCGAGATCGACCTGGCCGCCACCGACCGTGCCGCGGCCGAGGCCGAGGTGCGGGCGATGTGCGAGCGGCTGCTGGCCAACACCGTCATCGAGCGCTTCCGGGTCGAGATCGACTGAAGGCCGCCGGGCCGGGGAGGGGAGCGATGCGCGCCGCAGTCCTGCGCAGCTACAAGGCGCCCCTGGTCATCGAGGCGGTGCCCGAGCCCCGTTGCGAGGCCGACGGCGTGGTGCTGCGGGTGCTGGCCTGCGGCATCTGCCGGTCCGACTGGCACGGCTGGTCGGGCGAGCATCCGCGGGTGAAGCCCGGCCAGATCCAGGGCCACGAGTATTGCGGCGAGGTGGTCGAGGCCGGCCCGCGCTCGGGCCTGCGGCCGGGCGATCGGGTGGTGGCGCCCTTCATCCTGGCCTGCGGCACCTGTCCGGCCTGCCGGTCGGGCGAGGGCAACACCTGCGCCGACCAGCGCCTGCCCGGCTTCGTCGAACCCGGCGCCTTTGCCGAATATGTCGGCGTGCCGCGGGCCCACAACCTTGCGCGGCTGCCCGACAGCCTGGCGCCCGCCCTCGCCGCCGGGCTCGGCTGCCGGGTGACGACGGCCTGGCACGCGCTGACGGGGCGCGCGGCGCTGCGGCCGGGCGAGTGGCTGGCGGTGCACGGCACCGGCGGGATCGGGCTGGCCTGCCTGATCCTGGGCCGGGCGATGGGCGCGCGGGTTGTCGTGGTGGACATCGTGCCCGAGAAGCTGGCGCATGCCCTTGCGCTGGGCGCCGAGGCGGCGGTGGATGCGCGCGCGGGCGACACGGCCGCGCACATCCGCGAGATCACGCAGGGCGGCGCCCATGTCTCGGTCGAGGCGCTGGGGATCGCGGCCACCGCCAACGCCTCGATCGAGTGCCTCCGCCCGCTGGGCCGGCATGTGCAGGTGGGCATGCCGGTCGGCCACACCGCCCGCATGGAGATCAACATGAGCGCCGTCTACATGGGCAACCTCGCGCTCTACGGCACGCGGGGGATGCCCGCCTGGCGCTTTCCCGCGCTCCTGGCGCTGATCGAGGCGGGGCGGGTCGATGTGGCGCCCCTCGTGGCACGCACGGTGCGGCTGTCGGAAGCCTCGGCCGAGCTTGCCGCGTTCGACGGGCCGACGCCGCCGGGCGTGGCCGTCATCACCGATTTCGCGGGGTAGGGCCATGCGCGCCGGCGTCGTCACCTTTCCGGGCTCGAACTGCGACCGCGATCTGGCCGAGGCCTTCGCCGCCGCCGGCGCGCGGGTGCACCGCATCTGGCACAAGGACGCCGACCTGCCCGCGGGCCTCGACGTGGTGGGCCTGCCCGGCGGCTTCTCGTTCGGCGATTACCTGCGCTGCGGCGCGATCGCGGCGCGCGCCCCGGCGATGCAAGCGGTGGCCGCGTTCGCCGCGCGCGGCGGCCATGTGCTGGGCATCTGCAACGGGTTTCAGGTGCTGACCGAGGCGGGGCTGCTGCCCGGCGCGCTGATGCGCAACGCGGGCCTGCGCTTTGTCTGCCGCACGGTCCGCCTGCGGGTCGAGGCGGCGGACACGGCCTTCACCTCGGGCTGGAACCAGGGGCAGGAGATCGCGCTGCCCGTCGCCCACCACGACGGCAACTATCAGGCCGACGCCGCGCTGCTTTCCCGGCTCGAGGGCGAGGGGCGGATCGCGCTGCGCTATCTCGACAACCCCAACGGCTCGGCCGCCGACATCGCCGCGGTGCTGTCGGAGAACCGGCGGGTGCTGGGGATGATGCCCCACCCCGAGCGCGCGCTCGACCGCCGGCAGGGAAGCGCCGACGGCTCGGCGCTGTTCCGCGCGCTTGCCGGGGCCTTCGCCGCGGCGTGACCCGGGCGCGCTTGAGCCGGCCGGCCGCGCGGCCTAGTCTGCGCCCATGAGGAACGCGCCCAGCGATGCCGAACACGGGGGCGGCACCCGGCCGGTGCCGGCCCTGTCGCACCGGCTGGGGCGCGCTGCGCTCGCGATCCTGCTGGGCGGTGCGCTGGCGATGATCTGGGCCAGCAACGTGCTTCTGACCGAACGCTTCTCGGAGGCGGTGCGCAACCGGGCGGAGCTGCGGCTGGCGCTCTACTCGGGCAACATCCAGAGCGAGCTGCAGCGCACCTCGGTCGTTCCGCTGCTGCTGGCGCGCGACCCCGAGCTCATCGCGGCGCTGAAGGCCGGGGATTTCTCGACCACCTCGCAGCGCCTGATCTCGTTCCAGGCCGAGATCGCGGCGGGGGGCATCTTTCTGTTCGATGTCTCGGGGCGCACCATGGCTGCGACCGATCGCACCCAGCTTGGCTCGAATCACCGGCAGGATCCCTTCTTCGTCGAAGCGTTGCGCGCCCGCGACACCGTCTTCACCGCCCACCAGCGCGACACCGGGGGATACGAGTTCACCTTCGCCCGCTCGATCGTCTCGGAGAACCGGGTGATCGGGGTCGTCGCGGTCGAGATCGACCTGATGAAGTTCGAGCGTGCCTGGTCGGGCCTGTCGGATGCCGTCGCCGTGACCGACAGCGCAGGGCGGATCATTCTGGCGACCGAGGGGCGCTGGCGCGGCCAGACGGTCGAGGCCGTGCTGGCCGCCCCGGCCCCCGATACCGCCCGCCAGCGCGTCCTGTCGGCGCTGCGCGGGCTGTGGCAGCCGCGGCCCGACGCGGTGCTGCGCGGGGTGCCGGTGATGCGCACCGACGCGCGCATCCCGTTCCGGGGCTGGCGGATCTCGAGCTTCACCAGCTACGACGGCGTGCGCGACCGGGTGAACACCGTGCTGGCGCTGGAGTTCATGGTGCTGGCCCTGGCCATGGCCCTGGGCTTCTACCTGCTGCAGCGCAAGGCCGTGCTGCAAACGGCGCTGTTCCGGCGCGAATCGGCCGACCTGCGGACGCTGAACGCGCGCCTCCAGCGCGAGATCGCCGAGCGCGAGAAGGCGCAGCAGGAGCTTGCGGTGGCCGAGCAGACGCTGGCGCAGAGCTCCAAGCTGGCTGCCCTGGGCGAGATGTCGGCCGCTGTCAGCCATGAGCTGAACCAGCCGCTGGCCGCGATGAAGACCTACCTTGCCGGGGCGCGCCTGCTGCTGCAGCGCCGCCGCCCGGAGGAGGCGCTGGCCTCTTTCCAGCGCATCGACGACCTGATCGAGCGCATGGGGGCGATCACGCGACAACTGAAAAGCTACGCCCGCAAGGGCGGCGAGGCGTTCGAGCCGGTGGACCTGCGGGCCTGCCTGTCTTCGGCGCTGTCGATGATGGAGCCGCAGCTGAGGACGCGCGCTGTCAAGATCGTGCGGTCCGTGCCGCGGACGCCGGTGATGGTGCTGGCCGACCGCATCCGGCTGGAGCAGGTCATCATCAACCTGTTGCGCAACGCCATCGACGCCACCCGCGACACGCCTGCGCCGCGGATCGAGCTGACGCTGGCCGCGGGCGCGCAGGCCGTGCTCACCGTGCGCGACAACGGCCACGGCATCGCCGATCTCGACAAGCTGTTCGAGCCGTTCTGGACGACCAAGAAGCCGGGCGACGGCGTCGGCCTCGGCCTTGCGATCTCGTCCGGGATCGTCAAGGACTGCGGCGGCCGGCTGACGGCAAAAAACGCCGAGGACGGCGGAGCGGTCTTCGAGGTGCAGCTGCCGCTGCTGGCCACGACGGTGGAAGCCGCGGAGTAAGGGGGGGGGCGGAATGTCGCGCGCGATGAAGGTGGCGATCATCGACGACGAGCAGGACATGCGGGCTTCGGTCAGCCAGTGGCTGGCGCTGTCGGGCTTCGACACCGAGACCTACGCCTCGGCCGAGGAGGCGCTGCGCGCGATCGGCCCCGACTGGCCCGGGGTGGTGGTGAGCGACATCAAGATGCCGGGGATGGACGGCATCGCGCTGCTCAAGCGGCTGATGAGCCAGGACTCCGGCCTGCCGGTGATCCTGATCACCGGCCACGGGGACGTGCCGATGGCGGTCGAGGCAATGCGGATCGGCGCCTACGACTTCCTCGAGAAACCCTTCAATCCCGACCGGATGACCGAGCTGGCCAAGAAGGCAGGGCAGGCGCGACGGCTGACGCTGGACAACCGCGCGCTGCGGCGCGAGCTGTCGGACGGCAGCGTGCTGATGAAGAAGCTCGTCGGCGCCTCGCCGGCGATGGTGCGGCTGCGCGAGGACATCCTCGACCTCGGGCAGGCCGACAGCCATGTGCTGATCGACGGCGAGACCGGCACCGGCAAGACGCTGGTGGCCCATGCGCTGCATGCGGTGGGGCCGCGGGCGGGGCGACGCTTCGTTGCGATCTCCTGCGCGGCCTATGCCGAGCAAGGCCTCGCGCGGCGCCTGTTCGGCCCCGAGCCCGAGGGCGGCCATCTGCCGGTGGCCGAAGAGGCGCGCGGCGGGACGCTGTGCCTTGAGGACGTCGAGGCGCTGACCCCCGCGCTGCAGGCCCGGCTGCTGACCTTCATCAACGATCAGGGCAGCCCGCCCGAGACGCGGATCATCGCGATCTGCAACGAACATGCGCCGGACCGCACGGTCGAGGACGCGCTGCGCCCCGATCTCTACTACCGCCTCGGCGCGCACAAGCTGACCCTGCCGCCGCTGCGCACCCGGGGCGAGGACATCCTGACCCTGTTCGCCCGCTACGCCGAGCAGTTCGCCGAGGAATACGGCTGCGAGGCGCCCGAGCTCGGCGCGCAGGAGGCAGCGCAGCTGCTGCAGGCGCCCTGGCCGGGGAACGTGCGCCAGCTCATCAACATCGCCGAGCGGGCGGTGCTGCAAAGCCGCCGCGGCTCGGGCTCGATCACCTCGCTGGTGATGGCCGACAACGAGGCAGCGGGTCCGGCGATGACGACCGAGGGCAAGCCGCTCAGGGACTATGTCGATGCCTTCGAGCGGATGCTCATCGACAACTCGATGCGCCGCCACCGGGGCTCGATCGTCGCGGTGATGGAGGAGCTGTGCCTGCCGCGCCGAACGCTGAACGAGAAGATGGCCAAATACGGCATGCAGCGGTCGGACTACCTCTAGCCGCGGCGAGGGCCGGCCCGCGGCCCACCCCGGGGCCGCCCACCCCCTGCCGCCGCCGCGCATTTTGAGCATTGTCTTTCCGTCACCTTCGCCCTTATGGTGCCCGAGCCGAGGCTCCGGGCGACGGCCGCGGGCGCCTTGGGCGCAATTCCCTGCTGTGCGGGTCGGGCCGGGCGGATGTCCGGGGCGCCGGCGGCGGGACCGGTGGTTATGCCGCGAACCCGCCCGCCTCCCTGCGTCGAGCATGGCGGGCACGCAACAGATGCCGTTGGAGCATCAGGGAACAACCGCGATGCCGCGCGTGTGGCCAGGGCAGGAGAGGACGGTCGGAGACATCTCCGCCGTGTCGCCCCTGCCGCCGATGCCGTGCCTCGCCCGAACCGATCGCCGCAGCCCCCCTGGCCGGACAACCCGGCAGCGGACGCGCGCGGCTTGCAGAAAGACACCATGTCCAGAAAGATGCTTATCGACGCCACCCATGCGGAGGAAACCCGCGTGGTCGTGGTCGACGGAACCCGCGTCGAGGAGTTCGACTTCGAGACGGCCGCGAGGCGCCAGCTTGCGGGCAACATCTACCTCGCCAAGGTCACGCGGGTAGAGCCCTCGCTCCAGGCGGCCTTCGTCGATTACGGCGGCAACCGCCACGGCTTCCTCGCCTTCGCCGAAATCCATCCCGACTACTACCAGATCCCCGTCGCCGACCGTCAGGCCCTGCTGGCCGAGGAACGCGCCTTCGCTCGCTCGATGGACGAGGACGAGGGGCGCGACCGGTCGCGCCGCCGGCCGGGCGAGGACGGCGGGGCGGGCACCGACGAGGGCGACCGCCGGCAGGGCAGCCGCGGGCCCAGGACGGCCGCTGCAGCTTCGGGCGAGGCTGCGGCCTCGGGCAGCATCCCGGGCATGGATGTGGTCGATCTCGGCGAGGAGGCCGAGGCGGGAACGGTGGCCGAGCCCCTGCCCGGCGCCGAGGACGAGCCGCGCGAGCGCCCCTATGCCGCCGTGGACCACGCAGCCGAGATCGACGACGAGATCGAGTCGATCGCCGAGGAGGATGTGAGCGAGGAAATCGCCCAGCCGCGCAAGCCCCGGCCGCGCCGCTACAAGATCCAGGAGGTCATCAAGGTCCGCCAGATCATGCTGGTCCAGGTGGTCAAGGAAGAGCGCGGCAACAAGGGCGCGGCGCTGACCACCTATCTTTCGCTGGCCGGGCGCTACTGCGTGCTGATGCCCAACACCGCCCGCGGCGGCGGCATCAGCCGCAAGATCACCAACGCGGTGGACCGCAAGAAGCTCAAGGAGATCGCGGCCGAGCTCGAGGTGCCCGAGGGGGCGGGGCTGATCATCCGCACCGCCGGCGCCAAGCGCACCAAGGCCGAGATCAAGCGCGACTACGAATATCTTCAGCGGCTGTGGGACCAGATCCGCGAGCTCACGCTGCGCTCGATCGCTCCCGCGCCGATCTACGAGGAGGGCGACCTCATCAAGCGCTCGATCCGCGACCTCTATTCGCGCGACATCGAGGAGGTGCTGGTCGAGGGCGAGGCGGGCTACCGCGTCGCCAAGGACTTCATGAAGATGATCATGCCCTCGCACGCCAGGAACGTGCAGCTCTACACCGAGCCGATGCCGCTGTTCGCGCGCTACCAGGTGGAAAGCTTCCTCGCCGGCATGTTCAACCCGGTCGTGCAGCTGAAGTCGGGCGGCTACATCGTGATCGGCATCACCGAGGCGCTGGTGTCGATCGACGTCAACTCGGGCCGGGCGACCAAGGAGGGCTCGATCGAGGAGACCGCGCTCAAGACCAACCTCGAGGCGGCCGAAGAGATCGCCCGCCAGCTGCGCCTGCGCGACCTTGCCGGTCTGATCGTGATCGACTTCATCGACATGGAGGACCGCAAGAACAACGCCGCCGTCGAAAAGCGGCTGAAGGACAAGCTCAAGACCGACCGCGCGCGCATCCAGGTGGGCCGCATCTCGGGCTTCGGCCTGCTCGAGATGAGCCGGCAGCGGCTGCGGCCGGGAATGCTCGAGGCCACGACGCGGCCCTGCCCGCACTGCCACGGCACGGGCCTGATCCGCTCGGACGACAGCCTGGCGCTGTCGGTCCTGCGCCAGATCGAGGAGGAGGGGACGCGCAAGCGCAGCAAGGAGGTGCTGCTGAAGGCGCCGGTCGGGATCGTCAACTTCCTCATCAACCACAAGCGCGAGCATATCGCGGGGATCGAGGCGCGCTATGGCATGGCGGTGCGGCTCGAGGCCGATCCGTCGCTGATCAGCCCCAACTTCACCCTCGAGAAGTTCAAGACCGCCACGCGGCTGGTGGTCGAGGCGCCGGCCGTCCCGGCCCCGTCGTCGTCGGTTGTCTCGCTCGACAGCTCGTCGATGCCCGAGCCGGTGGAGGAGCTCGAGGACGAGCTCGATCCCGAGGCCGAGGACGAGGCGGCGGACGCGCCGCGCTCGGCGGAGGCCGGCGAGCCGCGGCGCGAGGGCGGCGAGGCGGACGGCGGCAAGCGCCGCCGGCGCCGGCGCCGGCGCCGGCGCGGCGGCGGCTACGGCGAGGCGGCGGGCGAGGTTCGTGGCGAAGACGAGGCGCTGGCCTGGGACGACGGCGCGGGCGGCGATGCCGGGGCCGAGGGCGCGGAGGCCGAGGGCGCGGAGGCCTACGTTGCAGAGGCCTACGTTGCGGAGGCCGCCGCCGCGGAGGCAGGCGTCGCGGAGGCCGGCGTCGCCGAGGCCGAGGCACGCGGGGCCGTGCCTGCCGCGGCGGGCGCGCCCGCGCCCGAGGCGGAGCCCGCCGCAGCGGCCGGCGCACCGCCGGTCGAGGCCGAGGCCCCCGCGGCGGAGGCGGCCGGCGACGCCACGGCCGAGCAGACCGCGCCGAAGAAGCGCACGCGCGCCCCGCGCAAGCCATCGACCCGCACGCGAAAGGCAGCCGCGGGGGATGACGCCGCGGGCGCCTCCGCCCTGGCGGCCTCGACCGTGGACGGCCCCGCGGCGCCCGCTCGGGAAGCGCCCGAAGCCGCGACCGCGGTGCAGCAGGCCCCGGCCTCGGCCGGGCCCGCG
The DNA here is from genome assembly GCA_937983405.1 of uncultured Paracoccaceae bacterium. Taxonomy (GTDB): domain Bacteria; phylum Pseudomonadota; class Alphaproteobacteria; order Rhodobacterales; family Rhodobacteraceae; genus JAHDXW01. Next base: position 19,531 of record CALJZN010000122.1, read on the forward strand.
CCCCAGCCCGAGCCGGTGCCGGCGACCGCTGCCGCGCCCCAGCCGATGGCTGCGCCCGCGCCGCTGCCCGAGATGGCCGTCGCGGGCAGTCCCGCGGCCCCGCCCGGGCCGGCCCCGGCAAGCGACCTGCCGCCGGTCGGGGCAGCCGACGGGGCAGCCGACGGGGCAGCCGCCGGGGCAGCCGCCGGGCCGCCGCCCGAGGTGCAGGCCAAGCCGCGGCGCCGCGGCTGGTGGTCGTCCCGCTAGGGGCGGCCCGGGGGCAACGCCAGCGTTGGCGGCCGCGCCGCCGGCGGCGCGGCCGGTCCACCCTCGGCGGCCGAAGGGGCAGGAGGCGCGATGTTCGGAATCGACCTGTTCGACGCGGGGCTGCTGCCGGCGATGCTGGTGGCGGCGCTAGCCGGGGTGCTGTCGTTCCTCAGCCCCTGCGTGCTGCCGATCGTGCCGCCCTATCTGGCCTACATGGGCGGCGTCAGCCTGGCCGAGATGACGGCATCGGGCGCCGTCGCCCGGCGGCGCACGCTGGTGCCGGCGCTGTTCTTCGTGCTCGGGCTCTCGACCGTCTTCCTGCTGCTGGGCTTCACCGCGTCGGCCTTCGGGATGTTCTTTCTGCGCTATCAGGACATCTTCGTGCAGGTGGCCGGGGTGGTGGTGATCGTCTTCGGGCTGCACTTCCTCGGCCTGTTCCGCATCCCGCTGCTCGACCGCGAGGCGCGGCTGGACGCCGGCGACCGCGGCGGCTCGGCGCTCGGCGCCTATGTGCTGGGGCTGGCCTTCGCCTTCGGCTGGACGCCCTGCATCGGCCCGCAGCTGGGCACGATCCTGACGCTGGCGGCGACCGAGGCGAATGTCGCCCGCGGGACCGCCCTCCTGGCCGTCTATGCCGCGGGGCTGGGCCTGCCCTTCCTGCTGGCGGCGCTGTTCCTCGAGCGCTCGCTGGCGGTGATGGCGCGGCTGAAGCGCCATCTGAAGGTGATCGAGCGCGCGGCGGGCGTCCTGCTGCTGGCGGTCGGGCTGGCGCTGGTCACGGGCAGCTTCAGCGATGTCGCCTTCTGGCTGCTGCAGACCTTTCCCGCACTGGGCCGGCTGGGCTAGGGCCCGCAGCGCCCGGCAGGCGCGGCGACGGCCCCGCGCTGGGCCAAGTTCCGCCCGATTTGGCGGCCAGGATGCCCCGAGGGGCGAGGAGCAGGCGATGGCAGGGGGCGAGGGGCGGGTGCGGCGGCGGCGGGTGCTGTATGTGCCGGGCTACGACCCCTTTCATGCCCGGCGCTACCGCGAGCTTTACCGCCGCGAGGCCGCGCTGCAGGCGGCCCGTTCGGGCCATCGCATCGCGGTGAAGGCAGGGGCGGATGGCGCGGGCTATGGCTGGAGCGTGACCGCCAAGATCGAGGGCGCGCGGGTCGAGACCGCGGTCGAGGTGCTGGTCTGGACGGACATCGTGCGTTCGTCGATGCTCAAGGGCGTCTGGGCGACCTACCGGCATCTGGCCTTTGCAGCGCTCGTCTACATCGGCTCGGGGGCGGCGTTCCGGCTGGCCCGGCTGCGCAAGGGCCCCATGATCGCCGGGCTCTACCCGGCGGTGCTCTTGCTGGCAGAGCTTGGCGTCGCGGCCCTGGCGGGGGGGCTTGCGGCGCGGCTGGCGGCCGGGTTCGCCCCGGCGGGGGCGGTTGCCACGGCGGCGGCCCTCGCGGCCTTCGTCGCCGCCGGCATGGCGGTGCTGCTGGCGTTCCGGCGGCTGAACACCGCCTTGATGGTCGACTATCTGATGAACGACCTCGCCTTCTCGGTCCAGGCCTGGGGCGCCTATCCGCCGCCGGTCGAGGCGCGGCTTGCCGCCTTCGCGGCCCGGCTGGCCGCGGCGCTTGCGGAGGATGTGGACGAGGTTCTGGTCGTCGGCCATTCGATCGGCACGCATCTGGCGGTGTCGCTGGTGGCGCACCATCTGCGGGCCGCGGGGGGCCCGCGCCCCGGCGGCCCGGCGCTGGGGCTGCTCACGCTGGGCCAGACCATCCCGATGATGTCCTTCCTGCCGCGGGCCGACCGTCTGCGCGCCGACCTTGCCCTGCTGTCCCAGCGGGCGGATCTGACCTGGGTCGACGTGTCTGCCCCCGGCGACGGGGTGGCCTTTGCGCTGTGCGATCCGGTGGCGGTGTCGGGCGTGGCGGGGCCGGGCAAGCGCTGGCCGCTGGTGGTGTCCTGCGCCTTCAGCCAGACATTGCGGCCCGAGACCTGGGCGCGGCTGCGCCGCCGCTTCTTCCGGCTGCATTTCCAGTATCTCTGCGCCTTCGATGCGCTGCCCGGCCGGCCGGACGACTACGACTATTTCGCCATCACCGCCGGGCCACGCACGCTGGCCGCGCGCTTTGCCGGCAAGGCGCCGTCGCCCGCCCGGGTCGAGACAGCGGCCTCGGGCTTCACCTCGATGGCGGCATGATCCCGCCCAAGCCGCCCGCGCGCGCCGACCGCGTCACGCTCTGGCGCTACCTGCGGCTGTTCCGCGCCGACATCCTGTCGGCCCAGCCGGCGCGCCTCTATCGCGCCTGGATGGCCGAGTTCCGCACGCCCTTCTTCCGCTCCTACCTCTGCAACGACCCGGCGCTGGTGCGGACGGTACTGACCGAACGCCCGCAGGACTTTCCCAAGTCGGACCGCATCCGCGAGGGGCTGGCGCCGCTGCTGGGCCGGTCGGTCTTTGTCACCAACGGCGCGGAGTGGGCGCGGCAGCGCCGCATCATCGACCCGGCCTTCGAGGGCGGGCGGCTGAAAGGCAGCTTTGCCGCGATGTGGGCGGCGGCCGAGGGGGCGGCGGCGCGGATGCCCGAGGGCGAGGTCGAGATCGAGGCCGAGGCGAGCCACGCGGCGGCCGACGTGATCTTCCGCACCCTGTTCTCGATCCCGATCGAGGATGCCACGGCCGCGGCCGTCTTCCGCGCCTTCCGCGCCCACCAGGCGACCCAGCCGATCCTGAACCTTGCCGCCGTCCTGCGGCTGCCGCGCTGGTTTCCCCGCCTGCACCGCCGCGCCACGCTGCGCACCGCGGCCGAGATCCGGCGGCTGATCGAGGCGCTGGTGGCGGCGCGCGCGGCCGCCATCGCGGCGGGCACTGCACCGGCCGACCTGGCCACCAAGATCATGACCACCCCCGACCCGCAGACGGGCGAGCGCTTCACCCCGCCCGAGATGGTGGACCAGGTGGCGATCTTCTTCCTGGCGGGGCACGAGACCTCGGCCGCGGCGCTGGGCTGGGCGCTGCTGTGCCTTGCTCTGGCGCCGGAGTGGCAGGAGAAGGTGGCGGCCGAGGCGGACGAGGTGCTGGCCGGCCCGCCCGACTTTGCCATGATGGGCCGGCTGCGGCTGGCGCGCGACGTGTTCCGCGAAGCGCTGCGGCTTTACCCCCCCGTGCCGATGATGGTGCGCGAGGCCGCCTGCCCCGCGACCTTCCGCGATCGCCGCGTGCCCGCGGGGTCGCAGGTGGTCGTCAGCCCCTGGCACCTGCACCGGCACGAGCGGCTGTGGGACGACCCCGACGCCTTCGACCCCGCCCGCTGGGGCACGGATGCGGGCCGCGCCTCGGCCCGCGACGCCTGGCTGCCCTTCTCGGCCGGCCCCCGCGTCTGCCCCGGGGCGGGGTTTGCGATGGTCGAGGGGCCGCTGCTGCTGGCCCACCTCGCGCGCGCCTGCCGCTTCGCCCCCGTGCCGGGGCGCATGCCGGTGCCGGTGGCGCATCTGACGGTGCGGGCGAGGGACGGCATCTGGCTGCGGGTGGCGCGGCGGGGGTGAGGGCTGCTGCCGGTCTGCGGCTGCGGCAGGCTGCGGACAGGACAGCGGCTTGACAACTAACCGCCATTGGCGTCTGTGGCTTGCACGGGCGCGATGCCAGAGACGGCGGAAGCGACCTGCAATGTCGTGCCCGTGGCGCTTGAGGACGCCGCCCATCTCGGTCTGCGCGAAGAGGATGTGGCGGAGCTTCTGTCGCTTCTGCGCCGCGTTCCGCTGCCGCCGGGCGAAACGAGGCGGACGATGACCTGCACCTGGCGGGATCATGTGGCGCGGTATGCGGTGCATGTGGACCGGCAGGGGATCGTCGTCTACCTGTTGCGGATCAACCCGCCAGCCGCGGGCCCGGAGGCCAGCCGCGGGCCCGGAGGCGAGGGTTCGCTTTGCCGAGGGGTCAAGGCGCCTGTCGCTCGACGTCATCCGCTCTGCGCTTGTGCGCATCCTGACTGGAGGCATTTGAATGCAGCCCTTGGCCAACCCCGAGCCCTTTCGCAAGCCGTACCGCGAGATGACCGAGGAAGAACGCGACACGCTGGCCGAGCGCCAGATGACGCGCGACCGCCGAGGCGAGGCGCTCTTGCCCGAGGTGGCACGCGTTCAGGTGCCGCTGGTGGACGTCAAGGCGCTTCGGGCCCGCCTTGAACTGAGCCAGGCGGCCTTTGCCGCGGCCTTCGGATTTACCGTGGACACGGTGCA
>CALJZN010000123.1 GCA_937983405.1 uncultured Paracoccaceae bacterium
GCATCACGCCCCCCCTTCCCTGATCTCGGCCGCGCTGCCCGGCACGAGGCGCGCGGCGATGGCCCCGCGGTCCCAGTCGATCCCGAGGCCCGGCGCCTCGGGCGCATGCGCCCGGCCCCCCCGCAGGTCGAGCCGCGAGGCGGTGATCGCGTCGAGCTGGGGGATGTATTCGAGCATCCATCCGTTCGGCACCGCGCAGACGAGGCTGACATGCAGCTCCATCAGAAAATGCGGGCAGACGGCGACGTTGAACGCCTCGGCCATATGCGCGACCTTGAGCCAGGGCGTGATCCCGCCGATCCGCGCGGCATCCACCTGCACGAAGGCCGCCGCCCCCTGCACGAGGTAATCCTTGAACTGGCCGGCCGAATAGAGGCTTTCCCCCACCGCGACCGGCACCCGGGAATGGGCGGCAAGGCGGGCGTGGGCGCCCACGTCGTCGGCGGGCATCGGCTCTTCGAACCAGGTGATGCCGTGGCGGGCGAGCATGTCGGCCCGCCGCATCGCCTCGGCAAGGTGGAAGGCCTGATTGGCGTCCACCATCAGGTGGAAATCGTCCCCCACCGCCGCGCGCACGGCCGCCAGCCGCCGGTCGTCCTCGGCCAGATGCGGCCTGCCGATCTTGACCTTGGCGCCGGCAAAGCCCTGCGCCCTGACCGCCTCGGCATCCGCGACCAGCGCGGGTGTGTCGATGTGCAGCCATCCCCCTTCGGTCGAATAGACCGGGACCGACGGCTTTGCGCCGCCCGCCATGCGCCACAAGGGCAGCCCCGCGCGGCGGCAGCGCAAATCCCACAGGGCGGTGTCGATCGCGGCCAGCGCCAGCGAGGTGATCGCACCGACCGCCGTGGCATGGGTGGCGAAGAGAAGGTCGCGCCAGATGCCTTCGATCTCCTCGGCCTCGCGGCCGATCAGGCGGGGTGCGAGCGTCTCGCGCAGCAGGCTCATCACCGCCGGGCCGCCGGTGCCGATGGTGTAGGCGTATCCCGTGCCCTGCGCACCGTCGGCGTCCGTCAGGGTGACGAGCGGGGTCTCCTGGCTCACGAAGCTCTGGATCGCGTCGGTGCGCCGCACCTTCGGCGCCAGATCGACCATCCCGAGCTCGACGCGGACGATGCGGGCCATCTCAGGCCGCCTCCAGCGACCGCCCGGTGGCGGCGTCGAACAGATGCGCCCGGTCGAGCGCGATGCGGCAGTCGAGCACCTCGCCCGGGCTGACGAGCCGGGGGCCGAAGACCTTGGATTGCACCTCCTGCCCCGCGAGGCGGCTGTAGAGCAGGCTTTCCATGCCGAGCGGTTCGGCGATGTCCACGGTCAGGCGGACCATCGCCCCCTCGCCGGTTGCCAAAAGGCCCGAGCCTTCGGGGCTGATGTCGTCCGGCCGGACCCCGAGGATCAGCGCCGCGCCCGGCCGCACCTTGCCGGCCAGCCGCGCGGGCACCGGCAGCACCGTGCCGTCGGCAAGCCGCAGGCCCCCGGCCTCGGCCGAGCAGGGCAGCTGGTTCATCGGCGGCGAGCCGATGAAGCCCGCCACGAAGATGTTGGCGGGGCGGTTGAACACCTCCATCGGCGTCCCCGTCTGCTCGATGTGCCCGTCGCGCATGATCACGATCCGATCGGCCAGCGTCATCGCCTCGACCTGGTCGTGGGTGACGTAGACGACGGTGTTGTTGACCTTCTGGTGCAGCTTCTTGATCTCGGCGCGCATCTGGCCGCGAAGCTTGGCGTCGAGGTTCGACAAGGGCTCGTCGAACAGGAAGGCATCGGGATGGCGCACGATCGCGCGGCCCATGGCCACGCGCTGGCGCTGCCCGCCCGAAAGCTCGGCGGGCGTCCGGTCGAGAAGCTGCGCAAGCCCGAGGATGTCGGCCGCCTCCTGCACACGCGCGGCGACCACCTCCTTGGGCTGGCCGGCGATCTTGAGGCCGAAGCCGAGATTGTCGCGCACCGTCATGTGCGGATAGAGCGCGTAGTTCTGGAACACCATGGCGATGTTGCGCTTGCGCGGCGGCAGGTCGTTCACCAGCCGCCCGCCGATGCGGATCTCGCCCGAGGTGATCTCTTCGAGCCCCGCGATCATGCGCAGCGTGGTGGACTTGCCGCAGCCCGAGGGGCCGACCAGCACGACGAATTCGTGGTTGCCGATGTCAAGGTCGATGCCGTGGACGACGCGCACGCGCCCATAGGCCTTGACGAGGTTGCGCAGCGTGATGCCGGCCATGGTCTATCCCTTCACCCCGCCGAACGTCAGGCCGGAGATCAGATGCTTCTGCACAAGGAAGGTGAGGATGAGCGCGGGCACGATGATGATCACCGCCATCGCGCACATCCCCGCCCAGTCGATGGTGAACTGCGCGGTGAAGTCCATCAGCCCGACCGGCAGGGTCTTGGAGTCGGTCGAGCGGGTGAGCTGGCTTGCCAGCGCGAATTCGTTCCAGCTGGTCAGGAAGGCGAACACGCCCGCCGCCGCGATGCCCGACCGCGCCAGGGGAAACTCGATCCGCCAGAACGCCTGCCAGCGGGTGCAGCCATCGACCTGCGCGGCCTCCGAGAGCTGTTCCGGGATCTGGCGGAAGAAGCCGTCGATCAGCCAGGCGGTGAAGGGCACGTTGAGCGCGACATAGACGATGATGAGGCCGAGCTGCGCATCGATCAGCCCGAGCCGCGACCAAAGGATGAACACCGGCAGGCTGAGCGCGATGCCCGGCACCGCCCGGAACAGCATCAGCCCGAGGAAGACCGCGTTCTTGAATCGGAAGCGGAACCGCGCAAAGGCATAGCCGCCCGCCGTGCCGATGGCGAGCGCGATCACGGTCGAGGTGAGCGCGATCACCATCGAGTTCCAGAAATAGGCCGCGACGGGGATCGCCACCTGATCGGCCCCGAAGCCGAAGATCTTGGCGAAATTGTCGAGCGTCAGCTGCTCGGGCAGCCAGACCGGCGGCTTGGCGAGGATCTCGCGGTTGGGCCGGAAGGCCGAGAGCACCACCCACAGGCCCGGCACGCACATCACCACCATCAGCAGGAAGGCGGTGAGCCACAGTGCCGCCGCCTTCAGCTGCCGCCTGAGGTCGCGGGTCATTGCGCCCCCCCCATGTAGCGGCGCGCGGCCACCAGCTTGCGGAAGAAATACCAGGTGAAGAGCACCGACAGCAGCGTCGAGACATAGGCCATCGCATTGGCCTGCCCCATGCGGGCGTTGTCGTATCCCACCCGGGCGATCAGCGTCCACAGCAGTTCGGTCCGCCCGGCCGGCCCGCCGCCGGTCATCACCGCCACGATGTCGTAGGCGCGCGCCACGTCGAGGCTGCGGATCGTCATGGCAATGAAGGCGAAGGGCATCAGGAAGGGCAGCATGATGTGGCGGAACACCTGCCAGGCGTTGCAGCCGTCCACCTTCGCCGCCTCGAGCGGGTCGCGCGGCATCGCAAAGAGGCCCGCAAGCAGCAGGATGGCGAAGACCGAGGTGCTCATCCACACCTCGGCGAAGATGATCGAGAACATCGCCAGCCGCGCGTCCACCAGCCACGGGATCGCCTGGTCGGTCAGCCCCAGCGACTGCAGCGCGTTGTTCAGGATGCCGATGTTGTCGTTGAAGATGAACTTGAACTGGAAGCCCACGAGGATGGGCGAGAACATCATCGGGAACATCATGATGGTGCGCAGGCCGCGCTGGCCCCAGGTGATGCGGTTGATCAGCAGCGCAATGCCGAGCCCCAGCAGGAACTCGACGTTGAGCGCGATGGCAAGGAACAGCACGGTGCGGCCGAAGGCGACCCAGAAGGCGGCGTCGGACATCAGCCGGATGTAGTTGCGCAGGCCGATGACGTCATACAGCGTGTCGGGCCGCGTCAGCCGGTAGGGCGTGAAGCTGGTCCAGAGCGAAAAGACGAGGGGCAGCGCCACCACGAACAGCATCGTGGCGATCGCGGGCAGAAGCAGCAGAAGCGGCGTCAGCGCCGCGCGCCGGCTGGTCAGTATGCGCGCCATGGCGCTGCCCCCCCTTGCAGGGCCAGCGCGGATCGCCCCGCGCCGGCCGCCGCGCCTCAGAGATATCCCGCATCCTCCATCAGCTCGCGCACCTCCTTCGCGGCGGCATCGAGCGCCTCCCGGGCGGTCATGTCGCCGAGGATTGCGGCCTGGATCTTGGGCCACATGATGTTCGAGATCTCGATCCATTCCGGGATCAGGATCGGGGTGAAGGCGTCCTCGGCCATCGACGCCTGGAAGGTCGAGAACACATGCAGCATGAAGTCGTTGCCCGAGGCCGCGAATTCGGCCTTGGCGTCCTCCCAGACCTGGGTGCGGGTGGGCAGCAGGCCGCGCCGCGCCTCGATCATCTGCCGCTCGTAGTCGGTCAGGAAGGTGACGAAGGACGCCGCCGCCGCCTTGCTGGGGCAGGTCTCGGTGATCGAGAAGGTGTGGCTGCCCGACCAGCCGGTGCGGATGCCCGCCGAACCCTTGGGCGCGCGCACAAGACCCACATCGCCCGCAACCTTGGAATTCGCCGGGTCGTTGAAGAAGGCCGACCAGCCGCCCCAGTCGAGGTTCAGCGCGACCGACCCCGAGGCAAAGCCGAGCCCGGTGTCATCCCAAAGATAGTTGGGCACGCCCGCCGGCACCGCCTTGGCCTGGTAGAGATCGACGAAGAACTGCAGCGCCCGCACCCCGGCGTCGGAGTTGAACGCGGGTTCCCAGCCCTCGGTGAACATCTGCCCGCCCTCGGCGACCAGCATTTCGTAGAAGCGGCCGTTCACCGCCTCGTCCTTGCCGACGAACTGGAAGCCGTAGAACGCCGGCGGATTGGCGAAGAACATCGCCATGTCCTTGACCTGCGCCCAGGTTTCGGGCGGGGCGAGATCATAGCCGTATTGCGCCTTGAACCGCGCCTTGTTGTCCTCGTTCTCGAACAGCGACCGGATGAAGTAGAGGTTCGAGACGTCCGAGTGCCGCGGCAGCTGCACCAGCCGGCCGCCGACCGTGGAGTGTTCGAGCACCAGCGGCACGAACCCCGCCAGCACCTCTTCGGGGACAACCTCGCGCAGGTCGATGTAGATGTCGCCGTATTGCGGCGCAAAGCTCGTGTGGTTCGAGCCCACGCACCAGTCGAGCGTGCGGGCGGCAATGTCCTGCTTGATCTCGCGGTCGAGCTCGAAATGGTTCTTGCGGCTGATGATCTCGACCCTGGCGCCGGTCGCGGCCTCCCATTTCGGGATCTCGGCGTAGAGCGGTTCATACTGCGCACCGCCGATCAGCTTGACCCGCAGCGTGGTGCCGGGGAAATCCCCCCAGGTCGCATCGGCCGAGGCCGCGCCGGCAAGGCCCGCCAAAGCCGCGCCAAGGGCAAGTCCGTAGGTTCGTTTCATTCGCGTCCTCCCGTTGGGCCGCCCGATCGCGGCGGCGTTTCAGTCATCCCGCAGCGGCCTGCGACGGCGACGGCCGGCTTTCGGCCGGATCCTCGGCAAGGCCGAACTCGGCCACGATCCGCCCGCGATCCGCCCCGAGGTCCGGGGCGGCGCGGCCGCAGGTCAGCGGCGCGCCGTCCAGCCGCAGGGCGCCGCGCACGGTGCGCAGCGCCACCCCCTCGCCCGCGATCTGCTGCACGAAGCCGAGGCGGCGGAAGGCCTCGGTCTGCATCAGCGCGGGCCAGTCCAGCACCTCGGCGCACCAGATGTCGGCCGGCTGGAGCCGCGCCAGCCATTCGGCCGTCGTCCGCTGCGCCAGGCCGTCCGCAATGATCGCCTTGATGGCGTCGCGTTCGGCCATGGCCCGGCGCGGATCGTCGCAGAACGGCAGAAGCGCCGGCAACGCCATCAGGTCGGCCAGACGGGCAAGCGAGGGCGTCATCGCCAGCGCCAGCCAGCCGTCGGCGGTGCGATAGACGCCATAGGGCGCCCCGAGATAGGCATGCGCCCCGGCAACGGCCGAGCGGCGGGGCGGGCGCTGCCCGTCGTTGAGATGGGTCGTCAGCACCTCGAACTGGAACTCGATCAGCGCCTCGAGCAGCGAGGTCTGCACACGCGCGCCCCGCCCCGTGCGCCCGCGCGCGATCAGCGCGGCGAGGATCCCCTGCACCAGAGCATTGCCCGCCAGCATGTCGGCCACGGCCAGGCCCATCGGCATCGGCGGATCGCCCGCGCTGCCCGTAAGCCACATCAGCCCCGACCGCGCCTGCGCCAGCAGATCCTGCCCCGGCAGCTCGGCCCAGGGGCCTTCCTCGCCATAGCCCGAGATCGAGCCGTAAACGAGCCGCGGGTTGAGTGCCCGGACCGCCTCCCAGCCGAACCCCTGCCGCTCGATCACGCCGGGGCGGAAGTTCTGGATCATGACATCCGCCTGCGCGACAAGGCGGCGCAGCATCGCGCGGTCGGCCGGATCGCGCAGGTCGGCGGTGAAGCTTTCCTTGTTGCGGTTGATCGCGTGGAAGAGCGAGTTGGTGCCCCCGATCTCGGTATCCGAGAGGTAGAGCGTCCGGCAGAGGTCGCCCGTGCCGGGGCGCTCGACCTTGATCACCCGCGCGCCAAGGTCGGCAAGCTTGAGGCTCGCCAGCGGCCCCGACAGGAACTGGCTGAAATCGACGACAAGAAGGCCCTCGAGCGGGCGCGGCGCGGTCATCGGCGGCTCTCGCGGTAGGCCCGGTCAAGGGCGGCGACGGTGGCGGCCCGGTCGGCCTCGCCCTTCAGGAACCGGTGCACGAGGGTCCCGGCGCGGTCCTGCAGGTCCATGTAGCCGTCATAGCGCGGGCGCAGCCAGGCGGTTTCGAGCGTGGCGCGGGTGTTGCGGAAGAAGTTGCGGCAGGCGGCGTTGCAGCCCTCGTCCTCCCAGGCCGCGGCATTGCCGGGCTGGCCGCCGGACACGAAGTAGAGGCCCTTCTGGCACTCCTCCCCCGCGATCCAGAAGGCATAGGCGACCGCCTCTTCCGGGTGGCGGGTGAAGGCCGACACGGCGATGCCCGTGCCGCCCAGAACGGTCCCCCGCGGGCCGTTGTCGCCGAAGCCCGGCGCATCGGCAAAGACGAGCGGGAAGGGGCAATAGCCGTCGCGGCTGTAGTTCGTGTAGCCGTAGGCCCAGGGGCAATAGGCGGGCGCCTGCGGTTCCCGGCCCATCCATTCGTAGACCCCGATCGGGTCGAGCGTCAGGCAGCGCGGATCGACCTGCGCGGCCAGCTCGGCCAGCCGGTCGAGCACCTCGGCGGCATGATCGGGCGCCATCAGATGCGCGGGATCCTCGGCCACCGGATACCCGAGGTTGCGCGCCAGCCCGAAGACGGTCATCAGCGCGTTGATCGGGATCAGCGGGACCGCCACGCGACCCGCGCGGGCGAGCGCCATCACCTCGTCCCAGCGTCGCGGGGCGCTGTCGAGCAGGTCGGGCCGAAAGCTTGCCACCGGCGTCGCCGCGTCGATCGCCAGCGCCCACTGTCGGCCGCCGAAGGCGTAGGAGGGATGCGACAGCCCGACCGACTGCGCGGCGAGCGCGACAAGCTCGGCCTCGCGCCCCCGGCCGTCGAGCGCAAGCAGGTTCCCCTCGCGCGCGACCTCGCCGACATGCGGATGGTCGATCACCATCAGGTCATAGGTCTCGGCCATCTCGCGGATCGGGCGGTCGGCGAAGGCCTGAAGCGACCGGCGCTCCCACTCGATCCGCACGCCGGGGTGCGACCGGGCCCATTCCGCCGCCGTGGCCACCATCGGGTCGTAGCCGCGGGCGTGGTCCCAGGTCATCCCGCGCAGCACGATCTCAGCCATCGGCGGCCTCCGCGCCCCGAGGCTGCTGCGCCGCAGCGCGCTCGGCCCGCTTCGCCGCCACCTCGTCGGCAAAGCGCGCGGGGTCACGGTAAAGCGCGGTCAGCAGATGCTCGCAGTAGAGCGCCAGCTCCCCCCCGCCCTTGTAGACCGAGTAGCTGACCCGCAGCTTTCCCATCCGCTCGTCGTGCACGACCTTCGCGAGGTTCTCGCGGATCGTGTAGATCGTGTCGCCGATGAACACGGGCTTGATGAAGCGCAGCCGGTCATAGCCGTAGGAGAACGAGTTCAGGCAGTTCGTCGCCGCAAGCCCCAGCCCGTAGGAGAACACCATCGCCCCGGCGACAAGGCGGCGGCCGAACACCCCTTCCTCGACGGCGAACCGCTCGTCGGAGACATAGGGGTGGTGGTCCATCACCAGGCTGTTGAACAGCATCGATTCGCCTTCCGAGATCGTCCGGCGGATCGAGCGGATGCGGTCGCCGATCTCGAAATCCTCGTAGTACCAGTCCTCGGCGTTCCAGACCGGGATGCGGGCGTGGTCCTCGGGCAGGCCAGGCAGGCCCCGCGCATGCACCCCGATCTTCGCCATCCTCTTGCCCTCGAGTCGCGGCCCCTTCGGCCTTTTCTTATCTGAAAATACATTTCACTTAAGAAATCAACCGTAAACCAGCCCCGGCAGCCACAGCGACAGCGCGGGCACGACGGTCACAAGCAGAAGGACGGCGGCCATCGCGGCATAGAGCCAGCCGGCGCTGCGCACGAAATCGGCCGGGCGCACGCGGCTGATCGCGCAGGCCGTGAACATCAGCGTGCCCACCGGGGGCGTCACCCCCGCAACGGTGAGGTTCAGCACCACGACGATGCCGAAGTGCACCGGATCGACGCCGAGCGGTGCAAGCAGCGGCGCCAGGAGCGGCGTGAGGATGACCAGCGCCGCCCCGCCCTCGAGCACCGTTCCCACCGCGAGCAGCAGGAGGTTCACCAGCAGGAGCAGCACCAGCGGGTTGTCGCTGACCGCAAGGATCGCCTGCGACAGCCGGGTCGGGATGCGTTCCCACGCCATGAAGAAGCCGAAGGCCTGCGCGGCGCAGATGATCAGCAGGATGACGCTGGTCGCCACCGCCGCCTCGACGAAAAGGCCCGGCAGGCGCGCGAGCTTCAGGTCGCGATAGACGAAGGCGCCGATCAGCACCGCATAGACGACCGCGATCGCCCCGGCCTCGGTCGGCGTATACCAGCCCAGCCGGATGCCGCCGAGCAGCCCGACGGGGATCATGAGCGCCCAGACCGCATCGCCGAGCGCGCCGAGCCGCTCGCGCGCGCGCGCGGGCACGGCGCGCGACGGCGGATAGCCGTTGCGCCGGCTGACCCGGCCCACGACCAGCAGCAGCAGGGCGCAGGTCAGGATGCCGGGCACGATCCCGGCAAGAAACAGCCGGCCGATCGAGACGTTGGCGAGAAAGCCGTAAAGGATCAGCCCGATGCTGGGCGGGATGATGGCGGTGATGACGGCGGAAAAGGCCGTGACCGCGGCCGAGAAGGCGCGGTCGTAGCCGCGCCGCTCCATCTCGGGCACGAGCATCGCGCTCTGCATCGCCGCATCGGCATTGGCCGACCCCGACATGCCCCCCATCATGGCCGACAACAGCACGTTCACCCGCGCCAGCCCGCCCACCATGTGCCCCACCAGCGTCTCGGCCAGCACGAGCAGGCGGCGCGTGATGCCCGCCTCGTTCATGATCAGGCCCGCGAGGATGAAGAAGGGCACCGCCAGCAGCGGGAAGGATTCCGTCACCGCCACGAAGCGCTGCACGAACAGCCGGATCGGCACCCCCTGCGCGGCCATGAAGAAGGCCAGCGCCCCCGCCGCCAGCGCGATCGCCACCGGCGCGTTGACGACAAGGAGCGTCAGGAAGACGAGAAGCGGCAGCGCTTCCGTCATTGCGGCGCGCCCCGCACGGCATCGACGAGGGCGCCGAAGGCCATGGCCGTCAACCCGACGCAGGGCGCGATGTAGAAGAGTCCGTAAGGCAGTCGCAGCACCGCCGTCGGCCGCACCCAGGCCTCGGCCGCCGCCTGACCGGCAAGCCAGGCGACATAGCCGAGGATCGCCGCCACCACGAGGCTCACCAGGCGCGCCAGCGCGTCCCGGACGCGCGCGGGAAGGGCCGCGCTGAGCAGATCGACCCCGACATGAAGCCGCCGGCGCGCGGCGGCGGCGGCGCCGATGAACACGACCCAGGCAAAGCCCAGCGCGGCGACCTCGCCGGTCCAGAAGGCGGGCTGTGGAAAGACATAGCGCGTCACGACCCCCCAGCCGACAGCCCCGAACACGACCGCGAGCGCCGTGCCCGCCACGGCCTCGTCCCAGCGCGCAAGCCACCCCGCCAGGCGCGGGGTGGCCGGCCGCAGACCCGAACGCCGCGCCATGACCCGCTCAGTCGAGCAGCGCGCGGATCTTGCCGTAAAGCCCCGGCGACCACTTGGGAAAGGCGTCGTAGACGGGTGCCGTCGCGGCGCGGAAGGCCGCGACATCCACATCGTCCACGAAGGTCACGCCCGCGCCTTCCAGATCGGCGCGGAACTGGCCCTGCCGTTCCTTCACGAGCCGGGCCATGTAGTCGCCCGATTCGATCGCCGCCTCGACCAGGATCGTGCGCAGATCCTCGGGCATCGACCGGAACAGGTCCTCGTTG
>CALJZN010000124.1 GCA_937983405.1 uncultured Paracoccaceae bacterium
AGGGGTTTTGTCGGTTTTGTCAGTTTTGTCCGAAGGGGGGAAGGCGACTTCATCCCATGTCATCCCCCGCACCTCGCCCGAGCGGGCGCCGGTCAGCGTCAGGAATTCGAGCGCCCGGGCGGCCATGCCCTCGCGCCGGGCAAGTTCCGCCCACCAGCGCGGCACGTCCCCGAGGGCAAGGGCCGGCTGATTGTCGGCCTTGGCCACCTTGCCCGGCTTGGGCAGCAGTTCCGACAGGTTGCCCTTCCAGCGGGCGGGATTGTCGCCTTTGCGATGCCCCGCCACTGTCGCCCATGACAGCACGTTTTCGATGCGCCCGCGAAGGCGCGAAGCGGTTTCCGTTTTCCCCTGCCAGATCGGTTCCAGCACCTTCAACACGTCCTGCACCGTGATTTCCGAAACAAGCTTCGGCCCCAGCGTCGGACAGGCGTAGGTGTCGAGCGTGCTTCGCCATTGCGCCTTGTGCTTTCCGTTGCGGAATTCATCCAGCTTCGCGGCCAGATATTTATCCACCGCCGCCGCGAAGGTCAGCCCCGCGCGGGCATCGCGCTTTTCCTGAATGGGGTCGCGGCCCAGCATCGCCGCGCCCCGGTTTTCGAGTGCCAGCCTGCGCGCGGTTGCCAGCGATATTGCCGGGGGACTGCCCAGCCCGAGTTCGCAGCGCTTTCCGCGAATGACGATGCGCTGCACCCATTGCTTCGCGCCGTTCGGTTGCACGCGAAGGAACAGGCCCTGCCCGTCGAAATGCTTGCCGGGTTCGGTCACAGTCTCCACAAAGCGGGGTGACAGCGCCTTCTGCGGTTTCCGTATGCCCCGTGTCGCCATGTCAGCATCCCCCGGCCTATCCCCCACCAAAACGAGGATTGCCCCGGAATATGCCGGAAGGCAACGGACAAGGGAAGCAAGAAAAATGTGCGATTTCAATGGCTCTGTGGAAGCTTCCGGAAGCTGCCGGAAGCGCCCATGGCGGACATCGTCGAAGGCGAACGGCGCTGCGCGGGCGGTGTTCGCGGCCAAGCAGAAATCCGCGGCGCTGGTGCCGGCCGCATCGACGCCGCGCAGCAGGATCGACACGTCGGCGAAGGAGGCCCGCGCGCCGGCGGTGACCGGTTCCACGGTCACGCCCGCGAAGGACGATGCGCCGCCGCCGATGTCGATGAGGTCGGCATCGGGGTCGAAGTCGCGGATCGCGTCGCGGCCGTCGCAAGTGGCGACGCGGAAGACGTCGGCCCCCGGCCCGCCGGCCTGCACGTCGCGCCCCGGGCCGCCGTCCGGCACATCGTTCCCGGCGCCGCCCGACAGCCGGTACTTCCCCGCCGTGCCGAAGGTCAGGGCGCGCCCGACCCCGGGGCTGTCGCAGGCTTCGCACTGCGCCGCGGCGGGCAGGGGGCAGCCGCCAGGCTCAGCCGTAGGTCTCGACTCCGGCAAGCTGGGCGGGCGCGTAGCGGTCGCCCTGGGCGAACCCCGCGGGCAGGAGGCGCTCGATCTCGGCCCGGTCGGCGTCGGACAGCCGGATGTCCGCCGCAGGCAGCCATTCCGCAAGGTGGTGTGCGTGGCGCGTGCCGGGAATCGCGACGACGTGGTCGCCCCGGTCCAGCACCCAGGCCAGCGCCAGCGCGGCGACCGGCCAGCCGCGCGACCGCGCGAAGGCGCGGAACGGCGCCACCCAGCCCTCGTTGACCGTCAGGTTCGGCTCGACGAAGCGCGGGTTGGCATGGCGGAAGTCGGCCGGGCCGATCTGCGCGCGCGTAACGGGCGTTTCCCCGAACATGCCCCGCGCCAGCGGCGAGAAGGCGACGAACGCCACGCCGAGGGCGCCGGTCGCCTGCAGAAGGCCCAGTTCGGGCAGGCGCGTCCACAGCGAATATTCGCTCTGCACCGCTGCGACGGGCGTGATGGCATGGGCCGCGCGCAGCGTGGCGGGCGACACCTCCGACAGGCCCCAGGCGCCGATCTTGCCCTCGGCGATCAGGTCGGCCGCAAGCCCCGCCACCTCGGCCAGGGGAACGCGCGCGTCGCGGCGGTGGATGTAGAACAGCGCGACATGATCGCGCCGCAGTCGCCGCAGCGAGCCCTCGAGTTCCGCCCGGAGGTAGGCGGGGCGGTTGTCCGTCCCCCGCTGCGGCGCGGTGACGATGCCGGCTTTGGTGGCCACCACCGCGTCGCGGTGCCCCCGGGCGGCCAGCCAGTCGCCCAGCAGCGTCTCGCACAGGCCCGCGCCGTAGATGTTGGCCACATCGAAATGGCGCAGGCCCGCGTCCCAGGCGGCGTCGAGCGTCCGCGCCGCCCCGGCCGGGTCGGCCGGGCCGTAGTTGCCCCCGAAGCTGAGGCAGCCGTAACCGAGCGCGGGGACAGTGGGCCCCCCCGCGCCAAGGGCGCGCTGCGGGAAGTCAGCCAAGGGCGGCCTCGAGCGCGAGTTCGACCATCGCGCCGAACCCGGTCTCGCGTTCCGCGCTGGTCATCGCCTCGTGCGTCACGAGGTGGTCGGACATGGTCAGGATGGCCAGCGCCCGCGCCCCGTGGCGGGCGGCGAGGGTATAGAGCTCGGCCGTCTCCATCTCGACGCAGAGCACGCCGTGGCGTGTCAGCTGCTCCCACAGGTCGGGGCGTTCGTCGTAGAACACGTCCGACGAATAGATGCCCCCGACATGCACTGTCACGCCCTTGCGCTGCGCCGCCGCATGGGCGGCCGACAGCAGGCCGAAGTCGGCGCAGGGCGCGTAGTTCATCTCGCGCCAGATGCCGCGCGAGGGGCTGGTCAGGGTCGAGGCGGTCATCGCCAGCACGATCTCGCGCAGCTTCACCTGCGGCTGGAAGGATCCGGCCGACCCGATGCGGATGATCGTGCGCGCGCCGTAGTCGCGGATCAGTTCGCCCGCGTAGATCGACATCGAGGGCATCCCCATGCCCGACCCCTGGATCGTCACCGGCCGCCCCCGCCACAGGCCGGTGTAGCCCAGCATGCCCCGCACCTCGTTCACGAGGCGCGCGTCGGTCAGGAACCGTTCCGCGGCCCAGCGGGCGCGGTAGGGGTCGCCCGGCATCAGGACGGTTTCGGCGATCTCGCCTGGTTTGGCGCCGATGTGGATGGTCATGGGGCCTCCGTTCGCTCGGCCGGCTCTCTAGGCCGATCGGCGCGCTGCCGAAAGTGCCGAATGCCGTGGCCCGCTTGATTTGCCGCCCGGCGGTTGCCATGATCAACCGATGACCGTGCAGGATCCCGTGCCCTTCCCGCTTTCCGCGCGCGTGCAGGATACGGTCGCGTTCGACCGGCGGGAGCTGTCGGTCATCCTGTCGCTCTACGGCCGGATGGTGGCGGCGGGCGAATGGCGCGACTACGGGATCAGCCACCTGCGGGACGCAGCGATATTCGCGGTGTTCCGCCGCGCCGCCGAAAGCCCGCTCTACCGGATCGAGAAGCGGCCGAAGCTGCGCCTGCGCCAGGGCCTTTACGCCGTCGTCGGGCCCGAGGGGCAGGTGCTGCGCCGGGGGCACGACCTTGCGGCGGTGCTGCGCGTCCTCGAGCGGAAAATGATCCGCGCGGTGGACTAGGCGGGGCTGGCCGGGCGCGCCCTGCCCGGCGCTTGCGCCGGGCGGGCGGGGCGCCTAGGGTTGGGCTGTCCGCCTGCCAGCCTCCGATGACACCCGCGCCCGCGATCCCCGTCCCGGCCTTCGTCCTGGCCCTGGCCCTTGCTGCCTGCGCCAAGCTGCCGCCCTCGGTGAACGGCGCCGAGACGGCCGGGGCGCGCAACGCCCCCTACCCGGCGCTGATCCCGGTCGAGCCGATCCTGGCGCTGGCCGACGACCCCGGCGCGACCGAGGCCGATACGGCCGCGGTCGAGGCGCAGGCCGCGCGGCTGCGGGCGCGCGCCGCTGCGTTGCGCCGCCAGGGAGGCGGCTGAGGCGCGCGATTGCACCCGCAGCGGCGATCCGCTAACCGGCGGCAGCCCCTTGCGACGAGGTTGCCCATGCCTGCCCCTTTGCGTCTCGGTATCGCCGGTCTGGGCACCGTGGGGGCGGGCGTGATGCGGCTGGTGCAGGCCGAGGGCGCGCTGATCGCCGCCCGCGCGGGTCGGCCGGTGCAGGTGACGGCGGTCACCGCCCGGGACCGCAACCGGAACCGGGACGTCGACCTGTCGGGCTGCGCCTGGGCCGAAAGCCCCGTCGCGCTGGCCACCCGCCCCGACATCGACGTGTTCGTGGAACTGATCGGCGGCGAAACCGGCCCCGCGCGCGATGCGATGTTCGCCGCCCTCGCCGCGGGGAAGGACGTTGTCACGGCCAACAAGGCGCTCCTCGCCCACCACGGCCATGCCATCGCCACCGCGGCCGAGGCGGCGGGCCGCACCGTGCGGTTCGAGGCGGCGGTGGCCGGCGGCATCCCTGCGATCAAGGCGCTGGCCGAGGGGTTGGCGGGCAACCGCATCCGCCGTGTCGTCGGGGTGATGAACGGCACCTGCAACTACATCCTCACCCGGATGGAAGAGGCGGGTCTGCCGTACGAGGCGGTGTTCGAGGAGGCGCGGGGGCTCGGCTACCTCGAGGCCGACCCGCGGCTGGACGTCGACGGGATCGACGCCGCGCACAAGCTGTCGCTTCTCGCCGCGCTGGCCTTCGGCACCCGGGTTCGCTTCGACGCGGTGCAGATGGAGGGGATCGGCCGCGTGCGGATCGAGGATATCCGCCATGCCGGGGAACTCGGCTTCCGCATCAAGCTGCTCGGGGTCGCGCAGATGACCGGGCGCGGCCTCGAACAGCGGATGACGCCCTGCCTTGTGCCGATGGCAAGCCCGCTGGCGCAGCTGCGCGGCGGCACCAACATGGTGGTGCTCGACGGCGAGGCCTCGGGGCCGATCGCCCTGCGCGGCGCGGGCGCCGGGGCCGGGCCGACCGCCAGCGCGGTGCTGGCTGACGTGATCGACCTCGCCCGCGGCAACCGCTATCCGATGTTCGGCATCCCCGCCGCGATGCTGGCCGATCCGGTGCCGGCCGTGGTGGCCGCGCCAGCGCCCTACTACCTGCGGATGGATCTGCTCGATCGCCCCGGCGCGCTGGCGCGGGTGGCGACGGCGCTCGCCGATGCGGGGGTGTCGATCGACCGGATGCGCCAGCGCGCCCATGAAGCGCAGACCGCACCCGTTGTCATCGTGACGCACCGTTGCGCCCCGGATGCGATCGCCCATGCGCTGGCGGCCTTTCCCGCGACCGGCGTCGTCATGGGCGAGCCGGTGACGATCCGCATCGAGGCCGAATAGGCTGCGCCGCGCCGCGGCAGGGTTCACGGCTTGCCGCGCGCGGCCCGCGCCGCTACACCCGGCACGCCTTCCGCCGCAAGAGGTTCGCCCATGCACGCCCAGATCGCCGACTTCAACGACCGGATGCTGTCGCTCGGCCTCGCCCGCGTGTCCGAGGCGGCAGCCATCGCCTCGGCCCGGCTGGTGGGGCGCGGGAACGAGAAGGCGGCCGACCAGGCGGCGGTCGATGCCATGCGCACCCAGCTGAACCTTCTCGACATCGACGGCGTGGTGGTGATCGGCGAGGGCGAGCGCGACGAGGCCCCGATGCTCTACATCGGGGAACGGGTGGGCACCGGAAACGGCCCGGCGGTGGACATCGCGCTCGACCCGCTGGAAGGCACCACGCTGACCGCCAAGGACATGCCGAACGCGCTGTCGGTGATCGCGATGGCCCCGCGCGGCACGCTTCTGCATGCGCCCGACGTTTACATGGAAAAGCTGGCGGTCGGGCCGGGCTACCCTGAGGGCGTGGTGACCTTGGACATGCCCCCCGGCGAACGGGTGCGCCAGCTGGCCCGCGCCAAAGGCGGCACGCCTGCCGACATCACTGTATGCATCCTCGAACGCCCGCGCCACGCCGACCTCGTGAAGGCGGTGCGCGAGACGGGGGCGGCGATCCGCCTGATCACCGACGGCGACGTGGCCGGCGTGATCCACTGCGCCGAGGCGGACAAGACCGGCATCGACATGTATATGGGTTCGGGCGGCGCGCCCGAGGGCGTGCTGGCCGCGGCGGCGCTCAAGTGCATGGGCGGCCAGATCATGGGGCAGCTTCTCTTCCGCAACGACGAGGAACGCGACCGTGCCGCCCGCGCCGGCATCGGCGACCTCAACCGCGTCTACACCCGCGACCAGATGGTGACGGGCGACGTGATCTTCGCCGCCACCGGCGTGACCGACGGCTCGATCCTGCGCGGGATCAAGCGCGAGGTGGGCTGGCTGACCACCGAAACCGTCCTGATGCGGTCCAAAACCGGGTCCGTCCGCCGGATGACCTACCGCACGCCGGTGAAGTGACCGCCTTCCTCGGCGTCGAACGCTCGGCCACCGGTCGGCGCTGGATCGGCCCCGACGCGGAGCGGCTACGGGCGGCCGAGGCGTTGGCGCAGGCCGCAGACCTGCCCCTGCCCGTGGGGCTGGTGCTGGCGCGGCTGGGTGTCGCGCCCGAGGGCGCCGTGGCCTACCTTGCGCCCCGGCTGCGCGACCTTCTGCCGGATCCGCGGTCCCTGCGCGACATGGAACGCGCCGCGGACCGTTTTCTGCGGGCCGTTGCCGCCGGCGAGCGGATCGCGGTCTTCGCCGATTACGACGTGGACGGTGGCGCATCCGCCGCGCTGGTGACCTGTTGGCTGCGCGCGCAGGGGCGGGATGCGACGCTCTATGTGCCCGACCGGATGCTGGAAGGCTATGGGCCGAATCCGGCGGCGATGGCGGCGCTCGGCGCCGCGCACGACCTGATCCTGTGCGTCGATTGCGGGACCACGGCGCACGCGGCCCTGGCCGCGGCCGGCTGCGACGTGATCGTGCTCGACCATCACCAGGCCGGCGATCGGTTGCCGCCTGCGGTGGCCGTGGTGAACCCCAACCGCCGGGACGAGGACGGCAGCCTCGGCCATCTCTGCGCCGCGGGCGTGGTGTTCCTGTTCCTCGTCGAGGCAAACCGCCGCCTGCGGGCCGCAGGCCGCGAGGGGCCGGATCTGCTGGCCATGCTCGATCTCGTGGCGCTGGCGACGGTGGCGGACGTGGCGCCGCTGACGGGGGTGAACCGCGCACTGGTGCGCCAGGGGCTTGCCGTGATGGCGCGCCGCGCGCGGCCCGGCCTTGCCGCGCTGGCCGACGCCGCGCGGCTGGACGCGGCGCCGTCGGCCCACAGCCTCGGCTTCGTGCTCGGCCCGCGGGTGAACGCCGGGGGGCGGATCGGGCAGGCCGACCTCGGGGCGCGGCTTCTGTGCACGTCCGATGCGGCCGAGGCCGCGCGCATCGCCGCCACGCTCGAGGCGCTGAACGCCGACCGTCGCGCCATGGAGGCCGCGGTGCGGGACGAGGCGCTGGCCCAGGCCGAGGCGCGGGGCGCGGACGGCGCGCTGGCCTGGGCGGCGGGCGAGGGCTGGCACCCCGGCGTGGTTGGTATTGTCGCCAGCCGGCTGAAGGACCGTTTCAACCGGCCCGCTGTGGTGATCGGGCTGGACGGAGCCGAAGGCAAGGGCTCGGGCCGCTCGGTACCGGGTGTCGATCTCGGCTCGGCGGTGGCGGCGCTGGCGCGCGAGGGGGTGCTGCTGAAGGGCGGCGGGCATATAATGGCCGCCGGGCTGACGGTGGCGGCGGCGAGCTTGGAGGCCGCGATGGCGGCGTTGGGCACACGGCTGGCGGCGC
>CALJZN010000125.1 GCA_937983405.1 uncultured Paracoccaceae bacterium
GACCGCGGCCTGCTGATCCGGCCCGGCACCGACGGCGCGCTGGCGCTGGCCATCGCCCATGTG
Source organism: uncultured Paracoccaceae bacterium (assembly GCA_937983405.1). Lineage (GTDB taxonomy): Bacteria > Pseudomonadota > Alphaproteobacteria > Rhodobacterales > Rhodobacteraceae > JAHDXW01. The sequence goes on from CALJZN010000125.1 coordinate 64, forward strand.
ATCCTGACCGAAGGCCTGTGGGAGAAAAGCTTCGTCGGCGACTTCCGCGACGGGCGCAACCGCTTTGCCGCCGGGGTCACCGTCAACCCCGCGCTGTTCGAGGAGAAGTGGACCAAGGGCCTCGTCGAGTGGTGGAACATCGAGCTCAAGGACCGCACCGTCGAATGGGCGGCCGGCGTCACCGACATCCCGGCGCGCGACATCCTGGCCACGGCGCGCGAGTTCGGCCGCACCCGGCCCGCGATGGCGATCTTCGAGCGCGGCGCGCACAGCCACACCAACGGCATCTACAACGCGATGGCGATCCATTCGCTCAACGCGCTGGTGGGCTCGCTCTTCGCCAAGGGCGGGATGATGTACCAGATGGGCCCGAGCTATGGTCCGATGCCGGCGGATGCGAACGACTACCAGGATGACTGGGCGCAGAACGGCGCCTGGAAATCCCAGCCGCGCATCGACAAGAAGGGCCATGCCGACGGCTACCTTCTGGCCAGGAACATGATGCAGGAGGTCGGGCCGAACCACCTCAAGGGCGATCCCTACAAGCTCGACACGGTGATCTTTTATCAGAACAACGCGATCTTCACCGCGCCGAACGGGCAGGTCTGGGAAGAGGCGATGAAGGATGTCTTCATCGTCGATACCTCGCCCTTCCCCACCGAGACCGGGCATTTCGCCGACCTGATCCTGCCCGACCACACCTATCTGGAACGGTATCAGGACGCCCCGACCTATCCGTTCGAGGGCTACCCGCTGACGCAACTGCGGGTTCCGGCGATCAAGCCGATCCACGACACCAAGTATTTCGGCGATGTGATCATCGAGATCGGCAAGCGGATGAAGGGCCGGATGGGCGAGTACTACAAGGTGCTCGACAGCGCGGAGAACGTGCTGCGCCACCTTGCCAAGGGGTTCGAGGCCAACCCGGGCGACAACGGCGTGAACTCGTGGGAAAGCTGGGTCGAGAAGGGGGTCTGGTACAAGAAACCCTACCTCTGGCAGCAGCGCGACGGCGTCTTCTACGAATGGGACGGCACCGCCTATGCCCGCGAGATGACCGAAGAGGAGGTCAAGGCGAAGCTGCTCAAGACGCCGTCGGGCCGGTTCGAGTTCCGCTCGTCCAAGCTCGAGGAGAACGCCGCCTGGATCGCGGAGAAGACCGGGCGCGACCCGGCCAGGCTGATGTTCCCGATCTGGGAGGCGCCGGTGCATCCGGGCGGGGGCGATCTGTATTTCGTCACCCCCAAGGTGGCGCTGCACGCCGAGGGGCGGGGCCACAACATCCCGATGGTAATTGCGCATCTGCAGCCCACCGTCGGCGGCCGCGGCGAGGCCTTCGTCGAGATCAACCCGGCCACCGCGCGGGCGCGCGGCATCGCCGACGGCGACCGGGTGCGCATCAGCTCGGATGCCGGCTCGATCGAGGCGCGGTGCCGCTATTACGCCGGCGTGCGCCCCGACACCCTCGTGCTGCCCATGGAATACGGTCACTGGGCTTCGGGCCGCTGGTCGCGCGCGGTGCCGACCGAGCATTGCGGCGAGGCCACGGTGAACCGCTCTGACCGGGTCACCGGGCAGTGCATGTATTACTCGACCAAGGTCCGCGTGGCCAAGGCGTAAGGAAGGAACACCGACATGCCCAAATGGGGAATGGTCATCGACCTTGAAACCTGCACCGGCTGCCAGGCCTGCACCACGGCCTGCGCGATGGAGAACAACCGCCTTCCGGGCGAGACCTGGCAGGACGTGCTGTTCTATTCGGAGGGCGAGTATCCGAACCTGAATCTCAGCTGGCTGCCCCGGCCCTGCATGCAGTGCGAGAACCCGTCCTGCGTGTCGGTCTGCCCGACCAAGGCGACCTACAAGGACGAGGGCACCGGCATCGTGCTGGTGGACTGGAACAAGTGCATCGGTTGCAAATACTGCATGGTCGCCTGCCCCTACGGCGTGCGCTTCTACATGGACGAGGCGCCGGTGGTGCAGCCCGACGTGCGCGCGACCTATCCGGGCGAGGGGCGGCGGTCGTGGAACCCGCCCTTCAAGATGCCCGACGAATACGAGGATCCCAGCAAGGGCATCGGCATCCAGCCCAAGGGCGTGGTGTCGAAATGCACCTTCTGCTACCACAAGGTCAGCCGCGCGCCCGAGGGCGTGGCCGATCTCGACGAGGACAACCCCGAGACCAAGGAATTCACGCCGGCCTGCGTGCGCGTCTGCGCGCCCAAGGCGCGGTATTTCGGCGATCTCGACAACCCCAACTCGAAGGTCAACGAGCTGATCGCCGAGAAGGGCGGGGTCCGGCTGAAGGAGGAGACGGGGAACAAGCCGCAGGTCTACTATCTGTCGGGCGGCGGCGCGCCGGTGGTGCCGGGCAACCGGTCGCGCCGGACGTGAACGGGAGGGAATGAACCATGGCAATGATGACCGAAACGGCTGCCGGCGGCACGCGCCCCAGCCACTTCCTGATGCATCTGGCGGTCGCGCTGGTGCTTCTGGTCCTGGGCGGCGGCTATGTGCTGTCCGAGATCCTGCAGTTCGGCAAGCTGCAGTTCAACACCACCAACTACGGCATCCACTGGGGCTTCGCGATCGTCGTCTACGACTACTTCCTGCTCACCTCGACGGGCCTCGCGATGGTTGCCTCGCTGTGGCACGTCTTCGGCCTGAAGGAGTTCGAGCCGGTCGCCCGGCGCTGCCTGTGGCTGGCCTTCGCGGGCCTCGTGGGGGGCGTCGTGGTCCTGTTCCTCGAGCTCGGCGCGCCGCTGACCGCGCTGTGGGCGACGCCGCTGAACCTGCAGACCGCCTCGCCCCTGTTCTGGAAGGTGCTGCTGGTGGGCGCCTACACCGTCCTGCTCGGCATCGTGCTCCTCGGCATGGTCAACAAGCCGGCGGCGGGGCGCAACCCGCTGATGTATCTGGTCGGCGCGCTGGCCTTCGTGATCACGCTGGTCGCGGGGTCGGTCTATGGCATGATGGCGATGCGGCCGATGTGGTTCGGCGGCGAGGTGCCGGTGGTGTTCCTGATCGAGAGCTTCATGGGGGCCCTCGCCTTCACGGTGTTCTTCACCCACCTCAAGAACGGGTTCAACCACGCCCACATGCGCCCCGAGACGCGCGCACTGTTCGAGGGCACGCTGGCACGGATGTTCGCCATCGCCATCGCGCTGCACTTCGTGCTGCATGCGGGCCGCGCGGTCACCGGGCTGTGGTCGAACGCCGAGGGCCTGCAGGTCTGGGGCTATCTGGTGTCGCAGCCGCTGTTCCACATGGCGCTCTGGGGCTGCGTGGCGCTGCCCTTCGTGCTGATGGTGCTGCCGGCGACGCGCTCGAACGGGCTGGTCCAGGTCGTCGCCGCCCTCCTCGTGATGGTGGGGCTGCTCATCAGCCGTTACGAGTTCATCATCGGCGGGCAGATGGTGCCGCTGTTCAAGGGCACCTGGGCACCCCCGCTGCTGCAGTACACCCCCTCGACCGGGGAATGGGCGCTTCTGGTCCTGGCCGTGGGGCTGGCCAACACGGTCTATGCCTTCGCCGCGTGGAAACTCGGCGCCGAGGATCGGGCCTGACCCATCCGGCCGGGGCGGCGGTTGCGCCGCCCCGGCCTGTCCGCGAGGATCGACATGCACCGCGACACCGCACGTCTTGCCTGGTCGAAACGCGACTTCTGGCTCTGCATCGCCCGCGCCTTCGCCCCGCCCGGCACCGGACCCGACTATCTCGAGGCGTTCCAGACCGCGCTGCCCGACGACCTGGAGACCATCGCCGACGAGGTCGGCCTGCATCTGGGGGCCGAGATCGCCGACCTGCGCGCCGCGGCCGCCGCGCTGGCCGATCCGATGGAGCTGCAGAAGCTCTACGCCGCGCTGTTTCTCACCCCGCCGACCCCGGTGATGGTCAACACGGGCTTCTATCTCGACGGCGGGATCATGGGCGAAAGCGAGGCCGGCATGGCCGAGGCCTATGCGCGCCACGGGTTCCAGCGCCACGAGCATTTCCGCGACCTGAACGACACCGTGGGCGTGCAGGCCGACTTTCTTGCGCTGCTGTTCGACAGGGCCGGCGAGAAGGCGCGCGCGGGCGATGATTTCGGGGCCCGCGCCTTTCTGGCCGAGGCCGACGCCTTCCTGTCGGCCTATGTCTGCCGCTGGATCACCCCGTTCCTGCGCGACCTCGACAGCGCCTGCCGCGACCACGGGGTCAACCCCGTCTTTGCGCATCTCGCCCGGCTGATCTGGCTGGCCGTCGAGGGGTCGGTGGCGGCACCCGGGCCGGCCGCGGTCAAGGACGGGCTGGACAGCCTGCCCCGCGGCTCGGCCCGCGGGATCGGGGCGCTGACGGCCGAGGATCTGGCGGAAATCGCCTACCGGCTCGACCGCGACGGCCTTGCCTGGGATCATGTGGCGCGCAACGAGGGCTGGGATGACGCCGTCTTTGCGGCCCGCCGCGCGCGGGGGGACGGTGTTGAAGCGGTTCACTGAAACCCTGACGGCGCTCGCCGCAGGCCTCGCGCTGGCCGGGCCGGCGCTGGCATGGTCTTGCCTGTCCGACGAGCCCCTGACGCCGCAGGTCACCGCCGCCGAGCGCAGCCGGATCTCGGCCGAGGTGGCGCGCGAGCGTGCCCTCGCCGCGGCCCTGCAGTGCCGGGCCGAGGGGCGGGCGGACTGCCCGCCGTTGTCCGTTGCTGCGCCGGTGCCGGCCGGCGGCAGCTAGGGCGGTGCTGCGCGCGGCTTGTCTTGCCCTTGTGCTGGCGCTGGCGCCTGGCCCGGCGCCGGCCGAGCTTGACGCCGAGGCCTACGAAACCGAGGCCGGGGCGCTGACCGAGGCCGAGCGGGCCGCGATGCGCGCGCGTCTGGCGGCCGAGATCGCGGCCGAACAGGCCCGTGCCGAGGAGGCCCGTTTGGCCGCGGCGCGCAAGGCCGCGCGGATCGAGGCGGAACGCGCCGCGCGACCGCTGGGCGAGCGTCTGCTCGAGGCCCGCTGCCTGACATGCCACGACGCCGGGCAGATCGACCGCATCGCCCAGGGCAGCCTTGGCTGGACGGCGACGGTGCTGCGGATGGAGTGGCTGAACGGCGCCCGGCTGGATGCGGGCGAGCGCGGGGCCATCGTGGCGCATCTCGCCGCGCGTCACCCGGGCCGGTCGCGGGCCGAATGGGCGGCGGTGATCGCCGCCGGGGTGCTTGCCGCGCTTGTTGCCTGCGGCGCTTCGCTGCGCCGCAGGGCAAAACGGGCGGCCCGGCGCCAGGGCTGACCGTCGTCAGGCCGGCGGGCCCCGTGCCGGGGATGGGCCGGCGGCGGGGCGGGGGGGGCCGCGGCCGGGGCCCGGCGCCGGCAACCGCCGGCCGGGCCGATCCCGGGCCGCGGGTGCCTGCCGTCGCGGGCCGGGCCGAGGGCCGGATCGCCCGGCGAAGCGAAGCCCGCGGTCTTGCCCGCCGGCGTCGCGCAGCCGAGGGGGCACATCGCCCCCTCCCTGCGTCGCGCGGTGCGCGTCGGGGTGCCCCTTGCATCGTCCCTTGACGATCGGTATGTATCGCCCATCGACGATTGGGGAGAGTCGCGGATGCGTGATCGGAACAGCGGTGAATGGCTGCCGTCGGCCGAGGCGGAGCGGATCGCGCTGGTCGCCAAGGCACTGGCCCATCCGGCGCGGGTCCGGATCATCGCCTTCCTGCTTTCGAAACCCGGCTGCATCGGCGGGGACATCGTCGATCAGGTCGGACTGGCGCAATCGACGGTCTCGGAACATCTCCGCATCCTCAAGGAGGCGGGGCTGGTGACGGGCACCATCGACTACCCCCGGGTGTGCTATGCGCTGGACCCCTCGGCGCTGGCACCGCTGCGCAGCCTGATCGAGGCCATCGCCGCGCGCCCGGCGGATGGCGCGGCGCCCTGCTGCCTCATCCCGCCAGAATGCGTGTCCATGGAGGGCCTTGCGTGACGGCCATCGCGGTTGGCGACCCGGCGGTGTGCCACGCGCTTGGCAGCTGCGGCGCCGGCGGCGCCCGCTGCCGCTGCCGGCCGTCGCGGCGGGGCCGCGAGGGCCGGCAGCGGCACAGCAAGGCGGAGGCGGCGGCCGCTGCGGCAGGCGTGTCCCTGAACCGCCGCAGGGTGCATCGCGCCCCTTGCGGCACGACGGCCGGGGTGGCCGACCGCCCGGCCCGGTTGGCGAAAGGATGCGGGATGTTCAACGATCCGCCCCGAGTGATCGCTCCCGCGCGCGCGGGCGGCGCGGGCCGAAATGCGCCCGCCCGAGCCGCGGCGGTCGCCCCGGGCGATGCGGGCCGAGGGCTGCTGCGGGCCTCGGCCGGCGGTGCCCCGGGCGGCCGGCAGCCGTGCGCGGGCGCGATCGGCCGCCGGCCGAGCCCGATCGCCGCAAGGCCGGGGCTCGCGCCTGGCCGCGCCCCCCTTGCCCCATCCCCGATCGCGCGCAAGCGCGCGGCGCGGGCCGCGATCGGCCCCGCCCTTGCCTGACCCTCAGCGAAAGCCATCGTCCATGTCCGCCTTCGAACGTTACCTCTCGGTCTGGGTCGCCCTGGCGATTCTGGGCGGGCTTGCGCTGGGCCAGATCGCGCCCGCGCTGGTGGGATTTCTCGCCGCGCTGGAATACGGCTCGGTCAACTTCGTCGTCGCCGTGCTGATCTGGGCCATGGTCTATCCGATGATGGTGGCGGTGGATTTCCGGGCGCTCGCCCGGGTGCACGAACGCCCCAAGGGCCTGATCATCACGCTCGCGGTGAACTGGCTGATCAAGCCCTTTACCATGGCCGCGCTGGGCGTGCTGTTCTTCGAGGGGGTCTTTGCCCCCGTCATCGCGCCCGGCACCGCGGGCCAGTACATCGCCGGCCTGATCCTGCTGGGCGCGGCCCCCTGCACGGCGATGGTGTTCGTCTGGTCGCAGCTGACCCGGGGCGATCCGAACTACACGCTGGCGCAGGTGTCGCTGAACGATGCGATCATGGTGTTCGCCTATGCGCCGATCGTGGCCCTGCTGCTGGGCGTCACCGACATCGCGGTGCCATGGGCGACGCTGGTGCTGTCGGTGGGGCTTTACGTCGTGATCCCGCTCGGGGCGGGGATCGCGACGCGGATCCTGATGAGCCGGCGCGCCGCGAGCCCGGCCGCGGCCGAGGCGGCGGTCGGCGCCTTCACGGCGCGGGCCAAGCCCTTCTCGGTGGTGGGGCTGCTCGCGACGGTGGTGCTGCTGTTCGGCTTCCAGGGCGAGGTGATCCTGGCCCAGCCCCTTGTCATCGCCATGATCGCGGTGCCGCTGCTGATCCAGTCCTACGGCATCTTCGCCCTCGCCTACTGGGCCGCGAGGGCCTGGCGCGTGCCCCACAACGTCGCCGCTCCCTGCGCGATGATCGGCACCTCGAACTTCTTCGAGCTCGCCGTTGCGGTGGCGATCGGGCTGTTCGGCCTGAACTCGATCGCGGCGCTGGTCACGGTGGTGGGCGTGCTGGTCGAGGTGCCGGTGATGCTGTCGCTCGTTTGGTTCGCCAACCGCACCCGCGCCTGGTTTCCGGCCGAGGAAACCCCGATCCGCCCCTCGAGATCACGGGAGCAGACCTGATGTTCCGCACCGCGCTTGTCGCGCTCGACCACTCGGCCGCCCAGGGCCCGCTGCTTGATTGCCTGTCCGACCTGCGCGCCCTGGGCACGACCCGCCTGATCCTGTCGCATGTCGTCCGGCTGGGTTACGGACAGGGGGCGGGCTATGGAAACAGGGATGCGCTGGCAGACTGGCTGCGCGAGCGCGCCGCGCCGCTGCACGCCGCGGGCTTCGAGGTCGCCATCGACATCCGCGCCGCGGGCGACGTGGCGCAGGACATCCTGGTGGCGGCCGCCGAACACGGGGCCGAGCTGATCGTGATCGGCTCGCGCGGGCAGAACCTGCTGCGGGGGCTGTTCCTGGGCTCGGTGGCGCGCGAGGTGGTCCGGCAAAGCCCCCTGCCGGTGCGGCTGGAGTGGATCGAGGCCACGGGACAGGAGGGGGATGCGGCCTGCGGGCGCGCCTGCCACGGCGGATTGCGCCGGCTGCTGCTGGCGACCGACTTCTCGCCGCAGGCGCAGGCGGCCGAGGCGGCGGCGGTGGGCCTTGCCCCCCGTGCCGAGGTGGTCGCGCTGCTGCATGTCGCCAGTCCCGACGAGGTCGCGCGCTATGCGCACTGGGAGGTTATGGCCCGCGCCGCGCTCGACGCCATCGCCGCGCAGATCGTTGCCGCCGGCGGCAGGGCCGAGGTGCATCTGGCCACCGGCACGCCGTCGGAGCAGATCGCCCGTCTGGCGACCGAGCGCGAGGCCGACCTGATCGTGGTGGGCAAGCACGGGCAGACCTGGGTGGAAAGCATGGCCATCGGTTCGACAGCCGCCCGTCTGTGCGAAATTGCGCGCCGCCCGGTGCTGATGGTGCCGCTTCCCAGGATGGGGGGCTGAGGGCATGCGCATCCTGTTTCTCTGCGTTGCCAACTCGGCCCGCAGCCAGATGGCCGAGGGGCTGGCGCGCGCGATGCTGCCCGCCGGCGTCGAGGTTGCCAGCGCGGGCTCGGCCCCCGGCACGCTGCATCCGCGCGCCGTCGCGGCCATGGCAGAGGCGGGCATCGACATTTCGGGGCATCGCTCCAAGCCGCTGGAGGCGGTTTCGCCCGAGACCGCCGACCTGATCGTGACGCTTTGCGCCGAGGAGGTCTGCCCCTTCGTTCCCGGCCCGGTGCGGCGGCTGCACTGGCCCGTCGCCGACCCCGCTGCCGCGGGCGACGTGGCCGCCTTCCGCAACGCGCGCGACGAGATCGGGGCGCGCATTGCGGTGCTGGCGCGCCTGCTCGATGTGCCCGAGGGGCCGCCGGCGACCGGGTTTCACGCCGGCCTGCAGGTGCGCGATCTGGCCGAGAGCACGCGCTTCTACGCCTGGCTGCTGAACGGCTGGCCGGAGGCGTGGACGCAGCGCTCCGCCGCCTTCCGCCGCCCCGACCTGAACCTCGACCTCGTGCTCACCGTCGCCGGGGGCGAGCCGGTGCCGCACGGCCTGCCCGTCCAGCTCGGACTCGCGCTGCCCGACCGCGCTGCGGTGATCGACGCCTATCGCCGCGCGCTTGCCCTTGGCGCCCGGATCGAGTCGCCTCCGCGCACGACCTGGACGGGCACACCCCGGCACGAGCTCGGGCTGGCCGACCCCGACGGCACCGCGATCAGGCTTTATGCGCGCCTGACGCCCTCCGAGCTGGCGGCCAGACCCACCGGCGCGGCCGCGACCGACCTGACCTAGCCGGGGCGTCGCGGCCCCGCGCCGGATCGCCGCGCCGCTTGACACCGCAACTCAAGATGCGCATATGCGCTTATGCGAACAAGCGAATGAAACGTCCTTCCGTGCGGGGTCGCGCCGTGCCTCTGGCCATCCTTTCCGCCCTCTCCGAACCCACCCGCCTGGCGGCGATCCGGATTCTGGCCGACGGGGGCGAGCATTGCGCGTGCGAGTTGATGAAACGGCTTGACGCCACGCAAAGCCGGATGTCGCGCCACATGCGCGCCCTCAGGCAGGCGGGTCTGGTGGTCGAGCGGCGCGACGCGCAATGGGTGCGTTACCGGATGAACCCCGCGCTGCCCCCCGCCACCCGGGCCATTCTGGATGCGGTGCTGGCCGCCGCCGACCTCGAGGAAAGGATCGC
>CALJZN010000126.1 GCA_937983405.1 uncultured Paracoccaceae bacterium
CGCCCCCGACTTCGACCGCCGCATCGAGCGCCGCGGAACCCATTCGATCAAGTGGGACGGCATGGCCGAACGCTACGGCGTCGATCCCGCCGACGGCCTGCCGATGTGGGTGGCCGACATGGACTTCGCCGCGCCCGAAGCGGTCAACGCCGCCCTGCGCGCGATGGCCGACCATGGCGTGCACGGCTACTGGGGCGACGAGGGCCCCTATCGCGCCGCCGTCGCCTGGTGGATGGCCACCCGCCACGGCTGGAGCGTCGATCCCGCCACCATCTTCACCACCCACGGCCTGGTCAACGGCACCGCGCTCTGCGTGCAGGCCTTCACCGCCCCGGGCGATGCGGTGATCCTGTTCACGCCGGTCTACCATGCCTTCTTCCGCATCATCCGCGCCGCCGGCCGCAGCGTGACCGAGGTGCCGCTGGCGCGGCACGAGGGCCGCTATGTCATCGACCTCGACGCCGCGGCGGCGGCGCTGACCGGGCGCGAGCGGCTCGTGATCCTGTGCTCGCCGCACAATCCCGGCGGCCGCGTCTGGACGGCCGAGGAGCTGCGGGACGTCGCCGCCTTCGCCGCGGCGCACGGCCTGATCGTGGTGTCCGACGAGATCCATCACGATCTCGTCTATCCCCCCGCCCGCCATGTGCCGCTGGCCGTCGCCGCGCCCGAGATCGCCGACCGGCTGGTGATGATGACCGCGCCGTCCAAGACCTTCAACATCGCCGGCGCCCATTGCGGCCAGGTGATCGTCGCCGACCCCGCCCTGCGCGCGCGCTTCGCGCAGGTCGTGGCCGCCCTCGGGATCGCCCCCAACTCCTTCGGTCTGGCCATGACGACCGCGGCCTACACGCCCGAGGGCGCGGCCTGGGTGGACGCGCTGCTGCCCTACCTCGACGCGAACCGAAACCTCTTCGATGCGGGCCTCGCCGCCGTCCCCGGGGTCGCCTCGATGCCGCTCGAGGCGACCTATCTCGCCTGGGTCGATTTCGCCGGCACGGGCCTCGAGCCGTCCGAGGCGATCGCCCGGGTGGAACGGCGCGCGCGCATCGCGGCCAACCACGGCGCGACCTTCGGCAGCGGCGGGGCCAGCTTTCTGCGCTTCAACTTCGCCACCCCGCGGTCGCGGCTGGCCGAGGCGGTCGGGCGGCTGCAGGCCGCCTTCGCCGACCTGGCCTAGTCAGCGGCGGGGCAGAAGTCCCGCGGGCGCGTCGTCGTCGCGGACGAAGTCGAGCGGGGCGCGGTCGGCGGCGGCGGTGCTGCGCTTGAACTCGCAGATCACCTCGTCGCCCGCGGCCGCCGAGGCCACGATCAGGCATTGCGCGACATGGCGCGATCCTTCGAACAGATCGACCAGTCCGCGCAACGCGCGCGCATGCGCAAGCTCCAGGGCAAATCCGTCCTCCCACAGGCGCAGAACCGGCACCACCTCGCCGCCGACACGGATGCGGTAGCGCGGCCGCCGCCGCCTGCCGCGCCGTGCCGCGGCCGCGAGCCCCGCGCGCACCTCCTCGGGAAGTTCCTCCAGCATGGCCGACTCCGCCGCTCCGCCCCTCTAGCATGGCACTCGCACCGGGAATTTCAATCGTGCATGACGTCCGGGGTCGAAGCATGACCTTGGCGCGACAGGATGTTGGCAGCAGGCCGCACGGCCGCGGCAAGGGTGCCGCCGCCACGGCCACCGGACGGGACAGACCGGCCAAGCCGGTGGACGAGAGCGCAAGGGTCGAGCCGTCGGACAGCAACGCCGTGCCGGTGACGACGACGCCGGCCGAGGGGCGCCGGCAGCTTGCAGAGCCGGCCGTCGCCAGCGCGCTGCCCCCGGGCAGCACGGGGCCCGCGCCGGGCCACATCGACCGCGTTGCAGGCCGGCCGACCGAGCGCCGCCTGCGCCCTGCCCACCACCGCGACCTCGGCCCCGCAACGCCGGAGATGGCGCGCCCGGAGCTCGGCACGCCCCGCCTCGCCCTTAACGCGCAAGACCTTCATGCGCCCGTTGCGCCGCCACAGCCCGCGCCGCGCTTCGCCCGGCAAGGGCGGACGATCCTGCCCGACCGCACGACCCCTGCCATGGGCCCTCGGCTGTCGCTTCGGACCTGCGCGGTCCCCGGCCCGCAGACGCGCGCACCCGGAAGGCGCGTCGGCCCCCTCCGGACCTTCCGCCGCCCGACGAAAGCAGCCCTGCCCGTCCGACCCCCGCGCCACGGCCCACGCGCCAAAATCCTTCGGCGAAGGATTTTGGCGACCACCCGCGCGACCTGCCCGAAAATCCTTCGGCGAAGGATTTTCGGGCCTCCGGCGTCCGGCCTCAGGCCACCAGCGCCGCTGCTTTGCGCAGGTCGACACTGACGAGCTGGCTCACCCCCGGCTCGGCCATGGTCACGCCGTAAAGCCGGTCCATCCGGCCCATCGTCACCGCGTGATGGGTGATGATCAGAAAGCGTGTTCCGGTGCGCCGCGTGATTTCGTCCAGCAGGTCGCAGAACCGGCCCACATTGGCATCGTCAAGCGGCGCATCGACCTCGTCGAGTACGCAGATCGGGGCGGGGTTGGCGAGGAACACCGCAAAGATCAGCGCCAGCGCCGTCAGCGTCTGCTCGCCCCCCGACAGAAGTGTGAGGGTGGAAAGCTTCTTGCCCGGCGGCTGGCAGAGGATCTCGAGCCCCGCCTCGAGCGGGTCGTCCGCCTCGACCAGCGTCAGCCGCGCCTCGCCGCCGCCGAAGAGATGGGTGAAAAGCGCGGCGAAGTTCGCATCAACCTGCTCGAAGGCGGTCAGCAGGCGTTCGCGCCCCTCGCGGTTCAGCGCCCCGATCCCGCCGCGCAGCTTGGCCACCGCCTGGACCAGGTCGGCCTTCTCGGACAGCAGCGTCTCGTGCTCGGCCCGGACGGCGGCGGCGTCGTCCTCGGCGCGCAGGTTGACGGCCCCAAGCGCCTCGCGCGCGCGCCGCAGCCGGGCAACCTCGGCCTCCAGCGCCGTCGGCTCCCCCACCGCCGCGCCCAGCGCCCGCGCCAGCGCCTCGGGCGGCTCCGACGTCTCGGCGACGATCCGGCCGGCCGCCTCCCCGGCGACCGCCGCAGCGGCCTCGGCCCCCGCCTCGGCGCGCGCGCGCCCCTCGCGCGCCTCGGCCGCCGCGCGTTCGGCCTGCCGCTCGGCCGCGGCCGCCTCGCGCAGCCGCGCCTCGGCCGCGGCCAGCGCCTCGGCCGCGCGGGCGCGGCGGGCTTCGGCCGTGGCGATCGCCTCGGCCAGGCGCGCGGCCCTGGCGGCGATCTCGGAGGGCCGCGTCGCGGCGGCCTGTGCCTCGGCTGCCGCGCGGGCCCGGCGCGCC
>CALJZN010000127.1 GCA_937983405.1 uncultured Paracoccaceae bacterium
GCGGCGGCGGGGGCGCCGGCCGGCCCTTGCCCTTCTGCCCCCCCTTCGCTAGGACGCCGCGGCGCAAGGACGGAAAGGGGTGACATGGACGGGCTTGAGGCGGTCAGGGCACGCTATCTCGACGCGATCGCCGCGGCGGCGGACGAGGACGCCATCGAGGCCGTGCGTGTGGCCGCGCTGGGCCGCAAGGGCGAGATCAGCCTGAAGATGCGCGAGCTCGGGGCCATGGACCCCGAGGCGCGCAAGGCCGCGGGCCCGGCGCTGAACGCGCTGAAGGACGAGATCGACGCCGCCCTGCGCGCCCGGCGCGCCGCGCTGGCCGATGCCGCGCTCGAGGCGCGGCTGGCGGCCGAGTGGCTGGACGTCACGCTGCCCGGCCGGCCGCGGCCGCAGGGCAGCATCCACCCGGTCAGCCAGGTCACGGAGGAGCTTGTCGCGATCTTCGCCGATCTGGGCTTTGCCGTGGCCGAGGGGCCGCAGGTCGAAAGCGACTGGTTCAACTTCGACGCGCTGAACATCCCGCCCGAGCATCCCGCCCGGCAGGAGCACGACACCTTCTTCATGGCGCGGGCGGCGGGCGACGACCGCCCGCCGCATGTGCTGCGCACGCACACAAGCCCGGTGCAGATCCGCGCCATGCTCGCCCAGGGGGCGCCGCTGCGGGTGATCGCGCCGGGGCGGGTCTATCGCATGGACATGGACCAGACGCACACGCCCATGTTCCACCAGGTCGAGGGGCTGGCCATCGACCGCGACATCTCGATGGCGCATCTGAAATGGGTGCTGGAAGAGGCCTGCCGCGCGTTCTTCGAGGTCGATCGGGTGGACCTGCGCTTCCGCGCCTCGCATTTCCCCTTCACCGAGCCGTCGGCCGAGGTGGACATCCGCTGTTCCTGGGCCGGCGGGCAGCTGCGGATCGGCGAGGGGGACGGCTGGCTCGAGATCCTGGGCTCGGGCATGGTGCATCCCAAGGTGCTGGCCGCCGGCGGGATCGACCCCGAAGCCTGGCAGGGCTTTGCCTTCGGCCTCGGGATCGACCGCATCGCCATGCTGAAATACGGCATCCCCGACCTGCGCGCCTTCTTCGAGAGCGATCTGCGCTGGCTGCGCCACTACGGCTTCGCCGCGCTCGACGTGCCGGGGCTGGCGGGGGGCCTCAGCCGCTGATCCCTGCCGGCCGCGGGCGCCGCGTTGTCCGCAGGCCAGGCCCGAAACCTGTCCCGTCCCGCCCAGCCCTTCCGCCAAGGCCCTGCCGATGATCCTCTACCCCGCCATCGACCTCAAAGACGGCCAGTGCGTACGCCTCCTGCGCGGCGCGATGGAGGCGGCGACCGTCTTCGGCGACGACCCGGCCGCCCGGGCGCGCGCCTTCGTCGCGGCAGGCGCGCGCTGGCTGCATCTGGTCGATCTCAACGGCGCCTTCGCCGGCCGTCCGGTGAACGCCGCCGCCGTCGAGGCGATCCTGGCAGCCGTTCCGGTGCCCTGCCAGCTGGGCGGCGGCATCCGCGACAGGGCCACCATCGAGGGCTGGCTCGACCGCGGGGTGGCACGGGTGATCCTGGGCACCGTCGCGGTCGAGAGCCCCGCGCTGGTGCGCGAGGCCGCGCGCGCCCATCCGGGACGCATCGCGGTGGGGATCGACGCCCGCGGCGGGCGCGTGGCCGTCCGCGGCTGGGCCGAGACCACCGACCTTGCCGCCGTCGAGCTTGCCCGGCGGTTCGAGGATGCGGGCGTCGCCGCGCTGATCTACACCGACATCGACCGCGACGGCGCGATGGGCGGCCCGAACGTCGCCGCAACCGCGGCGCTGGCCCGGGCGGTGGCGCTACCGGTGATCGCCAGCGGCGGGATCGCCTCGCTTGCCGATCTGATCGCGCTGCGCGACACCGGCGTGATCGCCGGGGCGATCTCGGGCCGGGCGCTCTATGACGGCGCGCTCGACCTCGCCACGGCGCTGGCCGCCCTGGCCGCGCCCTCTGCCGCATCGGGCTAGCCCAGCGGCCCCGCCTGCCACAGCCGGATGACGAGCCCCCCGTGCGGCACCGGTGGCCCGGGCGGGGCGAAGGGCAGGCCGGTGGCGCGCGCAAGCCCTTCGTCGGCGGTGATCAGGCCAATGCGCCAGCCCCTGAAGCGCGCCCGCAGCACCGCGCCCAGCGCGCCGTAAAGGCCGAAGAGCAGCCGGCGGTTGCCGATGCGCGCCCCGTAGGGCGGGTTGACGAGCACAAGGCCCGGCGGCCCTTCGGGCGGGGCAAGGTCGCTCACCGCGGCGCAGGCCAGCCGGAGGCGCTCGCCCACCCCGGCGCGGGCGGCGTTGGCCGCGGCCATCCGCACCGCGCCCGCGTCGCGGTCGGACCCCCACATCACGGCATCCGACCGCGGCGCCGGCGGACGCGCCTGCAGCGCGGCCCAGGCCCCGGGGTCGAACGACGGCCAGCCCTCGAAGGCGAAGGCCCGCGCGCGCCCCGGGGAAAGGCCGGCGGCGATGCCAGCCGCCTCGATCGGGATGGTGCCCGCGCCGCACATCGGGTCCACCACCGGCGTCCGCCCGTCCCAGCCGCAGGCGGCCAGGAACAGCGCGGCCAGCGTCTCGCGCAGCGGTGCCTTGCCGACCTCGGCCTTGAAGCCGCGGCGATGCAGCGGCGCGCCCGAGCTGTCGAGGCTGATCGTGCAGAGATCGTCCTCGATCCGCACGAGGATGCGCTGCGCGCCCTCGTCAAGCCGGGCGGCGCTGGCCCCGGTCGCCTCGGTCACCGCGCGCAGCACCCGCTCGGCCGCCGCTCCGGCGTGGTAGATGCGCGAGGCGTGGCAGGCGGCCTCGACCTTCACGCGCCCGCCGCGGGGCAGCAGCGCGGCCCAGTCCACCCGGCGCGCCCGCTTGTCGAGCTGGGCCAAGTGCAACGCGCGGAAGGCGGCGACCCGCACCAGCACGCGCCCCGCCCCCCGCAGGTCGAGGTTGGCGCGCCAGACGTCCGGCCAACCGCCCCGGACGGTCACGCCGCCGGGCACGACCTCAGGCGCGGCAAAGCCCGCCGCCGCCGCCTCGGCCGCGAGCAGCGGCTCGAGCCCCGGGGGGGCGGTGAGGAAGATCTCGAAGGGCGGTTCCATCGGATGCCCCCTAGCGCCAATCGGGACGATTGGCGATGGCTTGCCGGATGCCGACCCGGCCGGTGCTTCCGCCCGGGACGATCCTGCACTACAAGCGCCGGCGAAAGGGGCGCCCATGCTCAAGACCCGCATCATCCCCTGTCTCGACGTGGCCGAGGGCCGCGTGGTGAAGGGCGTGAACTTCACCCGCCTCGTGGATGCCGGCGACCCGGTTGAGGCGGCGCGCGCCTATGATGCCGCGGGGGCGGACGAGCTGTGCTATCTCGATATCCACGCCACGCACGAGAACCGCGGCATCCTGCACGACCTCGTGACCCGCACCGCCGAGGCCTGCTTCATGCCGCTGACCGTGGGCGGCGGCGTGCGCAGCCCCGAGGACGTGCGCGCCTTGCTGCTGGCCGGGGCCGACAAGGTGTCGTTCAACTCCGCCGCGGTGGCCGACCCCGACGTGGTCGCCCGCGCCGCCGACCGCTTCGGCAGCCAGTGCATCGTGGTGGCGATCGACGCCAAGCAGGTCGGCCCGGGGCGGTGGGAGATCTTCACCCACGGCGGGCGGCGGGCGACGGGGATCGACGCGGTCGCCTTCGCCGTCGCGGTCGCGGCCAGGGGGGCGGGAGAGATCCTGCTGACCAGCATGGACCGCGACGGCACGCGCGCGGGCTTCGACCTCGCGCTGACCCGGGCGGTGGCCGATGCCGTGCCGGTGCCGGTGATCGCCTCGGGCGGGGTCGGCACGCTCGACCATCTCGTGGCCGGCGTGACCGAAGGGCATGCCAGCGCGGTGCTTGCCGCCTCGATCTTCCACTTCGGCATCCACTCGATCGCCGAGGCCAAGGCGGCCATGGCCGCGGCCGGCATTCCGGTGCGCCCGGCATGAGCGCGCCCGCCCACCCGCTTGACCGGCTGGCAGCCACCATCGCCGCCCGGCGCGGGGCCGACCCCGCCACGTCCTGGACGGCAAGGCTGCTGGCGCAGGGCCCCGAGACGGCGGCGCGGAAGTTCGGCGAGGAGGCGGTGGAGGCGGTGGTCGAGGCCGTCCGGGGTGACCGTGCGGCCCTGGTGGCCGAAGGGGCCGACGTGCTCTACCACTTCCTCGTCATGCTGGCCGCCCGCGACGTGGACCTTGCCGAGGTTCTGGCCGAGCTCGAGCGCCGCGAGGGGCGCTCGGGCCTCGACGAGAAGGCATCGCGCCCGGGCTGAGGCCCCGGCGCGTCCTGCCGGCCGCGTGGCGGGCCGGCGCCTGCGTCCGCATCCCGGTCCGGGGCTGCCGCGCCGCCGGGGTCGGCTGCCCCCCCCGCCGCCTGCGGGCATTCCGCAGACCGGCAGGCTGTCGGTCCCAAGCCGTCCCCGCGCGCAACCCTATCGGCCGTCGACGTCCGGGCGCGGCCTTGGGGGCAGGCCCCGGCGCGTCCCGCGCCGCCGGTCGCGGGGGGCTCGATGC